>CAJMPZ010000088.1 GCA_905215445.1 uncultured bacterium | reverse complement strand
ACCAGCCGAAACGATCTGAGCATAAGCCTGATGGGCGCCGTCCAAACCGACGCCGTGGCCCGCGCCATGGCCGTGCTCGAGCGCTCCGCCACGATGGGAGTGATCGTCGCCGCTCCCACGGCAGGCTCCGCGGGTGTCGTGCCCGGCTGCGTGCTGGCGCTCGCCGACCATCTGCAGCTGGACGACGAGCAGGTCATGGATGCCCTTTATTGCGCCGCCGCCATCGGCCTCAACCTCACCACGAGCGCCTGCGTTGCCGGCGCCGAGGGCGGCTGTCAGGCCGAGGTCGGAAGTGCGGCCGCCATGGCCGCCGCCGCACTGGTGCAGATGCTCGGCGGCACGCCCGGGCAGGCGCTCGACGCCAGTTCCATCGCGCTGAGTAATCTGCTGGGCCTCGTTTGTGACCCCGTCGGTGGCCTCGTGGAGGTGCCCTGCCAAAACCGCAACGCCATCGGTGTGGCAGCCGCCTTTAGCTCCGCACAGCTTGCCCTCGCCGGCATTAAGAGCCTGGTGCCGTTTGACCAGATGGCGCACGTCGTGCTCTCGGTGGGCCACGCGTTGCCGGCCACGCTGCGCGAGACGGCAAAGGGCGGCATCGCGCAGGCTCCGGCCGCACTTTCGGCCTGTGCAAAATGCGGTGTGTGCGGATAGCGACAAAGAACGACTCGAAGGTGGGACAAATGTCCCACCTCTTTTGAATGCCACCGTTTCCATACCACAATCAACTAGGTAATCGCTATAATGCAAGCCCAGTAAAAACACGATGAGCCGCAAGGCGAAATTCGAAGGATATGCACACGATGTCGCAAAACGATCGAACTCAACTGATTCCCGATCCGCAGCAGCCGAGCAGGCACACCGGCGGCGTTCAGTCGCCGCGTCCTATCGCGCCGAGCCACGGTCAGCAGCGTGGTGCGGCAAACGCTTCGCAACGCCCGAACCAGCAGCGCCAGCAACGTCAGCAGCGCCAGGCAAACGGCAATACGCCCAAGCAGCCCCCCACGCACGGTCGAGGCGATCGCGGCCCCGCGCGCAAACCCACCGAGAACAATAAGTCGGGCAAAAAAACGACGCTCTTTGTCGTCCTGGGTCTTATCGTCATTGTCTATATCGTAGGCGTCGTAGCGTTTTCGCAGGTAGCCTACCCCAACACCACTATCGCCGGCGTCGATGTCTCGTTCTCCAACGCTTCGTCTGCCGCCACCAAGGTCAACTCGGCTTGGAAGCACTATAAGCTCACCGTGACAGGCGATGACTTTAGCTGGACCTATCAGCCCGAGTCCGATGAGCCCATTGTCGACGGCGAAGCTGCCGCAAAAGAGATTATCAGCCCCAACGAAGCCTTTGTATGGCCGGTTCGCCTTGTAGAATCCTTAAGCGGCAAGACCAAAACAACCGCTAGCTCCAACGAAGTCGATCTTGATCAAGACGTCGACCTGTCCATGCTCTCCGACACCTTTGACCAAAAGCAGTTTGAGAAGGATCTGGGCGCCGCCATCGACGAGTTTAACGAGGGGCGTTCGGGCGCGTTCGAGGCCAATAGCTCCTATGACGAGCAGGCCGGCAAGTTTACCGTCGAGAAGGCGCGCTCCAACGAAAAACTCAACCGCGAGCATGTCATTAAGTATGCCGAGCTCGAGCTTGCCTCGCTGGCCGAGACCGTAGATCTTTCCAAGCTCGGCAACGATGCCTATGAGCCGCTCAATGGAACGCTGACCGATGATCAGATTCAGGCCGCATGCGATGCCGCCAATAACTTCTTGGGCGTCAACGTGACCCTCAAGCTTAACGGCGAAGATGCCGGCAAGGTTGATGGCGGCTCCGTATTGCAGTGGATCAGCTTTGCCGATCCGGCCAACCCCACGCTCGATACGTCGCAGATCAGCAGCTGGGCAGCCGAGCTCGCCAACGGCTTTAATACCGTGGGCTCCACTCGCTGGTGGACGCGCGCCGATGGCAAGCAGTGTGCCGTCGAAGGCGGTGACTTTGGTTGGTCCATTGACAGCAGCTCGCTCGCCAAGCAGGTCCCGGTGACAGTGCTAGTGAACAGGAAACTTCCAATGAATCGAACTCCTCTCAGGA
>CAJMPZ010000087.1 GCA_905215445.1 uncultured bacterium | reverse complement strand
GACGCCGCCCTCTCAAGGCGGAGATCACCAGTTCGAATCTGGTACGGGCTACCACTTCTTTTCTGCCGAGGCCTATGGCCCGTTCGTCTAGCGGTTTAGGACGCCGCCCTCTCAAGGCGGAGATCACCAGTTCGAATCTGGTACGGGCTACCACGCATCTGATACCCGGTCTTTCCACGGAAGGCCGGGTTTTTTATTATCAAACAACTGTCTGTCATTCCCGTTTGAACAAGAGCTTTGCGTTCTGCTTATGGCCCTTACGGGTACAATAACCAAGATATTTTGACTGTTAGAAGGAGTCTCATGACGGAGTCCTCTCAGCATACGTCCAAGCCCCAGGTCGAGGTTGAGGCCTCGGGCGGCGATGACAATAAGAGCGCACGCCGCGGCGCAATCTTTATCGGCGTTGTGCTGGTGGGTTATATCGTCTATCTGGTGGTAACCGGGCAGATGGGGCAGTTCTGGGCTGCTATGTCGAGCGTCCAGGCGCCCTGGCTCGTTGTCGCGTGTCTTTGCATGTTTATGTATCTGTTCTTTGGCATTGTGGCCTATGCGATCGCCGTCTGGCTCGACCCCAATTCACCCGTCGGCATTCGCGACCTGATCTCGGTCGAGGCGAGTGGCATCTTCTTTGGCAACCTGACGCCCATGATGATGGGCTCTACGCCTGCCCAGATCTACCGCCTGACCAAGGCGGGCCAAAATGTCGGCGAGGCCGGAGCCACGCAGTTCACGCGCTTTATCGTGTATCAGTTTGGCCTCGTTGCCTGGGGGGCTATTCTACTGCTTGCTCGCATGCCGTTTTTTGCCGAGCGCTATGGCGACATGACGCTGCTGTGCGTCTTTAGCTTTGGTGGGCACTGCTGCATCTTGCTGGGCATCTTCGCCGTCGCGCTCATGCCTAAGACCGTCACGCGCGTTGCCCATTGCATCATCAATTGGCTCGAGCGCATAGGTGTCTCGGCCACTAAGATCGAGGGATGGCGCACGTTTGTCGACGGCGAGATCTACTCCTTCTCCGAGAAGTTCAAGCTTTCGGCCGGACATTTTTCTTCCATGCTGCTCACCGTGTTTATCACCATGCTGCAGCTCGCGTTTTTCTATCTGGTTCCATATTTCCTGATGCTTGCTTTTGGCCACCACGAGGTCGACTTTTTTTCGGTCATGGCCGCGAGCGCCTTTGTCCAGCTGCTGAGCTCTGCGGTTCCCTTGCCCGGTGGAACTGGTGGCGCTGAGGGCGGCTTTGCATTGTTCTTGGGTCATTTCTTTGGGTCGGCTTCGACCGCCGGCTATCTGCTGTGGCGCCTCATTACATTTATTGCGCCGACCATTTTGGCTGCGCCCCTGCTGGGCCTTAAGAGCGCCCACAACGAGAGCATCCATGCGCGCTGGGATCGCGTGATGCGCAAGCTCGGCCGCGAGCCTCAGACGCCCTCTGCGCCCACTAAGCCGCACCCCACGAATGCTGTTACCGTTGATCCCAGGAAGCACGCTCAGAAGGCTTCTGGGACCGCTAAGCCGGCTCATAAAGCCTATGTGCGCCAGACGGGCGACGGTATCCGCGTATCTCCGTCGGCGCTCAATAAGAAGAAGCACCCTAAGTCGCGGTAGGGCAGTCGTGCGTTCTTCATGATGCGGGGCATATTTGAGCTGTATGGGGGATAATCCTCTTACGTAGATTATCTCTCATCTGTTGATGAATGCTCGCATATCGAAGGGACACACCCATGGCCACCAGTAAACCGCGTATTGATCGCCGCATCGTTCGCAGCCGCAATGCCATCCTTTCCGCTTTCGAGCGCCTGCTCATGGAAAAGCCGCTGGCAGACATTACGGTGAGTGCCATCGCGCGCGAGGCCAATGTCGACCGTAAAACCTTCTACGTGCACTTTGGTACGGTTGATGGCTTGCTCGATGCCATTGCCGTCGATGTGGTGGAGATGATTGTCGACTCGGTCGAGAAAACGCTTGCTTCCATGGACGGTGACACCAACGAGCGCGCCCTGGGCGCGGCGGCGACCTTCTTTAAAACCGTTAACGAGGCGCTGTGCAACAACCTGGTGCTCAATCGTCAGCTGATCGAGAACATTCCGCTCGATGATTTTATGGCTCGTCTTCGTGCGCCGCTCGAGCACGAGATTGCCGAGCGCGATCTGCTGCCCCACGGTCTCAAGGACGAGATGTTCGACTACTATCTGGCGTTTTTGCTGTCGGGTATTATCGGAATCTATCGCACATGGGCGCTGTCTGACGGCTCGGTTCCTATCGAGCGCGTCTCGGAGGTCGCCAACGACCTGACTCTCAATGGCCTGTCGAGTCTGGAATCTCGCTTGGATTAGGCGCAGGCTCGAATTCGCGAGGCGCTTGTCGGGGTGCAGCCCGATCGACCAGGCGACGAGCATCCCGCCGAAGCAGTCGATGACCGGGCTCAGGTAGACCTTCTCGCCGCCCGGGAGCCTGAA
>CAJMPZ010000086.1 GCA_905215445.1 uncultured bacterium | reverse complement strand
TGCGTGGCGCAACGACCATGCACGGCGACTGCGGCAGCCCCTGCACTCTCAAGCATCTGGGCAAATGTCGCGGCATTGCGGTCCTCGGCATAAAAGCCCTTGCGAATCTTGACGGTCACGGGCACGTGCGCCGCGCCAACCGTGGCCTCGACGATCTTCTCCGCCAGGTCGGGCGTGCGCATGAGCGCCGAACCCTCGCCCTTGGTGACAACCTTGCGGGCGGGGCATGCCATATTGATATCGATGAGCGACAGGCGATCGCCAACGCGCTCCTCGACGGCGACGACGGCGCTCGCAAACTGCTCGGGCTTGGAGCCAAAGAGCTGCACGCAAATCTGCTGCTCCTCGTCGGCCGGCAGCACCAGGCGCCACGTTTTTTTGCTGGCATAGGCAAGGCCTGCCACGCTCACCATCTCGCTGTAGGCAAGGTTGGCACCACGGCGGCGACACATGATGCGATAGGCGGGGTCGGTAACGCCCGCCATGGGAGCCATAAGGAACGGCTGCTCGGCATAGGCGCCCAGCAGCCGCTTGCTGTAATCAGAAAGCGCCATGGACCTACTCGTCCACCTTGAGGATCGCCATAAAGGCCTCCTGCGGGACCTCGACCGATCCGATGGCCTTCATACGCTTCTTGCCCTCTTTCTGCTTCTCGAGCAGCTTGCGCTTACGCGAGATATCGCCGCCGTAGCACTTAGCAAGAACGTCCTTGCGACGCGCCTTGACGGTGGAACGGGCGATGATCTTGTTGCCGATAGCACCCTGGATGGGAACCTCGAACAGCTGACGCGGGATGATTTCCTTGAGCTTGTCGCACAGGCCACGGGCCAGGCCATATGCCTTGTCCTTATGGACTATAAACGAAAGCGCGTCCACCTCGTCGCCCGAAAGCAAAATATCGAGCTTCACGAGCTCGGAGGGACGGTACTCGTTGAACTCGTAGTCGAGCGAGGCATAGCCCTTGGTGCGGCTCTTGAGCTGATCGAAGAAGTCCAAGATGAGCTCGGCGAGCGGCATATCGAAGCGCATCTCGACCGATTTGCTCGTCAGGTGGATCATATCGGTTGTGACGCCGCGGTGCTCAATGGCGAGCTGCATGACGGCACCCGTGTACTCAGGCGGGCAGATGATCTTTGCCTTGAGGTAGGGTTCCTCGATACGATCGATGCGTGTGGCCTCGGGAAGGTCCTGCGGACTGCGGACATCGATCATTTCGCCGTCGGTCTTGTAGACGTGATAGTCGACCGAGGGACTCGTGGCAATGAGGTCCAGGTTGAACTCGCGCTCCAGGCGTTCCTTGACGACTTCCATGTGCAGCAGGCCCAGGAAGCCCACGCGGAAGCCAAAGCCGAGCGCCACCGAGGTCTCGGGCTCCCACACCAACGACGGGTCGTTGACGTGCAGCTTATCGAGGGCGTCACGCAGGTTCTCGTAGTCCTTGTTGTCGATCGGGAACAGGCCCGTGTAGACCATGGGCTTGGCCTCGCGGTAGCCCGGAAGCGGCTCGGGGCAGGGGTTCGACGCCCACGTAAGGGTATCGCCCACGCGAACGGCCTCGGGATCCTTCAAGCCCGTGACCACATATCCGACCTCGCCGACCGTCAGCGCGTCGACCGGAGTCTCGGCAGGACGCTTGACGCCCACGCCGTCGACCAAAAAGTCGCCCTTGGCTTGCATCATAAGCAGGGTATCGCCCTTTTTGATAGAGCCGTCAAAGACGCGCACCGTGGCGACGACACCACGATACTCGTCGAAGTACGAATCCAGGATGAGTGCCTTGAGCGGCGCGTTCGCATCGCCCTTGGGCGGAGAGATCAAAAAGACAATGGACTCCAGCAGATCGTGGATGCCCTCGCCGGTCTTGCCCGAGACGCACACGGCATCATCGGCAGGGATCGCCAGGTCATCCTCGATCTCGGTCTTAACCTCGTCGGGATGCGCCGAGGGAAGGTCGATCTTGTTGATGGCCGGAACAATGTCCAAGTTGGCGTTCATGGCGAGCGTCGCGTTGGAGACGGTCTGCGCCTCGACACCCTGGGTGGCATCGACGACGAGCACCGCGCCCTCGCAGGCGGCCAGAGAACGCGAGACCTCGTAGGTAAAGTCAACGTGGCCCGGCGTATCGATCAGATTGAACTGATACGTCTCGCCGTCGTCGGCATCATAGGACACGCGGACGGCATTGGACTTAATCGTAATGCCGCGCTCGCGCTCGATATCCATGGTGTCGAGCAGCTGCGACTCCATGTCGCGCTCGTCGACGGTATGGGTGAGCTCGAGGATGCGGTCGCTGATCGTGGACTTGCCATGGTCAATGTGCGCAACGATCGAGAAGTTGCGGATGTGGGAAATGTCAATTGAAGTATTCATGCGGACTATCTTACCCGAGCGGTACAAAAAATGGAGCCTGTTCCATAAAACAGGCTCCATTTATACGCGTAATCTGTGTGGTGTGAAATTTACAACTTTAAGCGTTGATGCTGTTCACGAGCTTGGCAAGACCGGACTTGCGGTTGGAAGCCTGGTTCTTGTGGATAACATGCTTGGCGGCAGCCATGTCGAGACGCTTGGTAACAGTCTTGAGGGCAGCCTGGGCCTTCTCGGCGTCGCCCTCGGCGACGGCGGACTGGACGTGCTTGGTCAGCGTCTTGAGCTCGGACTTGACAGCCTTGTTACGCATGCGAGCTGCCTCATTGGTGCGGATACGCTTCTTCTGAGACTTGATGTTTGCCACTTCTGGAGTTCCTTTCGAGTTCCTTGCAAAAAATGTATGACACCTCTGAGACACGGTGAGGTCATGCAAGCGCCTACTATAGCACGCTCCCCCTCAAAGGGATAGAACGAATTTGTCAAATAGGCAGGTATCATCACGATTTTCTCAAGATGTTCGTAATCCAGAGCAAAAGCGCGGTCTCAGAATCGGCAGAGCCCTTGAGCGCGAGCTCCACATCGACCGCACCCTCGAGCGCTGCGACGAGCTCGGTCATCGAAAAACGACGCGCCCAGGTAAGGTGATTCTTGACCTGCCAGGACTGGAGCTTGAGCGTTGCGGCCAGCTCGCGACCCTGCCCACGCGCGTCGAGCGCCTTGGCGACGATAAGCTCGCGAATGCGACCGCACAGCAATGTGTAAGTCCACACGTAGCTCTTGGAGGGCAGGAGCTTAAAGAGCTCGAGCGAACGCCGCATATCGCGAGCCGAGACGGCGTTGAGGAAGTCC
>CAJMPZ010000085.1 GCA_905215445.1 uncultured bacterium | reverse complement strand
GGGTACCGCCTCGCGGTGACATCGTTTTTATGTCAACCTTGGTCTAACAGAGCCATTAATTTCACATCCCTTGAGCGGGCCGGCATGCCGAACGGTCGACATGCCGGCCCGTCCCCGATCTGAAGGACCGCTTTTGACGCAGCAGTTTACGATTTCCGCATCCCGACCGGATGGGACGACCATCCCCGTCGTCGTTACCAAAAAGCGCGTCAAGAACTTCAACCTACGCGTCACATCGAGCGGCGAGGTCCACGCCAGCGCACCGATCGGCGCCAGCCGCGAGCGTATCGAAGCGTTTGTGAAGTGCAACAGCGCCTGGATTATCAGCCGACTTGCCCAGCGCGAGCAACGTCAGGCGACGGCACGAGAGCCGCTCAGCCCCTCGTCCATCATTGCACTTTGGGGCAAGCCCATCACGGTACAGGATGCACTCGATCACAACTTTGCATCACCCGCACCGCGACCCAAACAGGCCACCTTCGCAAGTTTTATGGGTACCGATGAATCGGACGAAGGCCCACAGGCCAAGCGGCACGCAATCCTCGACGGCCTAACGTCCGATGAGCTCCAAGCCCGTATCGACCAGCTCTATGCAACCGAGGTCACCACGGCGCTGTACGATATGGTGCACGCGTATGAAATCGCAATGGGCGTCACCGTGGCCCGCGTCTCCGTGCGCAGCATGAAAACGCGCTGGGGATCATGCACGCCCAAGACCGGCGCCATTCGCATCGCACTCGAACTTGCCGCCTATCCCATCGAATGCCTCGACATGGTTGTCGCCCACGAGCTCGTCCACTTGCTCGAGCCAAGCCACAATCAGCGATTCCACGCCCTGCTCGACACGTACTGTCCCAACAATAAAGCTCTGTCGCAGCGGCTCAAGCAGCCACCCATAGAGTCGTATTAGAACCGGTTAGCGCACGCGCTCGATCTCGACGCCGCAGCTTGCCAGGGGCAGGCCAACAGGAGCCCACGGCTTATCGAGCTTTATGCGCACACCAAGCAGCGAGGGATAACGGCGCAGCAGCATCTGGGCTGTCCCCTCGGCTGCCGCCTCGATGAGCTTAAACGTATGCTCGCGCAGATAGCCATCGACATCGTGGCACACCGAGCCGTAGTCAATCGAGGCATCCAGGTTATCGTGCTCCCCCGCCGCGCGCAGGTCGGCATAGAGCACCAGAGAAACGATGAACTTCTGACCCAGCGCGTTCTCCTCGGGATACACGCCATGGTTGGCAAAAACCTCCAGGCCGTCAATGAAAATACGATCGGCATGGCGCAAATCGTCATAGCTCACGTGAGGCACCGCCGTTGCGGTGGATATTTCGCCCCTTCCACGGCGGGCGAGCTCGGCGCCTTCGGTCTTGGTTGCATTCTCGGGCAGTTTCTTGTTACTCAACGCGATCGTCTCCTTCGTTTAGAACCCCGACCGCGCAAACTAACTACACGCGAATCGACAGGTTCTTTTTATCATCGCTCCAGTTGCAAGCGTTGCGCGCGGGGCATGCAAAGCAGGCACGCGACGCTTTGTCGGCTGCATAGAGCAGACGCTCAAGCGGTTGGCTGTTCACGCGCAGCTTTCGATGGCCCAGAATGGCCGTCTTAATGGCTGCGGCATCGGCCGGCTCAAACGCCACGTCATCGGGCATGCCGCCGAGAATCGCATCAGCGACGCGTTCGCTTGCAACATCATGGGATATACCCGATTCATACTGTTCATCTTTGCCGATATCGTGAAGAAGTGCTGTGGCGTAGATGACCTCGCGGTCAAATTCGAGCTGCTCCTCGAGATTCTTGATCCACATAATGCGCGCGACATCGAGCAGATGGTCAATACCGTGGCGGCAGAAGATGCGCCCCGATTCCAACTGTGCAATGTTGCCCAGGTGCCGCCGGAACAGCCCGTTGGCACAAATGTAATCAATGCGAGGCATGGCACCAAAGGGGGTCAGGCCCGAAGCCATAAAGCCGCGACGCGACGTCCCCTCATCGGTCTTCGATGTAAAGTCGTTGACGACTCTCATGGTTAGCGGCCCAGCATCCTAAAGAAACGCTCCTCGAGCGCGGGATCGGTCTCAAAGACGCCGCGGCGAGCAAGCGTCACGGTCTTGGTGCCGGGCTTTTGCACGCCACGCATCGTCATGCACATATGCTCGGCCTCCATCAACACAATCGCTCCCTGGGGAGCGAGATAATCCATGAGGGCATCGGCAACCTGTGCGCACAGTTGCTCCTGCAGCTGAAGACGGCGGGCATAAACCTCAACCGTGCGGGCGAGCTTGGAAAGCCCAGCCACCCGACCGTTAGGGATATAACCAATGGCGGCCTTGCCATAAAACGGCAGCAGATGATGTTCGCACAGCGAGTAGAACGTGATGTCGCGCTCGATAACCAAATCGTTCGAAGCGACGGCAAAGGTTTTGGACAGGTGTTCCTCGGCACTCTGGTCCATACCGCCGGCGATCTCACCATACATACGGGCAACGCGCGCCGGGGTCTCCAGCAGGCCCTCACGAGTTGGGTCCTCGCCTATGCCCTCAAGCAACAGCTTAATGGCGGCCTCGACTTTTTCCTGATCGACCATCTGGGCCTCACTTTTCCGATTTCACGTTCGCGCTATGGTACCACGCCCTCCGGCATCGACCACAAGCTACATAGTATGGGTCGAATAGACCGGATCATCACGCCAAAGTTCAACCGCATCACAAAGCGCAACGCCCTCGCGCTCAGCACGGGCGCGCGTAGCGTTCATATCGATCACGCGCTGGTTGCTCGAGCCCCTAAAGCGCAATGAGATATCATACAGATCCTGAACAAACGGGCCATCCACCAACATATCGAGGCAGGCAAGGATACGGTCCGTGACCTCGGTATGGTGGCGGCCTCCCGGCATAAGCTCCTCGAGCACATCGCCGGTGAAGCACCAAATAGTCTTCCCCGACCCCGCTGGATAGGCCGCGCGAACACGCTCGACAAAATCAACGAGTCCCGCCTGATTCTCGGGCTCCATAGGCTCGCCGCCCAGAATCGTCAGGCCGTCAATAAAGGGATGATCGAGGCTCTCGATAATCTTGTCCTCGACGGCACGATCAAACGGCTCGCCCGCGGCAAAGTCCCACGCGACGGAGTTAAAGCAATTCTTGCAGCCACGACGGCACCCGCTCACAAACAGAGAAGTGCGGACGCCTTCTCCATCAGCAATGTCGAAATACTTAATGTTCGCGTAGTTCATAGGTAACTCTCCCGGGAGGCCGGGACATATCATCCCGTCCTCAAACATTCTCGGCCTTCGGCCTGCGAAACTGCGGGCGGGACGATATGTCCCGGCCTCATGCAAAGGGTAACTCAATGAACGAAGCGAACATCGAGTATAGGGTTCGAGGTCTAATAAAAACTGGGTTGCGGCTCAACCGCCATCGCAAGCAAAGCGTTGTTGCAAGTCAACTCATTTCCGCTAAGAACTT
>CAJMPZ010000084.1 GCA_905215445.1 uncultured bacterium | reverse complement strand
TGCCGTTGGCGTCGATGTCGAAGGTGACCTCGATCTGCGGCACGCCGCGGCGGGCAGCCGGGATACCGGTCAGCTGGAACTTACCGAGCGACTTGTTGTCGCGGGCAAGCTCGCGCTCGCCCTGGAGCACGTTGATCTCGACGCTGGTCTGGTTGTCGGCAGCGGTGGAGTAGACCTCGGTCTTGGAGGTCGGGATCGTGGTGTTGCGGTCGATCATCTTGGTCATGATGCCGCCCATGGTCTCGACGCCCAGCGACAGCGGGGTAACGTCGAGCAGCAGGATGCCCTCGACGTCGCCGGTGAGCACGCCGCCCTGGACGGCAGCGCCGTCGGCAACGACCTCGTCGGGGTTCACGGACATGTTGGGCTGCTTGCCGGTCATGGTCTTGACGAGCTCCTGGACGGCGGGCATACGGGTAGAGCCGCCGACGAGGATGACCTCGGTCAGATCGGAGAGCTTGAGCTTAGCATCGCGCAGGGCGTTGGTGACAGGCTGCTTGCAGCGCTCGAGCAGGTCGCGGGTGATCTTCTCGAACTCGGCGCGGGTCAGCGTGTAGTTGAGGTGCAGCGGGCCGGACTGGTTCATGGTAATGAACGGCAGGTTGATGGTGGTCTGCTGGGCGGCGGAGAGCTCCTTCTTGGCGTTCTCGGCGGCCTCCTTCAGACGCTGCAGGGCCATGGGGTCCTGACGCAGGTCGACACCGTTCTCCTGCTGGAACTTATCGGCCATCCAATCGATGACGCGCTGATCCCAGTCGTCGCCGCCCAGGTGGTTGTCGCCCGAGGTGGACAGAACCTCAAACACGCCGTCGGCGAGGTCGAGGATGGAGACGTCGAAGGTGCCGCCGCCCAGGTCGAAGACCAGGATGCGCTGGTCGGTGCCCTGCTTGTCCAGGCCATAGGCAAGAGCAGCAGCAGTCGGCTCGTTGACGATACGCTTGACGTTGAGGCCGGCGATCTTACCGGCGTCCTTGGTGGCCTGACGCTGGGCGTCGTTGAAGTAGGCCGGGACGGTGATGACGGCGTCGGTGACGGTCTCGCCCAGATACTTCTCAGCGTCGGCCTTCATCTTTGCGAGCGTCATGGCGCTCACCTGCTCGGCGGTGTAATCCTTGCCCTCGATGTCGACGACGGCACGGCCGCCCTGGCCCTCCTTGACCTCATACGGCACGGTCTTGATCTCGGAGGTGCACTCGGAGTACTTGCGGCCCATGAAGCGCTTGATGGAGAACACGGTGTTCTTGGGGTTGGTGACAGCCTGGTTCTTAGCGGCCTTACCCACAACGCGGTCGCCGTCGGCACGGAATCCCACGACGGACGGGGTGGTGCGGTCGCCCTCGGCGTTCACGATAATGGTCGGAGAACCGCCCTCGAGAACGGCCATGGCGGAGTTAGTAGTACCAAGGTCGATACCAAGAATCTTACTCATTAGAAATTCCCTCTCTCTTTTGCGTTCGCGTCGCCTCGACGGTCTGTCGCGCGGCGCTTCGGCTTGTCTTTCAGGATGTAGTGTATCCCCTTATGGGCTGGAATATACAAAATCTAAGTCAATTCATATAAGATTTCTTATCTCTGAGAGTTTAGGTTCTCAAATGTGCAGGTAGATGCACTGTTTGAGTTCTCGGCAGATCTATTGAGATCTATGTAGAGTTGACTGAGGTGTGAGCCTGAAGCCGTACAGGGGGCCTTGGAGCGACCCCGGGGGAAGCGCGACCCAGTCTGAGCGTAAATTCCGGGACGCAGTTTCCGCCGGGCGGTCCAACCGGAAACCGTGTCCCGTTTTGGACGTGGATTACGGGATGCGGTTTCCGCAAACACGCTCAATCGCCCTATATTTCAAGTCACCTGTAGCTAACATTTGCGCAGCTCAACGGCCTCACCTGCATGTTTTTTAGTAAGCCGTGGCATACTCGGCGAACGGTATGAAGATGCCGGTCAGAGGGTATTGCAAACGGTCGCTCCCGTGGTATGTTTTTGCCCGAATCAAACCGACGCGCATCGCCTGTAGCGTCGGTCAACAGAGAGGAAACTACCATGGCTCATCCCGTAATTGATGCCGACGAGTGCATCGCTTGTGGCGTTTGCGTCGACTCCTGCCCCGCTGGCGTTCTGGAGCTCCAGGACGTCGCCACCGTCGCTGACGAGGACTCCTGCGTCGCCTGTGGCGCTTGCCAGGACGCTTGCCCCGCTGGCGCGATCACCGAGATCGTCGAGGAGTAACAACTCCCGCACTTGCACACTCAAAAGTACACCGTGCACAAAAAAAGGAGGCCTCCGCATCGCCGCGGAGGCCTCCTTTTTTGTGCGGATAACCAATTAGGCACCATCGCAGGTTGAGCTCACGTCAGCGAAAACGCCCCTAAGCGAGCAAGGTGACGTGAAAGAGGAGGGAAGCGTACTTCGGTACGCGACCGACGATTGAACGTCAGATTGCCGCTTAGGGACGTTTGCAGCATCGGCTACGACAGATCGTCCTCGTAGGGCATCAGGTCTGCCAAATAGCCTTTCTCCTTGAGTATGGCCTCGATCTCGTCGAGGGTTTGCTCATCCTCTGCCGCAATGCGGTGGAAGTGATAGCCGCTCGTCACCGTTAGTAGTGGAAAGCTCTTGCCGCTCTCGATATCGTGCAGGTAGCGCTCAACATCGCGACGATTGCGAATGTCCAGGTCGGCCGTGATCTTACCGTACACGCGGTGATTGACGATCACGTTGAGCACGGCGCCGCCGGCGTCGACGATACTCGTGAGCTCATCGCCTGCCTGCTCCACGCTGTGGCGAACCTTGACCAAGCGCGTGGGCACGGCGGGGCTGCTGGGGGCCTCCTGCAGCACGTAGCCGCGGTTGGTTGCCACGACATCGTGCCCATCGGCGCGCAACAGGGCAATATCCTGAACCACGACCTGGCGGCTCACGCCAACCTCGCGGGCAAGTGCGCTGCCCGAAACGGGCTCCCTGGCTCCCTCGAGCACGCCCATGATGGCACGACGGCGCTCGCGGGCGTTCATTATTTACCGTCCAGCAGACGCAGGTGCTTAAGCGAGAGGTCGAGGATCGGGGCGGAGTGTGTCAGCGCGCCCGAGCTAATAAAGTCGACGCCCAGATCGGCCAGGGCGCGAATATTGCTGGCGTCCACATTGCCCGAACACTCAGTCTTGGCGCGACCGGCGATAAGCTCGATAGCGGCGGCCATGTCGTCGTGGGTCATGTTGTCGAACATGATGATGTCGGCGCCGGCTTCCACGGCCTCGCGCACCATGTCCAGGTTCTCGCACTCGATCTCGACCGTCGTGGTAAACGATGCATGGGCGCGCGCCATCTCAATCGCGCGCGCCACGCCACCGGCGGCGTCGATGTGGTTGTCCTTGAGCATGACGGCCGTCGACAGGTTGTAGCGATGGTTGCTGCCGCCGCCGATCTCAACCGCCGCCTTCTCGAAAACGCGCATGCCCGGCGTGGTCTTGCGTGTGTCGACAAGCACGGTCTTGGTACCCTCGAGCGCCGCTGCCATTCTGTGCGTATAGGTAGCGATACCGCTCATGCGCTGCAGGTAGTTGAGCGCCACGCGCTCGCCCGAAAGCAGCACGCGCGCATCGCCGCGCACCTGGCCCACGTGGTCGCCGGCGTGCACCTCGTCACCGTCGGCAACATCAAACAG
>CAJMPZ010000083.1 GCA_905215445.1 uncultured bacterium | reverse complement strand
TCCCGTCGTGGCGCTGGCGCTCATTGTGTACGGCGTGCTGTTTATCGTGATCGAGAACTGGCGCGCGAGCAAGCGCGAGGAAATGGTCGTTGCCGGTTCGTTTGGTTCGCGTGCTGTGGTGTCGGGTGAACGTCCCGCCGGTGCGCACTTTGCGGCGCCCGCCACGGCTACCGCTGAGGATGAGGACGATGACGAGAATCTGGACTTTGGTTCCATCGCCACGCTCGAGGATCTAAGCTGGAAGACTGCGCTGGGTATCGGCTGCTTCCAGGTGCTTTCGCTGGTGCCTGGTACGTCTCGCTCCGGTTCTACCATCATCGGCGGCCTGCTTTTGGGCTGCACGCGCTCGGTGGCGTCTAAGTTCACGTTCTTCCTGGCCATCCCTGTCATGTTTGGCGCGAGTGCGCTCAAGCTGGTCAAGTACTTCATCAA
Organism: uncultured bacterium; assembly: GCA_905215445.1. GTDB lineage: Bacteria > Actinomycetota > Coriobacteriia > Coriobacteriales > Coriobacteriaceae > Collinsella. Next base: position 3,694 of record CAJMPZ010000083.1, on the reverse strand, counting down.
GGGCGGCACGTTCGGCACCAACGAGATCGCCATCTTGGGCGTGGGCTGCGTCGTCGCCTTTGTGGTGTCGCTCATCGCCATCAAGTGGCTTATGGGCTTCGTTCGCCGTCACGACTTCAAGTGCTTCGGCGTCTACCGCATCATCCTGGGCATCGTGGTGCTCGCGTACTTCTTCGTTCTGGAGCCTATGCTCGGCCTGTAACTTGGTTGACGCTGCGCGGCGGCCAGAGCGACAACTTGTCATTCAACGAGGGCGGCATGACCAAAAGGTCTATGCTGCCCTCTTTTTTGGGCGATGGGGCGGGCCTGACGGCGGCGCACGGAGTCGTGGTGTGATTTGCGTCGGTGTCCGCGCGGCTCGGTATACTGGTACGGCTCAAACTATGGCGCTGCCCGCAGGCGCGCCGTCCGTCAGATGAGGAGTCGCCCATGACCCAGCCCCTGCCCTGGGAAAAGAACACCGCGGTACCCGTGCCGCCCGCGCCGGAACCCGTGCCGCTCGATGCGTACACCGCCCCCGCCGCGCCGGAACCCGAGCTCGTTCCGCTCGACATCTACGACGCCCCGGCTCCGGCGCCCAAACCCGCCAAGCCGCTCGTCGATATCGACAGCCTGAACCCCGCCCAGCGCGAGGCGGTCCTGACCACCGAGGGCCCGTTGCTGGTGCTCGCCGGCGCCGGCTCGGGCAAGACCCGCGTCCTGACCTTCCGCATCGCGCATATGCTTTGCGACCTGGGCGTTAAGCCCTGGCAGGTCCTGGCCATCACGTTTACCAACAAGGCCGCGGCCGAGATGCGCGAGCGTCTGGCGGCGCTCATTCCCAGCGGCACCCGCGGCATGTGGGTGTGCACGTTCCACGCCATGTGCGTGCGCATGCTGCGCGAGGACGCCGACCTGCTGGGCTACACCGGTCAGTTCACCATCTACGATGATGACGACTCAAAGCGTATGGTGCGCGACATTATGCAGGCGCTCGGCATTGAGCAAAAGCAGTTCCCCATCAACATGATCCGCAGCAAAATCAGCTCGGCCAAAAACGCCATGATCGGGCCCGAGGACATGCTCAAGAGCGCCGATAGCCCTAACGACAAAAAGGCCGCGCAGGTCTACCTAGAGCTGGAGCGCCGCCTGCGCGCCGCCAATGCGATGGACTTTGACGACCTGCTCGTGCGTACGCTCGAGCTGCTGCGTACCCGCCCCGAGGTGCTCGACAAGTACCAGGAGCGCTTCCGCTACATTAGCGTCGACGAGTATCAGGACACCAACCACGTCCAGTACGAAATCGCCAACCTGCTGGCCGCCAAGTACCAAAACCTCATGGTCGTGGGCGACGACGACCAGTCCATTTATAGCTGGCGTGGCGCCGACATCACCAACATCCTGGACTTTGAGAAGGACTTTAAAAACTGCAAGACCGTCAAGCTGGAGCAGAACTACCGCTCCACGGGTCATATCCTGAGCGCCGCCAACGCCGTGGTGCGTCACAACTCGCAGCGTAAAGAAAAGCGCCTGTTTACGGCCGAGGGCGACGGCGAGAAGATCCAGGCCTTCCAGGCAAGCGATGAGCGCGACGAGGGCCGCTGGATTGCCGGTGAGATCGAAAAGTTGCACTCCAAGGGTACGAGCTACGACGACATCGCCGTCTTCTATCGCACCAACGCCCAGTCGCGTATTCTCGAAGATATGTTCCTGCGCGCGGGCGTGCCCTACAAGATCGTGGGCGGCACGCGATTCTTCGACCGTGCCGAGATCCGCGACGTCATGGCCTACCTCAAGATGATCGTGAACCCGGCCGACGAGATGAGCGTCAAGCGCGTCATCAACACGCCACGTCGCGGCATCGGCTCCACCTCGATCCAAAAGATTGAGCAGCTGGCGCGCGACAACCGTTGCTCGTTCTTCCAAGCCTGCGAGATCGCAACAGCCGAGACGGGCATGTTTAGTGCCAAGGTGCGCAACGGCCTGTCGAGTTTTGTGGCGCTGGTGCGCGAGGGCCGCCGCATGGACGGCGAGCTCAAGGACGTCGTCGAGATGATTGTCGATAAGACGGGCCTGCTGCAGGCGTTTCGCGCCGAGGGCACCATGGAGTCCGAGAGCCGCGCCGAGAACATCCAGGAATTCCTGGGCGTCGCCGCCGAATTTGAGGAGACGCACGAGGATATCGAGGGTACGCTCGAGAGTCTAGAAGAGCTGCGCGCGGCCGGTGTTGCCGACGTGCCGTCCGTCGCCGAGTCCGAGTCCGTCGTGGTGAGTGCGCCCGCGTCCGAGCCGGGGCCGTCCGCTCCGGCATCCTCGTTTGAGGCACTTGTCGGCGCTCGTGACGCCGCGGGCTCCAATCCGCTCGATAGCCTAGCCGCCCCGGCGCTCTCGCCGCAGGATGCCCTGGCCGCCGCCATCGCGGGCAACGCGTATGCCGTGCCAACAGAGCTACCGGCGGGCGCCGTGCATGCCGACGAGATCGAGCGCACCTACGGTCCGCTCACCTGTAAGGCACTGCCGGCACTCATGGAGTGGCTGGCCCTGCGCTCCGACCTGGATTCCCTGGCCGGCGAGACGCATGCCATTACCATGATGACCATCCACTCCGCCAAGGGCCTGGAGTTCCCGGCGGTGTTCGTGGCCGGCATGGAGGAGGGTATCTTCCCGCACGTGCACGACTTTGGCGGCAGCGATGACCCGGGCAAGCTCGAGGAGGAGCGTCGCCTGGCCTACGTTGCCATCACGCGTGCCCGTAAGCGCCTGTTCCTGACCTATGCGGCCACGCGTCGCACCTACGGCTCGACCTCTGCCAACCCGCGCTCTCGCTTCCTCAACGAGATTCCGTTTGAGGATATCGAGTTTAGCGGTATCGGTTCTGCCGGTTTTGAGGGCACGGGCTGGGAGAAGCGCGGCGACCGTCACGGCACCTTTGGCTCGGGCATGGGCTCGGATATGTATGGCGGCAAGGTGTTCGGTTCGCATACGCGCTCGACCGGCGGTTCCGGTTCGCGCGGCGGATCGAGCTTCGACGATTTCTTTGGCGGCAGCAGCTATGGGACCGAGCGCCATCGTGGGGTCTCGCCCGACGCCGGCCGTGTTGCCTCGACCTTTGGCTCGGGCGCGCCGCGAGCCAAAAAGCCGTCGTCCAAGGTGTCGCCGACGGTGGAGCGCAAGGTCGATCGCGCCAGCGCGTCGCAGGACTTTGCCGCGGGCGATACCGTGAGCCACAAGACCTTTGGCACGGGTACCGTGATCTCGGTCGCCGGAGACATGATCGAGGTTCAATTCGAAAAGACCGGCCAGACCAAAAAGCTCATGAAGGGCTTTGCGCCGATCGTCAAGCTGTCGTAATCTCGGCGGCCCCGGACAGGCGCCTTGGACAACGTCGCCTGCTCGGACAGTCCTGCTCGCACGGAGAGCACATTAAGTGCTCTCCGGCTCGTGCGGAACTCGCGATCGACGTTGTCCATGGCGCCTGTCCGGGGCCTTGGGTAACGTTGCTTGCGAACGTCGCTTTGCTCGTTCGCTTTTTGGTCTGGAGAGCCGGGTGGGCTGATAAATAGATGTGAGTAGGGGCTCTCCCGTTTGATGAGCGGGGGAGCCCCTTGTTGCGTTTTGGTTGTTGGTGCGACCTAGAGGTGGCTGATGATCAATTCCATTTTGCCTTCGAGGTCGATGGAGCTGACGGTGCTCGGGGCTAGCAGGTGGCTTCCCT
>CAJMPZ010000082.1 GCA_905215445.1 uncultured bacterium | reverse complement strand
GCGGCTGGCCGGCATCGGCGTTGGACGTAATGGCAACAAGTTCAAACTCGGGATGGCCGAGTACGAGGCGAATGAGCTCGGCTCCGGCATATCCAGCCGCGCCGACGATTCCAACCTTCAAAGACATATCAGACTCCTTGTCTGCGATTTATGCACCGATGCGCATTTCGCAGCGGTCATTATGAGGTGGGTTGAAACTTTAGCACCAAAAGATGCATGAATACGTAAATAGCTTGCATGTTCATGCATTGAAACATTCCCGACACATTCGCTTGAAGGAATTGACAAATAGAGCGGGCCCCGTATTGACCGGCACTCCTTACGGTGCCGGGCAACACGGGGTCCGCCCATGCGAAAACTAAGTTGTTAGGATGAGCCAGCTGGCTAGAGCTCAACCGGCACCCATTCGTCATGATTGCAGATAAATGCCTCAGGATCCTCGACGCTAAAGAAGACGAGCGCGGGGTCGTTAGGCCCCTCATAGTGCTCGCTCAAGCGCTCAAGATGCTTCCATCCGGCCTCGCGCATTTCGCTCGAAGCCCGGTCTTCCAGCCCCGCACGCCCGCGCAGGATCAACCAACCATGGCCCGGCCACCAACTCGTGACCTCAAAGCGCTGGTTTTGCAGCAGCTCCTGCCACACATCTTTGGTGCGCGCTGTCACAAACCACAGCTTGCCGTCCTGAATCTGCGCAAACGAGAACGGACGCACATGCGGCTGCCCGCCCACGCTCGTCGCCAGATACCACGCCGGCACCGACGTCAGATACTCCAGCACCGTATTCAATCCGTCCACGTTTCCTCCTGTCGCCTGACCAGTCTTTTTGGAATGGGTAGTCAATTTGGGAAATTAGAGCTCGAGGCGCTCTTCGCTGCCGTCGATATCGCAGAACCGTGCGGCGATGTTGCGGACCGAGAAGAATGCAAGGCGACCATCGTTGGCGCTATCGTGTTGCTCGCCAATGCCCACCATGTGCTTAAAGCCCGCTTGGCGCACCTTGTCGCTCACGAATGCATCGTCCTCGAGCGCGGCCTCGCCAGTTAACACGATCCAGCACTCCCCCGGCTTCCAGCCCGATACCTCAAACTTGGGATTCGCGCTCAACTCCGCCCACACGTCCTTGTCGCGCGACGTGCAAAACCACAGCTTGCCATCATCGACCATGGCAAACGAAAACGGCCTCACGCGGGGCTGATGCCCGTCGCTCGCATCGGTCGTGGCAAGATACCACGCCGGAATGCGCCTGAGATACGAGCAGGCGCGCTCGAGCTGAGCCGTGCGATCGGTGTCGGTCATAGAGACCCCTTTCTTGCGCTCGAATCGAGCTTAGACGAGTTGAAGATTGATAACGACAACGCATGTCACCAGCAGCGCCATCGCCAGCGCTGCCAGTACATCCCCCCGGCCAAACGCAAGCGCATGCAGACGCGTGCGTCCCTGCTCGCCGTGATAACAGCGCGCATCCATGGCGGCCGAAAGCGTCTCGGCATGACGGAACACGCCGGTGAACAGCGGAATCGCCACACTGCCGAGCATGCGCACACCGCCGAGCGGACCGCCCGTCACGCGCGCGCCGCGACTTGCCTGTGCATCGGCCGTCTGTTTCATCTCGGTGGCAAATTGCGGCATAAACCGCAGCGCGATACCCATAATCATGCCGAGCTCGTGCGCCGGAAGCCCCACGCGCGCAAATGGTGCGAGCAGACGTTCAAAGCCCGCGGTGAGGTCGAGCGTCGGCGTGGTGAGTGTAACGGCGCTCATGCCGGCCATCATCAACGTCAGGCGGCACGCCACAAACGCCGCAGAACGCAGCGAGCCCTCGCTCACCTGCAAAAAGCCAAGCTGCCACAGGATGCGGCCACTCTGGTCGGAAAACAGGTTGAGCACCGCGACCACCACGACAATCGCCAGCAATGGTGCCATCGATGATAGGACCCGGCGCAACGGCACCCGGGCTGCGAGATAGACCAGCACGACAAAAAATGCGACCGGAACCAGCCCGCAAAAGCTTCCGACGGTGAGCACGGTGACCAGAAATGCAAAACCTAGGAGCAACTTAGTACGCGGATCCAGGCGATGCACCGCGCTATCCCCGGGATAGTAGCTGCCAAATGAGAACGCCTCCATTAGCAGCCCTCCTCTCGCGTGGGCGCCTTGGAACCAGCCTGACACGGAACCCTCAAAGGCACGTCCGCGCAGCCCAGCAGCAAGCCGGCCAACTCGTCGGCTAGCGCCTCAACCGTATAAAGCTTGTCGCAGCGGAGCGGCACACCGGCTTGTGCAAGCGCCAGCGCCATGCGCTGGGCGGCAGGAACGCCCAGGCCGATCGATTTGAGCTCGTCCGCGTGCGCAAACACCTGCGCGGGCGTTCCCTCGGCAAACACGGCGCCCTCGTTCATCACAACGATACGGTCACAACAATTTGCCAGGTCATCCATGCTATGCGAAACCATGACAACAGTCAGGCCCTCGCGATGGAGTCGATCGATGAGCCCCAGGAAATCCCCGCGCGCAGCCGGATCGAGCCCCGCCATGGGCTCGTCGAGCACCAGCACCTCGGGCTCCATGGCGAGCACGCCGGCAAACGCCACGCGGCGCTGCTGGCCGCCCGAAAGCTCAAAGGGGTTCTTGTCGCCTATCGCGGCAAGGTCGAGGCCCACGCGCGCAAGCGATGATGCGACACGGCGTGCAACCTCGTCTTCTGGCAGGCCAAGGTTGCGCGGGCCAAACGCCACGTCCTGCGCCACGGTCTCGGCAAATAGCTGGCGCTCGGGATACTGAAACACCACGCCGACCTTGGCCTTAACCGCAGCGGCGTCTTTCTTGCTTGATAGGTCGAGCCCCAGCGCGCAAACGCTTCCCTCCTGCGGACGAATCAACCCGTTGAGATGCTGAACCAGCGTCGATTTACCCGAGCCGGTATGACCCGCCAATCCCAGAAACTCGCCGCGGCGCACCGTCAGCGAAACATCACGTAGCGCCCAGGGGCTGTTTGGATCGTTGCCCCAAAGAGCCTGTTTGCTCGATGCGTCCGCAGTGGTCGAGCGCTTGCGCCATCGACGGCGCTCGCGGGCGCTCAGCGAGTAACTATGCGAGAGGTGCGAAATCTCGATAACGGGCTCCGATGCGGCCGCCTCGTTAGTCGCGAAGGATGCATTGTCGAGCATACGAGAATCGGATGCAGAAGGCTGCACTGCGACGTCCGCCCCGCCCCGCTCGGCGTAAACCCGCGCAATCTCGGCGACCATATCTGCCTCGCGCACCTGCGCGCAAACGGGCACGCCCTTCTCACGAAGTGCCCTACCTAGGCAGCACGACGCCGGCATATCCAGGTTGAGCTGCGCAAGTTCGTCCGCCCGCGTCAAGATTTCCTCGGGCGTACCGATCATGGCAACGCGGCCCGCTTGGAAGACAGCAACGCGATCGGCCTCGGCGGCCTCTTCCATAAAGTGCGTAATCATCACGATGGTCATGCCGCGATCATGCAACGCACGGCAAGCCTTCATGAGGCCCTTGCGTCCACGCGGATCGAGCATCGAGGAAGCCTCGTCCAATATGAGCACGCGCGGTTCCATGGCGAGCACGCCGGCAAGCGCCACGCGCTGCTTTTGGCCGCCCGAAAGCGCGTGGGTCTCGTGGCGCTCAAAGCCCACCAGGCCCACGCCCTTCAGTGCCTCGCGTACGCGCTGCGCAATTTGCGCCGATGGCACGCCAAGGTTTTCAGGACCAAACGCAACGTCATCCTCGACAAGCGTTGCTACCAGCTGATCATCGGGATTCTGGAATACCATGCCCGCGGTCGAACGAATGTCGTAGACCAGCTCGGGGTCGGACGCATCCATGCCGTTGACGCGTACCGTGCCCGCATCGGGCTGCAACAGTGCATTCAGATGCTTGGTAAACGTCGACTTGCCCGACCCATTGCCACCGAGGATGCAGAAAAACTCGCCATCCTCGATGTTCAGATCGACGCCGTCGAGTGCCGGTGCGGCACCGTCATAGCTAAAGGAAACGCCCCGACACTCAATCATGCGCGGCCTTTGACCTGGTCCTTTTTAGGCGTGATGAGGTTGGAGACCGCTTTGTACACTGCAAGCGTCAACACCGAGTTAAGCACGGTCTTGATACTACATTGGCAGTTTTTATATTTGCCGGCTGTAGTAGTGAAGATGCCCGGGA
>CAJMPZ010000081.1 GCA_905215445.1 uncultured bacterium | reverse complement strand
CGGCTAGACCAACAAACTGACGACGAGACATATCGGTATTCATGGTATTCCCCCTCGATAGCACTTTAGTTAGGTAAAGTGAGTCATGTAACGTTCAGAATCATACACTTTAGTGGGATAGAGTACAAGGGAGTACCTGCCCGGCGCGGGCGGGGAGCGGCGCGGAATTAAGTTTCCTGCTCTACAGTCCTGCGCAAGACGGAGGCCACATTAAGTGGCCTCCTGTTCGTGCGGAACTCGCGACAAATTAAACTCCGCGCCGGGCGCCACCCAGCCGGGAGACAACGTGCTCGGAACCTTAAATAGCCTCCTCTCCAAACGGGCACGTTGAATGCACGGTACAATTGCTTCGGACTTTTCTTTTATTTAATAGTGGGGTTAATTCATGGCAGAATCTCGTGCGGAGCGTAAGGATCGTCGTGCTTTGATCGAGGCGGCTGAGGGGTCGGAGGAGAAAAAATCTTCCAAGAAATCCAAGTCGTCTCAGGATGCGAAGGGTAAGTCGGCGAAGGGCAAGGTTAAGACCAAGCGTTCTGGCTCTCGTCAGAGCGGGGATAAGGCGCCTCACGTTCGTTCCAAAGGCTCGCGCAAGGATTCGGCTCAGCCTGCGCGTAAGGCCGTGGATCCCAAGTCTCCCTGTTCGATCATGAAAGCTTGCGGTGGGTGCACGGCGCTCAATCGTCCTTATAAAAAGCAGTTGGCAGCTAAGCAGGCTGCTATGGAGGAGCTTTTTGCTGCTCTTTGCGAGCGCGAGGGTATTGGCGTCGACCCCATTCGCGGTATGGGCGTCACCTTGGGCGACCCGGGCAAGTATCCTGCGCCGCGTGGTTTTCGTCATAAGGCTGCCACTCCCTTTGCTCCCGGTAAGGAGGGCGCTGTCCGCTGCGGCTTCTTTGAGCGCGGTTCGCACAGAATCGTTGCCGTGCCCGAATGCCCCGTCGAGGTACCGGGCGCCCGACAGATTCTTAACGGCATCGCGCGTGAAGCTGAGCGCCTGCACATTCCCGCCTTTAACGAGGACAAGCATCTGGGCTTGCTCCGCTATGCCGTCGTCCGCTGCGGTTGGCGCACCGACCAGATTATGGTCACCCTCGTGACCGCTCAGCGCGACCTGCCGCATGCGCAGGAGTTCTTTGAAGCCGTCGCGGCGCTTGATCCGCATATCGTCACCGTCGCTCAGAACATCAACGGTCGCCCCGGAAATGCCATCTTGAGCGAGGAGACCCGTATCGTCTATGGCGCCGAATGCATGCGCGACCAGCTGCTCGGTTGTGAATTCGACATCTCCCCTACCGCGTTCTATCAGACCAATCCGCAGCAAACCGAGCTGCTCTATCGACTTGCCATTGACGGCATGGACCTGCAGCAGGGTGACATTCTTATGGACGCTTACTGCGGCAGCGGAACCATCGGCCTGTGCGCCGCGAAGGATGTCCAGGACAAGGGCATCGGCATTATGCTGCTCGGCGTGGAGCGCAACCCGGCGGGCATTGCCGACGCACGTCGCAATGCCGAGCTCAACGGCCTCACCCGCAGCGCTTGGTTTATGGCCGACGACGCCACCGATTACATCCTGGACGCCGCCGACAACAACGAGCGGATCGATGTCCTTTCCATCGACCCGCCGCGCGCCGGCTCCACCCCCGAGTTCCTCGAAGCCGCCTGCGCACTCAAGCCGCGCCGCATCACCTATATCAGCTGCAACCCTGTGACCCAAGAGCGCGACCTGCACCAGCTCCTCGACGGAGGCTATCGCCTGCTCAAGATCACGCCCGTCGACATGTTCCCCCATACCGACCACACCGAAACCGTAGCGGTCCTCGAGCGCCGATAATCTACCAGTACAAGAAAAAAGGGGGGTGGCCCGTCTGGACCGCCCCCCCTCGTTGGTATATATGCCCCGTTACATACTTTTGCGCAGGTCGCACACGCCGGCTGCCGCCATCTCGCGCAGCAGCGTCTCGCGGTCGCGCGTCACGATCAAATCCAGCGGGAAGTGAATCTCGTCAAGCATCTTGCGCGCGTGATCGAGTTTGCCAATGGCCATGCCAATGTGGGCATCGGTCGACACGCCAATACCCACGCCCAGCTCGGCGCAGCGCTCGGCGATCTTGCGGCATACGGCCCAATGCTCAGTGTCGACACCGTGTTCAAGACTATGGTTGTTGATCTCGATAATCTTGTGCTTGGCCTTAGCCGCCAACAGCACCTCGTCGATATCGAACGGCACGCCCGAGCGACCCGCGTGGCCCAGCATGAACACCTTGGGATGTTCCAAGGCATTGATATACATCTCGGTCGTTTGGGCCAGCGTCGCACCCTCAGCAATCTGCGGATTATGCACGCTTGCAACCAAATAATCCAAATTACGCGTAACCAAATCGAACAGTGAATGCTGACGACTATACGAATCGCCGGCGATATCGAGCGAAACGGGAATGTCTTCGCCAAACAAGCTGCCGTCCAGCGAAACGATATCAGCCTCGGCACCACGCAGCACCAGCACGCCGCTCCAAATGCGCGGCCAGATATCCTGGTTAATAAAGAATTGGAAACTGCGCAGGTCATTGGGACAAGGCGTAACCATCGAGCTTAAATGATCGGCGGAACCGAGCACCTGAAGGCCGCGCTCCGCCGCCCAATAGATGTTCTCCTCGATGGTTGAGTACGCGTGCGCAGAGAACATCGTATGAGTATGAATATCACAAGAAAGAAGGTAGGGCATCGGGTCTCCTTGTCCAGTATGGCCGTCGCGTATATTCATTGTACGCATAGCTTTCGGCAGTCGTAAAACTGCTTCATCCCAATCACACAACGGCATAGACAACGGGGTCTGGCTTAAAACCAAACCCCGTTTCACGTAAAACATTGTAAGCAGAGCGCTTTACTTTCGACGATATTCGTCGGCCAGTTGCTTCCAGGCAGGCAACGAATTGACGATGGTCTCGTAGCTCACACAGTAGCCAAGGCGGAACCAGCCCGGCATGCCAAAACTATCCGAAGGCACCGCGAGCAGTTCGTACTTCTTCGCGCACTCGCAGAACGCATTCGCATCGGGCTCCAGCGCCTTCACCCACAAGTAGAATGCACCATCCGGCTCAACATAGGTGTAGCCGTACTCCGCTAGTGCATCGGTAAGCGCGGTGCGGTTGCGCGCATAGGCCTCGACATCGCTCGGTTCATCAATGCAGTCGATGATTACACGCTGGAAGAGGGCCGGTGTGCACACGAAGCCCAGCGTGCGGGCGGCACCGGCAACGGCCGGCATCAGGCGAGCAGCCTGCGGATTGGTATTGGGAACCAAAATCCAGCCCACGCGCTCGCCCGGCAGCGACAGCGACTTGGAGTACGAATAGCACACGACGGCGTGCTCGTAAATCGAGGGCACCCAAGGCACCTCGGCGCCGTATACAATCTCGCGATACGGTTCATCCGAGATAAGCATAATCGGGTTCTCGGGATCGCGCTTGGCGTTGACCTCGCACAAAACTTTAGCCAGGCGCGTCAAGGTATCGCGCGTATACACAGCGCCGGTCGGGTTATTGGGCGAGTCGATAATGACGGCAGCCGTCTTATCGGTAATCGCCTTGAGCACGTTATCCACGCTCAGCTGGAACGTATCTTCATCGGCGAGCGCCTCGACACACGTACAGCCGGCCTTCTCAATCCACACACGATACTCCGGGAAGTACGGAGCGATAACGATGACCTCGTCGCCCGGATTGGTAATCGCGTTGAGCGTACAGGTGAGCGAAGCTGCCGCACCCACCGTCATAAAGACATCCTTGCCCTCATAGCTCGTGCCAAAACGGCGGTTGAGCGATTCGGCGACGGCTGCACGACATTGTGGCTGGCCAGGCGCGGGCGTATAGCCGTGCAGCTGGTCGCTCGGCAGCTCCAAGGCCTTCTTAATGGACTCCGCCACGGCAGCAGGCGCCGGAACGCTCGGGTTACCCAGTGAGAAATCGAACACGTTCTCTGCACCGATCTGCGCCTTGCGTTCAAGGCCATAGCTAAAGATCTCACGGATGATGGAGCTCTCCGCACCGCGAGCATACATACTTTCGTTGATCATCTGTTCCCCTTTCGCATAGGCGCTATTGTACGCTTTAGCCGAGCAAAGCGCCGCAGCAATGTTGATTGGGGACAGACTTAAATGCGTGAAAACGCTCATTTAAGTCTGTCCCCAATCAACATACCGCTCAAAAGAAAAGGCTCTGTTAGACCAAGGTTGACATAAAAACGATGTCACCGCGAG
>CAJMPZ010000080.1 GCA_905215445.1 uncultured bacterium | reverse complement strand
CGGTCCGACCGGGCCGCGCGGCAAGGAGATATATTGCCAGACCGGAGGGGCCCCGTGGGCGGGAATCTGGGCGTACACATTTCCTACACAATTTGGGATCCGACTAACGTTTGCCAGCCGTTAACTACCGCTCACCGAGCATCTCTTTATATAAGGCAGTCTCATGGTTAAAGCGGATACGTTCCCCTAGCTAAAGCACAGCCAGCATCGAGCAACTCATCACGTTCTTCCACCGAGAACCCCTCGGCGTAGACGCGCACCACTGGTTCGGTCCCGCTAGGACGGACCAGCAGCCACGTGTCATCCTCGAATGCTAAACGCAAGCCATCCATATGACTAACGTTTTGCGGCACCTTGCCACAAATCGACTTGGGGTTTACGCCCGGCAGCAGGGTTCGTAACGTTTCGGCATCTTCGGCCTCAAGGCGCAAATCGCGTCGACCGTAACTCGTCTTACCAAAACTGTCCTCGAGTTGGTCGACCAGAACGCCCAAAGGCGCGTCCGTCTTTGCCATAAGCTCACACAGAATCAGACAGGCGAGGATTCCATCGCGCTCGGGCATATGCGCGGCGATGCCGATACCACCGGCTTCCTCGCCGCCTATGAGGACGCCACCCTTCTTCATCTCTGCCGCTATATATTTGAAACCGACTGGTTTGACGGTCACGCGGCAGCCAAGCGCCTCGGCAATGCGACGCACGAGCGTCGAGCACGAAAGATTGACGACGACGCGTCCCTCCAAATTACGAAATTGAACCAAGTCGCCCAAAACGAGCGCCATGATCTGATGCGGATGTATATATCTGCCGCGCTCGTCAACCGCGCCGATACGGTCGGCGTCGCCGTCGGTCACCAGGCCAGCGCAAGCTCCGTCCTCGATAACCGTATGCTCGCAAGCGTCCACCCACGGCTCAACGGGGTCGGGGCAGATATCTTCTTGGTCAGGCGCCTGCCCGGCGTGAATCTCGTGCACCTCAACGCCAAGCTCGCGCAGCAAGTCGGCTAGATAGCCCTGGGCTGCGCCGCCCATGGGGTCAACAACCACGCGCAGGTGCGCGGCGCGGATGGCTTCGGCATCGACAAACGATGCCACCGCTTGCATATAGTCAGGAATGATATCCGCGGTGCGATATTGCCCCTCGATCCCCATTGGCTCGGGAGCCATGGTCTCTTCGAGCTCTTCGATGACATCCTGGTTGGCGGTCGAGCCGTCACCCATGCGAATCTTGAGACACAGATAACCCTGCGGATGATGGGACCCCGTCACCATGAGCGCGCCGCACGCCTCACCGTCATAAGCCGCCGCCCACGTAAGGGCAGGGGTCGGAACAGGTCGCGAAGCGAGCACGGCGTCTAGCCCGTGCGCTGCTAGCACACCCGCCGCAAGCTCAGCGAACTCGCGCGCCAGGGGCCGAGTGTCGAACCCTATATATACCGTTTTGCCCGGATTGGTCTTTTGCCACAACTCGCCGACGGCATCGGCGATACGGGCAACGTTATCGGCAGTGAAGTCCTCATCGACGCGAGCGCGCCAACCGTCAGTTCCAAAATGAATTATCGCGCACACGCGCAGACACCTCACAGTGTTTGGATCATGGTACGCATGAGGTATACCCGCGATACACGCTCGGCAACCTGCCGGCACCAGCATTCACCATTTGGGCAAATGCTGCCGAGGACATGCAGGCAATAAAAAAACCGCCCCGTATGGAGCGGTTTTGCCCTTTATATATCGAGCGCCTCGGCCATCGCTGCCGTAGTGATTGCCGTGGTTCCACAGCAACTGCCCACCATTGCGGCACCGGCATGTCTCCATTCGATGCATGCGCGCGCGAAAGCTTCGGGGTTCTCGTGCCATACGGGGCCATCCTGAGTCTGGACCGGATCGCCCACGTTGGGACGCACCGTGACGGGAGTAGTCGCCGATGCAACCATCCTGGGCACCGCCGCGTTCGCGGCCGCAAGCGAACAGCAATTAACACCAACCGAGTTTGCGCCGTGTTTTTCGGCGTACAAAACGGCTGCCTCGATGTTGAGGCCATCGCCCAACAGGTCGCCCTTATCGTCAACGACAAAACTCACCAGAACAGGCATGCCGTCGGCGGCATCTCGGGCGCCGGCAAGCATGGGCTGCAAATTACGGATAGACGTCACCGTCTCGATCAGCAGACCGTCAACACCAGCATTGAGCAAGGCGTGCGCCTGTTCGCGCGCAATGCCTCGGATCTCACGAAACTCGGCCGAGTCCTCGGCAAACCACTCAATACCGATCGGACCCATCGAGCCCAGCAGCAGCTGAGGGTGCGCCTGGCGGGCATCGTCGACGGCCCCGCGATTGACCTCCGCCACGGACGGCGCAATCTGGTCGTGCTTGAGGGCATAGCTTGATGCCTGAAAGGTATTGGTAATGAGTACCTGCGCGCCGGCGGCGACATACAAGCGATGGATACGAGAAACGGTCTGCGGCTCTGCCAGATTCCAAAACGCCGGTGGAATATCGGCGGCGTCGTACTCACTCAACAGAACACTGCCCATGGGGCCCTGCGCCAACAAGGTCTCGCTCGACAAGCGGCGCGTAAGTTCCTCGGCACCAAAGCGATTGTAATAACTCGTATCCATATATATCCCGCTATTCCTCGACGCTGATTCCCTGCTTTTCGAGATAGGCGAGCCAGCGGTTCATCGTGTCCTCGGATAGCGCATGCTCCATCATGCAGGCCTCGGAATCGGCTCGCTCAAATTCGACACCGAGCTCCTGAACCAAAAACGTGCGGACGAGGCGATGACGGTACCAGATAGCCGTGCCAACCTCGCGGCCGCGATCGGTCAGGACTACCTTGCCGTAGTGCGATTGCTCGACAAGCTCGGATGCCTTGAGCGCCGAAACCGCTTTATTGACCGATGCCTTGGAGACGCCAAGGCGCTGCGCGATGTCGACCGATCGCACGCCGTTGGTTTCCCCCTCTTCGCTTTCAATGCGAACCATGCACTCCAAGTAGTCTTCGTTCGCCACCGTCAGATGTAGTTCGCGCGAGCTATTTGTCGTATCCATGATCTTCCGTCCCTTCTGCATTCAATGGCTGATTCTACCCCATCCAAGCGTCGCGGTATGCCGTGGCATACCGTGCTAGAGTTCTTGTTGCACACGACGACCAAGATTGGAGCGGTCTTTATGGAAAACACCACCACGAACCCCGATGTCCTCGAGCGCTTTTTGCGCTACGTCCAGATCAACACGCAGTCCGAGGATGCAAACTGCGACCAGGTACCCTCGAGCGTCGTTCAGTTTGACCTTGCCAACGTGCTGGCTGAAGAGCTGCGCGAGCTTGGTGCGGAAGATGCCCACGTGACCGAGCATGCCTATGTCTGCGCGCATATCCCCGCAAGTGCGGGCGCTGAGGACAAGCCCGCCCTTGGCCTGATCGCCCATCTCGACACCACCGAAGTTGCACCGGGCGCCGGCGTGAAGCCGCACATCGTACACTACGAAGGCGGCGACCTGGTCTGCGGCACGGTTGACGGTAAGCCCGTTGCCATGAGTACCGCCAAGCTTCCCGCCCTGAACGACCTCGCGGGTGAGGACCTGGTCTGCAGCGATGGCACCACGCTGCTGGGCGCGGACGACAAGGCAGGCGTCGCCGAGATCATGTCACTTGTCGCGCGTATCGCTCAGGACCCCTCTCTGCCCCATCCCGCACTCGGCATTTGCTTCTGCCCTGACGAGGAGATCGGTCACGGAGCCGAGCTGTTGGATATCGATACCTTTGGCTGCAAGTACGCCTACACGGTCGACGGCGGCCCCATCGGCGAGCTGGAGTGGGAGTGCTTTAACGCCGCCGAGGCGACCATCCGCTTTGAGGGCCAGTCCATCCACCCGGGCGACGCCAAGGGCCGTATGGTCAACGCAGGCAATCTGTTCTGCGACTTCAACGCGTTGCTCCCCTACGTGCAGCGCCCGGAGTATACGGAAGGCTACGAGGGCTTTTATCACCTTGAGGGTGTATCTGCGACCGTCGATCACGCCACGGCGCGCTATATCGTCCGTGATCACGATGCCGCCAAGTTCCAGCAGAAACTCGACCTTATTGATGCCGCCGCCTCGATGCTCAACCAGCGTCTGGGTGAGGAGCGCGTGACGGTCGAGATTAAGCAGCAGTATCGAAATATGGCCGAGATCGTTCGTGACTATCCCGAGCTTATTGATGTTGCCAAGGAAGCCTACCTTGCCTGCGGCGTTGAGCCCCAAGTGCTGCCGATTCGTGGCGGCACCGACGGCGCTCAGCTGTCGTTCCGCGGTCTGCCCTGCCCCAACCTTTCCACCGGCGGCTATTGCTACCACGGCGTCAACGAGTTCGTCCCGGTCAGTTCGCTCGTCAAGATGACCGACGTGCTCCAGGAGCTCGTCGCCCGCTTTGCATAAGCCTGGCCGCTCAAGCCTAAAAGACAAACCGCCCCGTCCTCTACAGAGGACGGGGCAGTTTTTGTACAGGGAGTGTCCCTAACTGCCGGCAGAAAAGGAACGTCCCCAAGTGCCGCAAAATGACGAGATCCACTCTCGCTTTGTGGGTAGTCATTGGGGACGTTCTTGTTTGACTAGTCGTTTAAGAACGTCCCCAATGACTACCCAACGACTAGTCCGGACCAAGGCAACGCCGATGTTTTGGCAACGACAGCGAAAACCCGCCAGAGCGAGCAAGGTGCCTTGAAACGAGGCGGCATTGATCTT
>CAJMPZ010000079.1 GCA_905215445.1 uncultured bacterium | reverse complement strand
GAGGGGACGCCGCCCGCCCCCGCGCCGGCGCTGCGCATCTCCCCGGGCCCCCCCGGGGGCCCCCTTCTGGGCGAAGGGGGGGGGGGGGCGGGCATCCCCGCCCGTGCCTACGCGGCAACCGAGTACGGAGGCGAACTTTTGGGCGAGCTTCCGGGCATCGAGGTGCATGCGGGCAGGCTCGACGAGGCCGACATGGAGCGCGAGCTTTCCGGCGCGCGCATCGTCGTCGACGCCACGCACCCCTTCGCTACGCTCGCAAGCGGCAACATCCGGGCCGCTTCGCTCGCCGTGGGTGTACGATGCCTGCGCCTTGCGCGCCCGGTCGAGGCGCTGCCCAAAGGCGTCGTGTCGGTCGCGTCGATCGCCTGCGCGGCGCGCTTTCTCTCCGAGAACCCGGGTCGCGCGCTTCTCACGACGGGGAGCAAGGAGCTTGCTCCCTACACGAGCGTCGCCGATTTCGCGGAGCGCTTCTTCGTGCGTGTGCTCCCGCTGCCCGGTGCTATAACGAAGTGCATCGACGCGGGGTTTTCGCCGTCGCACGTCATCGGCATGCAGGGGCCCTTCACCCGCGAGCTCAACGAGGCGATGCTTCGGCAGGTGGGCGCCCAGTGGCTTGTGACCAAGGACTCGGGAACCGTAGGCGGCACGGCCGAGAAGATCGCCTCCGCGCGCGACGTGGGAGCGCGCTGCATCGTGGTCGCCCGTCCCGCCGAGGGAGGCGGGGCCCTTTCGCTTCGGGAAGTGGAAGACGCGCTCTTACGGGAGTTCGCGCGCTAGGCGCTCGCCGCGCCTGCGCGCCCTCTCGCCCGCGAGGAGGAGCGCCCCGAGCAAGCTCGACCCGTACAAGCCCGTCATCCATCAATAGCTCGAGGACGACGCCCAGAACTGGCGCAAACAGCCCTTCAATAAGTTGCGGTGAAATAGTGTCTGTTTTTGCTGCTAGATAGCATATTCAGTCCCTAATTCACCGCAACTTGTTGGTGGTGGCTTACTGGTAGCTGGTGGTGGCTTACTGGTAGCGTAGGCACTCCACCGGGTTGAGCTTTGCCGCGCGGCGAGCGGGGTAGAAGCCAAAGATTACGCCGATGCCGACGGAGACGCCGAAGGCCAGCAGCACCGTGGCGATTGAAAAGCTCGGTGTGATCTGCCCACTGGCACCGAGCTCGTTGAGAACCCCTGATCCTGCGGCAAACACCGCGAGGCCCCAGGCCAGCAGATAGCCAATCAGGACACCCAGCAGGCCACCGGTGACGCACAGCGCCGAGGACTCGGCCAAAAACTGCGCGGTGATATCGCGACGACTGGCGCCCAGGGCACGGCGAATACCGATCTCGCGGATGCGCTCAGTCACGTTGGTGAGCATCATATTCATAATGCCGATTCCGCCGACAAGCAGTGAGATACTGGCGACAGCGCCCATGATGAGCGAGAAGGCGCCCATAAACGAGTTGAGTGCATCGATGGCGCTTTTCATGGAGGTCGCCGATACGCTGTCGTACTCATCATCCTCCGAGATGCCCTTCATCGCTCGCACCTTAGACTCGATGGTCTTGCAGAGCTCGTCCATGTCTGTGCCCTCGGCGGCAAGTGCCGTCACGCTGGGGAATGAAGGATTCTCGTCGCCAAACAGGCCGGAGATGGTTTCGCGTGGCATATACAGCGTGAGCGAGCCCATGGAGTCGCTGCCGCCATCAATCACGCCTACAATCTGCACCTCGCCGTTGGACACCTTGATGGTTTTCCCCAGCGCATCCTGTTCGTTGCCGTAAAGCTGATCGGCGCCGCCGCGGCTGATGAGCGCCACGCGCGAGCCTGATTGAGACTCTGCCTGTGAATAGACACGTCCTGCAACGAGCTTGCTGGCACCCACGGCGTCGAGCATGTCGCTGTCGACACCCTGTGCCATGACGGTATAGCTTTTATCGCCAGACTTGTACTCGGTATACGCGCTGTCGACAATCCCGATCTGCTCTATCTGCGGCACCAGTTTTTGAAGCTTCTGGACGTCAGAATCAGTGAGTTCTTGGGACGAATAGATCTGCACCATGCGGGCTGCATTGAGCCCCAAGCTGTTGACCAGGCTGTTTTGTATGCCGCCGATGAGCGAAGTCATGGCGATGACCGATGCGATGCCGATGACAATGCCCAGGATGGTGAGCAGGCTGCGCCCCTTGTTGGCCTCGAGCGAGTGAAGTGCTTCCTGGATGAGATCGCGGGCGCTCATGCCACCACTCCTTTCGGCGGGTTGGCGGAGGCGGAAATCATGGGCAGGCTATCTACGGCGCTGCGCAGGGTCCGCGGTGTATGTGGAATATACGCGCCGTCGTGTATACGACCGTCGCGGATGGTCATGGCACGGTCGGCCTCGGCGGCAATGCCGGGGTCGTGTGTGATAAGCACGATGGTTTTGCCACGCTCCTGGAGCTTATGGAAGGTCTCCATCACAAGCGCTCCGGTTGCGGAGTCCAGGTTTCCCGTCGGCTCGTCAGCCAAAATGATGGGCGGATCGTTGACGAGGGCGCGTGCGATGGCGACACGCTGCATCTGGCCGCCCGAGAGCTCGGATATGCGGTGGTCCCAATGGTCGACGGGCAGCGTGACGGCCTGCAGCGCGTGCACGGCGCGCATTTCGCGCTGGCTACGGGGTACGTTGGTGTAGGCCAGCGGCAGCATGACGTTTTCGATAACCGACAGGCGCGGCAGCAGGTTGAAGCTCTGAAAGACAAAGCCAATGCTCAGGGCGCGAACTTCGGTGAGCTCGTCATCGTCAAGCTCGGCCACGTTGAGCCCTTGCAGGTAGTAGTCGCCCGCCGTCGGCTTATCCAGGCAGCCTAGGATGTTCATGAGCGTCGACTTGCCCGAGCCCGAGGGGCCAGTAATGGCGACGAACTCGCCGGGATCTACCGCTAGGCTCACGTTGTGCAAGATGTGGGCGCAACCCGCTTCGCTCTCAAAAATGCGGTGCACGTTGCGGATGTCGATGACGGGACGCATTACATACCCTCGTCGGCAGACATACTGCCCGAATCCGCGCTGTAGCCGCCGTCAGCCGTTGCGCCCGCTCCGGTGTCCATGACGAGGGTGTCACCGTCGCGCAGTTTGGTTGTGGGCACGCCAGGATTGATTTCGTTGCCCTGGTCGTCGCGCTTGATCTGTGTCTTGCCGACTACGGCTTCGTTGTCGTTTTGCGTCACGACGGTCACCTTCACGCGGCGCGTCTTCTTGCCTTCCGAATCGGTGGCCAGATTGACGTAATAGTGCTCGCCATCTTCGGTCATCAGCGCCATGGTCGGCACCATAACCACGTCGTCGAGCTTCTCGGTCACTACCGAGACCTCGGCAGTCATACCCGGCTTAAGGCGACTGTCGGGTGCTTCGATGAGGATGTCGACGTTAAAGGTCACGCTGCCGCCGCTACCGGAGCCGGAGTCAGAGTTTGCCACCGAGGCGATAGCCGTGACGGTGCCCTGGCTCACGATATCGGGAAACGCGGGATAGGTCACGTTGGCGCTTTGGCCCACGGCAATTTTGGCGATATCCTTTTCGCCCACCTGAACCGTCACCTTCATCTTGGACAGGTCGGCGATCTGCATGCACTGCTTGCCGCCGCTCGTATCGCTTTCGCCCATGATCATTCCGCCTGTTACCGTGGCGCCGACCTTGGCGTTGAGCTCCACGATGCTGCCCGAGCTCGGGGCCGTGACCGTACGGCTGGCGGCCTTGGCGTTCGCCTGATCGAGGTTTGCCTGGGCCGATGCGAGGCTGCGCTGCGCGGCCGATACAGCGTTCGTGTCCGCTGATGCGGCGGAGATGCCAGCCGCTGCGGAAGCTCCATCGACGTCCGTCGTTGGGGTGGCCTGCGCGGCAGCTGCGGCTTTCTGCGCGTTGGCGAGGTCTTCCTGAGCGGCTGCTACTGCACGCTGCGCCTCGGCAACGTTGCGATCGAGCTCGTCGTTTTTAATGGTCATGAGCACGTCGCCCTCGTTGACGGATTGGCCTGCCTGCACGTTGATCGAATCGACCGTGCCGTCGACAGAAGGGGAGACCACTGAGGACGAAATGGGTTTGAGCTGGCCTTTCGCCTCGACCGTTGTGGTAAACGTGCCCTCGGTCACCATGTCGGTCACAGGCCCGCTAGCGCCCTGCGGCTGCGCATTGATAACTAGGGTTGCGACAATGGCAATGAGCGCGATGGCACCTACGACGCCGGCGGCAATACCGCGTCGAATCAGCTTTTTGCGCCGACGCTCGGCACGCTTTGCCTTGAGCTTTGCATAGGCTTCTTCATCGGAAATCTCGGCGGTATCGTTCGTGCGTCCGCTCTGCTTTTCGGCATGTACGTTTGTAATCAAAGGAATCGTTTCGGTGGCACCTTCGGGCGTGTACTCGGCATCATCCGGGCCTGGGGTGATGGTGGGGACATTCGGCATAGCGTCTCCTTTATAGAAAGTTCCTCAATAAGTATATGCGCCCGTCGCGTAAGGCGGGCGCATATGGCGGATTCTTTCGGAACTGTTAGATTGGTCGCAGCGGCTCCACGTTGTGGGAATGCGCGCGTTGCACTACGAGTGGACAACCACGCACAGGCCGACTTTGATGCAGTCGTGAAGTGCCTTTGCATCGGCCAGGCGCAGGTTGATGCAACCGTGGCTGCCGCACCACTTGTACGACTCGGCATTATCGAAGCTCTTGTCGTTTTGCCAGGTGGCGTCGTGGAATCCGACCATATTGCCCTCGAACGGCATCCAATAGCTGACCGGGCTCTCGTATTTGGGCTTGCCGGTCTCGGGGTCCTTGGCACCGATAAGCTTGCTGGCGCCATTGTTGCTGTTGATCTGCCATACGCCCTCGGGGGTGGCGTCCTCTCCCGGCTTGCCAGAAATAAAGTTGGCCTCCCAAACGATATTACTCGGACACCATGAGCACATCATTGCCCTTCATGCGCTCGTAGCGCGCGTAGACGT
>CAJMPZ010000078.1 GCA_905215445.1 uncultured bacterium | reverse complement strand
GACTTTTTTATTTTCAATTTCTTCCTTTATCAGACTTCCTACACTTGAAAAGTGAGAACATAAAAACAGTTTCATCAATATTCTCCTTTATATATAAATTCTTATTTGTTGAACTAAGCCGTGTATACCATACTCTCCAATGATAGAACGCCCTGATATAGCGAAATTTTGCCGTTTTCCAGCGTACGTGCGTACACACTCCACAGGAATTCTAAGGGGCCTGCCCCCTTAGCACACGGACTTTGGAATAAAGTCTAGCGTGTTACGCCTTGCCAGAGGTGTACAGGCTCCCGGTATGCACGTACGAAGCAATTGCCATCAATGCGCCATATAAGTGGCGATCAAGTTCGCATAAAGCGACCTTGATCCCGCTAAACAAAAGGCAGGATACCATCACCACGATGATACCCTGCCTTTGTTCGTTCCTGTTTACCGTTCCGAGTAGTCCTTCCGCAGAATTTCCGATAAACAAAAAAACGTACCCGAACCCTTTCTCGTAAAGAATCGTGTTCGAGTACGAACTGAATGCTGGAGCAATAAAAAACCACCACAAAGGTGCCTGTCCCCTTTGTGGTGGTTTTGGTAGGTTAGGCGAGGAGCGTGTGACCGTAGGCGTTGGCGGCCTTGATGGCGGCGGCGAACTTTTCGTCGGTGAAGGGCTCCGGGTTACCCTGCTTCCACTCGTTGGTGGCGTGCGCATACTCACACAGCGCCGGGATGTCGGCCTCGGAAAGTCCGACCTGCTCAAGCGTTACGGGTAGACCCATCTGCTTGTTAAAGGCGGCATAGCGCTCAAGGTTCTCGGTATCGCCCGTATAGGCAAACAGCACGAGCACGCCCAGGCTCACGACCTCGCCGTGCAGGTAGGAGCCTTCGCGCGGAATGCTGCACGTGGCGTTGTAGAACGCATGCGCCACGCTCGAGTTGTAGTAGTAATCGTTTTGGTTGGTCAGGTTGGAGACGTAGCCTGTGTTGACCACGATGTCGAGTGCGATCTGCTTGACAGCCTCGCTCGACAGATTCTGGTGCACATCCTCAAGACCCTGGACGCCATAGGTAAACAGCGGCTCGGAGCAGGTGTGGGCGAGTGCCAGGCCAAGACCGGCGGTATGCTCCAAATTGCCGGCGCTCGTGGCGTATTCGACCTCAGGCTGCTTAGACAGGGCATCGCCCACGCCGGCCCAGAAGTACTCCGCCGGAGCTCCTGCGATGATCTTGGGGTTGATGAAGATGTGCGCCGGTCGGTTGGGGTACGAATAGCCCTCGAGCGAGCCGTCGTCGTTGTACACGACGGCAATGGCGGTCGCGGCGGAGCAGTTGGAACAAATCGTCGGCACCGTAAAGACGATCTTCTTGAGCTCGATGGCCGCCGTCTTGACGGTATCGAGCGCCTTGCCGCCGCCACAGGCAATGAGCACGTCGGCTTCCTGGCAGGCGGGGGAGTTTACGACCTTGGCGATATTGGCACGCGTACTGTTGGTGCCATAGACGCGCGTCTCCAGGACCTCGACATCGGTACCTGCCAGCGCAGCTTCGATACCGGGAAGTGCTGCGGCCAGTGCCCGCTTGCCACCGATGATCGCGACCTTGGTCGCTCCGTACTCGGCCAGCGCGCCGGGCAGCTCGTCAAAGCAATCCTCGCCAACGGTGTAGTCGCTCATTCCAATCGTGCGCATAGCAACCTTCTTTCGTTCGATAAAGTGCTTTCAGGTATTTTGCTCCTAGAGAAGGGCTGTAATAGCGAGAAATTTCGAACGTATAAAACCAGTGTTGAGGGTTTTTCGACGGCGCTGACCGTGCTACCATACACCGCATAAGCGTTGATGGGGACGAGTAGTCGGCCGTCCGCATGCTACAGAGAGCGGGGAGCGCTGAGAACCCGTGCATGCGACCGATGAAAATCACCCCGGAGCTGCGGTCCCAACGGGCGCGCCGTACAGGCACGTCTTAGTAGACATCGCCGAGATGGTCGTCGATACAGGCCAGCCGAGTAACGGATGCGAGCACGCGAATACGCGGGCGAGGGCATCTAAGCTGGGTGGTTAAGCGAAGAGCTTTTACGGGTAGCCTGCCCGTTCTGTGGCGCTTCGTCCCAGCTTGTAGGGACGGGCGCTTTTTTGGTGCCCAGAGGGCGTGCGCGCCCATGACAAGAAAGGGGTACCGTGGCAAACGAGTACAAGCAGACGATGAATCTGCCCAAGACCGGTTTTCCCATGCGTGCCGGTCTTTCCAAGTCCGAGCCCAAGCGACTCAAGGACTGGCAGGACAACAAGGTCTACGAGCAGGTTCTGAAGAAGAACGAGGGTCACAAGAAGTTCGTGCTGCACGACGGTCCTCCGTACGCCAACGGCCCGATCCACATCGGCCATGCCCTGAACAAGATCTCCAAGGACATGATCAACCGCTACTGGATGATGCAGGGCTATGAGGTTCCCTATGTCCCCGGTTGGGACTGCCATGGCCAGCCGATCGAGCATAAGGTCGAGGAGAAGCTCGGCACCGAGAAGTTCAACCAGACCTCTACGGCTAAGATCCGCGAGCTCTGCAACGAGTTTGCTGTCGAGAACATTGAACTGCAGAAGGCGGGCTTCCGTCGCCTGGGCGTGCTCGGCGATTGGGACAACCCCTATTTGACGCTCTATCACCAGCACGACGCCGCCGACATCGAGGTCTTCAAGGCCATGTTCGACAAGGGCATGATCTATCGCGGTCACAAGCCCGTTCACTGGTGCAAGCACTGCCACACCGCACTCGCTGAGGCCGAGATTGAGTACTCCGACGAGACGAGCCCGTCCATCTTCGTGCGCTTCGAGATGACCTCCAAGCCCGCCGGCCTCGAGAACTTCGACGGCCCGGTCGACTTCATCATCTGGACGACCACCCCGTGGACCATCCCTTCCGACCAGGCGGTTTCCCTCAAGCCCGGTGCCGCTTACGTCGCCGTTGAGCACGACGGCCGCGCCGAGGTCATGCTCGAGGACCTGGCTCCCAAGTGCTGCGAGGAGTTTGGCTGGGAGTACACCCCGGTCATGGTCGACGGCAAGCCCTACGTGGTTCCCGCCGAGACCTTCCACCACATCCACTACAAGCAGCCGATCTTCGACGGTGTTGAGGGCGTGGCGCTGCTGGCCGATTACGTCGGTGTCGATGACGGTACCGGTATCGTCCACAACTCGCCCGGCCACGGCGTCGATGACTACTTTGCCTGCCTCAAGGAGGGCATCACCGACATCTGCATGCCGGTCGACGACGACGGTAAGTTCTACACCGGCGAAGAGTTTGGTACTGGCGGCCCCTTCAGCGGTATGGACACCGACGAGGCCAACTCGCACATCATCGAGTTCCTGCGTGAGCGCGGTACTCTGGTCCTCGAGAAGAAGATCACGCACAGCTATCCGCACTGCTGGCGCTGCAAGCACCCGGTGCTCTTCCGTGCTACCGACCAGTGGTTCGTCTCGATGGACAAGACGGGTTTGCGCGAGCAGGCTGGCAAGGAGGTCCGCGAGAACGTCAAGTGGTATCCGGCTCACGCCGCTAACCGCATCGGCGCCATGGTCGAGCAGCGTCCCGACTGGTGCATCAGCCGTCAGCGCAACTGGGGCGTACCTATCCCCAGCTACACCTGCGCCGACTGCGGCGAGAAGGTCATGAACGACGCCACGCTCGACGCCGTCATCAAGCTCTTCCACGAGAAGGGCTCCGATGCCTGGTTCACCGACGCTCCCGAGAGCTACCTGGGCGAGGCCTGTGTCTGCCCCAAGTGCGGCGGTCATCACCTCAAGGCCGATAAGGACATCCTCGACGTGTGGTGGGATTCCGGCGTCTCCTGGAAGGCCGTCTGCGAGTACCGTCCCGAGCTGGAGTATCCGGCGGATGTGTACCTCGAGGGCTCCGACCAGCACCGCGGTTGGTTCCAGAGCTCGCTGCTCACCTCGGTGGGCGCCAACGGCCACGCTCCGTACAAGGCGGTCGTCTCGCAGGGCTTCACTCTCGACGGCCAGGGTCGTAAGATGTCCAAGTCGCTCGGCAACGTTATCGACCCCAATAAGGTCTGTGACGAGATGGGCGCCGACATCATCCGCCTGTGGGTTGCCTCCGTCGATACCAGCTCCGACGTCTCCATCGACCACGAGATTCTCGCTCGTACGTCCGATGCCTACCGTCGTTTCCGCAACACGCTGCGCTTCCTGCTCTCCGAGCTCGAGGGTCAGTTTGTGCCCGAGACCGACGGCGTCGCCTTTGCCGACCTGCTGCCGCTCGACAAGCTCATGGTTGCTCGCCTGACCCAGGTCCAGGCCGAGGTTGACGACGCCTACGCCAGCTACGAGTTCCCGCGCGCCTACCGTGCGCTTTACGACTTTGTGGTTACCGAGCTCTCCAACGTGTATCTCGACGCCCTGAAGGACCGTCTGTACTGTGAGAAGCCCGGTTCGCTCGAGCGTCGCAGCGCCCAGACCGTGCTGGCCGAGCTCTTCTCGATGCTCATGCGCGACCTGCAGCCGATCTTGTCCTACACGGTCGACGAGGCCATGGCCTATGCGCCCGCCGGCTGCGTCGATCACCAGAAGTACGCCGCGCTGCTCGATTGGTACAAGTCGCCCATCACGGTCGACGAGGCCAACGAGTTTGAGGGCGTGCTCGAGGCTTCACTCGAGCTCCGCAGCGTCGTGACCAAGGCCCTTGAGGATGCCCGCTCCGCCGGCACCTTCACCAAGAGCCAGCAGGTCCGCGTCAAGGCGGTCGTTCCCGCCGAAATGTATGCGCTGCTGACCGGCGACAAGGCCGTCGACCTGGCCGAGTTCTACATCGTCTCCGATGTTGAGCTTACCCAGGGCGAGGAGCTTTCTGTTGCCATCGATGCTGCCGAGGGCGAGTGCTGCGACCGTTGCTGGAACTACCGCACCACCGTCGGCGAGTACAACGGCCACGCTCACATTTGCAAGAGGTGTGCGAACGCACTCTAGTTACGCGGTTTTACCAAACCGCGTAACGGCTCGACGCTGCAAACCCGCCAGAGCGGCAATCTGCCTTTCAGCTTCGGCGGCATGACCAGAAGGTCAATGCCGCCTCGTTTCAAGGCACCTTGCTCG
>CAJMPZ010000077.1 GCA_905215445.1 uncultured bacterium | reverse complement strand
GGTACCGCCTCGCGGTGACATCGTTTTTATGTCAACCTTGGTCTAACAGAGCCTTATTTAAAGAAGATAAATCGAATAACAAGGGCAACTGCTATGGCCGCAATGATCATAAGCAGGATTGTCAGCTGATGCTGCTTGCGTCGTTTACTTGACGAAACGAAGATTGATTTTCCCTGTTTTGGAGTCTCGAGATAGCGAGCCGAATGCGTCAAGGTTTGCTTGGGTCGAGGCCCTCTTTGTTGATGAGCGGCGGATGCTTTCATCGGCTCATCACTAGCTGCGCTGTTTTTAGATAATGGTGCGTCTTTCAGATATACAGGGTCTCCCGAGGCAACGCCCATATGTTTACGTCCCGTTTGGGCTTCTTCGAGCGTTTGATATCGGTTTCTTGTCACATATTTGGGCTCTGGGTCATTGATGGGCTCTTGCGAGATGTGGGGGCGATGGAACCGTGGCGGCTGCGTAGAAGTATCTTCGCCCTGCGTCGGCATAAACATATTGTTCTGGTTTTGGTCGTCCATGATGCCCTTTAGCTCGTTACCAACAACGTGTACGCGCTCATTGTAAGCCCCTTGTTATTTGTAGCTGCGAACATACTTGTTATTTAAGCTCTGGTTCAAAGAACCTTAACCTTACTAAAACCTGAGTCATACACGCTTAGATATGCTTATAGTACTGGACTCAAAAAACTTTATTGTCGATGTATATATGAGCACTGGGTGGGCATATATAAGAGCGTCAAAAGAAGTCCCAGTCACCTAGAAGATGGCTCGGCAGTCCTTAAAAGGAGTGGTAAACATGGCAAGCATGGTTCCTTATCGTTCGGTTTTTGGCGTTCGTCCTTCTGCTAGCTCGCTGTTCGATTTGTTTGATGATATGACCGATCTTGCAAACAACTCGATTGCTTCCAAGGCGTTCCCCGTTGACGTTGAGGACAAGGGCGATGGTTATGAGGTCAAGGCCTATCTGACCGGCGTCGCTAAGGATGATATCGACGTTGAGCTTAACGAGGGCCGCCTGTCGATTAGCGTGAACGTTGTGGAGGACGAGGAGAACGAGGGCAAGAACTTCCTGCAGAAGGAGTTTAGCTCGTACAGCGCGACGCGCGGCGTGTATCTAAAGGACGCTTCGAGCGAGGGCCTCTCGGCTAAGTACGCTGACGGCATCCTGACCGTTACGGTTCCCAAGATCGTCGAGAAGAAGAACGTTACGAAGATCTCCATCGACTAACTTCGTTGGTGTTCTGCGCTATTAAAAGACAGCAAAAGGGGCTGGGAAGCGATTCTCGGCCCCTTTTGCTGTCTAGGACAGTCTATTGAATGGTTGCCGGCTGATACTGACTCGCAGGGCGTATCGAGAGTTTTCGCGATCCTTGGAGAAGGGTTGCGGAGCTGCCGACCTCGTCATCCAGGGTTGCGGCCAGAGCTTTGGCATAGCTTTTAACGGTGAGGCTCGGACGATTGTTATCTTGGCTGATATGCATGGCAATGAGCTGTTCGGTGCGATCGGTAACAAGTTCGCGCGCGGCTTCGGCGGCTTGACCATTGGAGAGGTGTCCCCTTGCAGACAGGATGCGCTCCTGAAGAAAGCGGGGATATTCTCCCTCGCGCAGCATGGCCACATCGTGGTTGCTTTCGAGCGCGAGGACTCGACAATCTTTGAGGGTGTTCATGGCTTGGCTCGATAGCTCTCCGGTGTCGGTGGCAAACCCAATGGAATCATCGAGAGCATTGAATCGATAGCCGACCGGATTGATGACATCGTGTGATGTTGAGTAGGTTTGCACGTGGATGCCGGCAATGGAAAGCGTGTCGCCGGGGTCAAATTCCTCTACGGGTAGATGTGCGAGGGTTTCTTTGCACGAAAGCGTGCCCCTGCTGGCAAAGAGGGGGCCGTGCCAGTGCTTGCACCAGACATCGAGGCCCTTGATGTGATCGCTATGCTCATGAGTAATGAGAAGAGCCGAGACGTTGTCTGCCGAGAGCCCCAGTTCTGCCATGCGCTTTAATGTCTCGCGGCGAGACAGTCCGTCATCGACCATAATGAGCCCCTGCGGGCCCTCGATGAGTGCGCAGTTGCCTTTAGAGCCACTGCCGAGGATATGAAGGTGCAGGCGAGACATAAGATTCCAAAGGATACAATGGGTGCGAACGAATAGAGGAGGAAGCAAATGCCAACGGTATCTCAGCATTATGGACACCATGCTGCATCGTGGGCTGATGATAAAGCCTTGGCAACGCGGCAGACGGCTGCCCCCGTGGTGCTCATGGTATCAGGTGGTGCGGACTCGACGGCTTTGCTCCTTATGGCGTGCACATCAAAGTTGGATATTCTGGATGGGCGTGGTGTGGCCCCCATCGCGCGCGAGCGACTGCACGTGCTGCATGTGAACCATCATCTGCGCGGGGAGGCATCCGATGGCGACGAGGCCTTCGTGCGTGAGCTCTGCGCGCAATATGGTCTACCGCTGTGTGTTGAGCATGCCTATTTTGATGATGAATCGGGCAATATCGAGGCGGCTGCCCGCGAGGTGCGCTATGCCGCGGCGCGAAGGTATGTTCGCGAGCTCTGCGCCCAGACGGGGGCACCGCGAACGGCGGCTCGTATCTGCACCGCGCACACGTCTTCGGATCGCGCGGAAACGTTTTTGATGAACGCGATTAAGGGTTCGGGGCCCGCTGGTCTATCGAGCATACCTCGCCGGAGGAATATCGTGGTGCGTCCCTTGCTCGACCTGACTCATGATGAGCTCGTAGGCTATCTGCAGGTGCATGGTCAACCGTGGCGTGAAGATGAAAGCAACGAGGACGTTTCGTACTTGCGCAACTATGTGCGCCATCGGGTGATGCCGGTGGTGGCGCAGCGCAACGCGAGCGTCTGTAAGACGATTGGCGCCGCCTGCGAGATCTTAGGCGATGAGGATGCCTTTCTTTCCCAGCTTTCCGCACAGGCGTTCCGAAGCTGCCTGCGTAAGGAGGCGGCGGGTGCACTGGTCCTTGACGCTCGTCGACTGGCCGCGGCTGAGGTGGTAATCGCGCGGCGCATCGTGAGACTGGCGATTAAACGCATCGATCCGGACGCTCGTCCAGAGATGCGACATGTGGAGCGAGTCCTTTCCTGCGTTGCCGAGGGCGCCGGCTCGGTCACGCTTCCGGCGGGGATTGACGCACGCATTGAGTTTGGCATGCTGGCGTTTAAGGCGCCGGTGGCTCGCGAGGGCCTGGTCGCGGACTGGGTTACCGTACCCGGTCGTTTGCCGTTGGGCGGGGGACGTGTGCTGGTCGCAGAGCCGATGGCCGTTGAACCGGGATGCGATATCGTGCGCCGCGCCCGTGAGCTTGCGGCTGCCGGGGAAGTGACAGCTTTGGTAGACGCGGCTGCCCTGGGTTTTGCCGACAGCGATAGTGAGCGGATCCTGGCGGGCTCGCGTGGCGAGATCCCTGCCGAGGCGCGATTGGCGCGCCTGTGGGTGGACGGTCCCGCACCGGGAGATGTGATGTGCCCGTTGGGGATGAACGGCCGAAGCAAGAAAGTGTCAGACCTGCTGAACGAGGCTCGTATTCCCGTTTCTGAGCGCGCAGGCGTTCCTGTGGTGAGAACGGCTCCGGGAGGTGCCGTGGTATGGGTCGCCGGAGTTCGCGCGGACGAGCGTTTTAAGTGCACGGCCGCAACGCGCGTGGCATATCTGCTCCGCGTGGTCGATGCGGAATAGCGTCCCACGCCAGCTATTCTGTGCGACGTTGACGGTATTCCCGCGCTGATGGCGTACGGGCTGGAAAATATACCCCGTGCGCTGCTAGAATGTGAAGTTCGCGTCCATACGGCGGTGTGTGGGCGATAAGCACAAGAAAGGGTTGTCATGGCTTCTCAACATCCGGATATCGAGAAGGTTCTGTTTACGCAGGAGGATATCGACGGTATCGTCTCTCGCCTAGGCGAGCAGATTACTCGCGACTACGCGGGTAAGGATCTGGTACTGATTGCGGTCCTGCGCGGCGCCGTGGTCTTTATGGGCGACCTGATGCGCAAGATCGAGCTGCCGACCAACATCGATTTCATGGCTGTTTCGAGCTATGGCGACGGTGTGAAGTCTTCGGGTATCGTGCGTATCATTAAGGACCTGGATATCGACATCCGTGGTCGCGACGTGCTGATCGTCGAGGACATTCTGGACTCGGGCCTGACCCTCAAGTACCTGATGAAGAACCTCGAGAGCCGCAAGCCCGCTTCTCTGGAGGTCGCCGCCTTCCTATGGAAGGACGTTGAGGACCGTACCTCGGCCGTCACGCCCAAGTATGTTGGAACCCATTGCCCCGATGCCTTTGTGGTGGGCTACGGCCTCGACTATGCCGAGCGCTATCGCAACCTTCCGTATCTGGGCATTTTGAAACCGGAGGTTTATTCGTAAGATGCCCGACGACCGTAACGATAACAATTCCCAGACTCCCCGGGAGCCTAAGATCCCGGGGATGCCCGGAGGCAAGAAGCCCACGCGTACGGGCTGGCTGTATTTTATTTTGGCTTGCGCGCTTCTGGGCTACGCCTTCTTTAACATGGGCTCCGGCTTTGCCAGCTCCAGCAATACCGTTAAGCTCGCGACGAGCGAGATGGTGAGTGCCATTAAGCAGGATCGCGTCGAAGATTTGACCTATACGGTTCAAGACGGAAGCGTGGCGGGTCATTACTGGAAGACGAAAAAGGACAAGGGTGATACGAGCGAGCTCAAGAGCTTCTCCTCGACCTATGTCGGCTCCGATTCGCTTGCCGAGCTTATGGCGGAGCACCCCGACACCAAGTACATCGTCAACACCAACGACCCCGATTTTTGGGGCGACTTGGCGATGAGTGTGCTGCCGACGATTGCCCTGATCGCCATCATGTTCTACTTTATGCGCCAGATGATGGGCGCCAATAATAGGAACATGCAGTTTGGCAAGACCAATGCCAAGACCAACGAGGCTACGCGTCCCAAGGTCAAGTTCGAGGACGTTGCCGGCGTGGACGAGGCAGTCGAGGAGATCCGTGACTTTTTGAGCGATCCGGATCGCTATCGCAAGCTGGGCGCCAAGATCCCGCGTGGCGTGTTGCTGGTGGGCCCTCCGGGCACCGGTAAAACGTTGCTGGCCAAGGCCGTTGCCGGCGAGGCGGGCGTGCCGTTCTTTAGCATCTCGGGTTCCGACTTTGTCGAGATGTTCGTGGGTGTCGGCGCCAGCCGTGTGCGTGACCTCTTTAAGGAGGCCAAGTCTCAGGCTCCGTCAATCATCTTTATTGACGAGATCGATGCCGTGGGACGTCAGCGCGGGGCCGGTTTGGGCGGCGGCCACGACGAGCGCGAGCAGACGCTCAACCAGCTGCTGGTCGAGATGGACGGCTTTGAGGAAAGCGAGTCGGTCATCCTGATCGCTGCGACCAACCGCCCCGACATTCTGGATCCGGCGCTGCTGCGTCCCGGCCGTTTTGACCGTCAGGTTACGGTCGACCGTCCGGATGTGAAGGGCCGCGAGCAGATCTTGCGCGTGCATGCCGAGAACAAGCCGATGGACGAGGACGTTAAGTTTGAGAAGCTCGCCCAGATGACCGTTGGCTTTACTGGTGCCGATTTGGCGAACCTGCTCAACGAGTCTGCGCTGCTGGCCGCTCGCCGTCATCGTTCCGTGATCTCGATGGACGAGGTCGAGGAATCGATGGAGCGCGTGATTGCCGGACCGCAGCGCAAGGGTCGCGTGATGACCGAGGCCGAGCGCACCACGATTGCCTACCACGAGAGCGGTCACGCCCTGGTGGGCCACATCCTGGAGCACTCCGATCCGGTCCATAAGATCTCGATCGTCAGCCGCGGTCAGGCTCTGGGCTACACGCTGCAGCTTCCGCAGGAGGACCACTTCCTCAAGACCAAGAACGAGATGCTCGACGAGCTCGCCGTGTTCTTGGGCGGTCGCGTTGCCGAGGAGCTCATGTGCGATGACATTACGTCGGGCGCGAGCAACGATCTGGAGCGCGCGACCAAGATGGCGCGCGAGATGGTCACGCGCCTGGGCATGAGCGAGGAACTGGGCACGCAAGTGTTTGGTGAGGCGCAGCATCAGGTATTCCTGGGCCGTGACTATGCCGATCATCAGGATTACTCCGAGGAGACGGCGCGCCGCATTGATATCGAGGTTCAGCGCATCATGCGCGAGGCCCATCGTCGTGCGGTCGAGATCCTGGACGCCCGTCGCGATCAGCTCGATCTGATGGCGAAGGTGCTGCTTGAGCGCGAGACCGTCGAAGGCGACGCCGTGAACGCCCTGCTCGACAACGAGTGGGATGCCTACCTTGAGCGCGAGGGCGATATCCTGGCGGCCAAGGAGGAGCGCAATGCCAAGGCGGCCGGCATGCCGACCAAGAAGCGCGCGCCTCGTATGAGCGAGGAGGAGCTGGCGGCTGATGCCGCGGCCTTTGCGCAGGCGGCCATGCAGGAGGATGCCGAAGCCGCATCCGATGATGCCGGTGATGGCAATGCTGTCAACGCTGACGGCAACACCGACGCCGACAAATAGTTCTTGTAGCGAAAGCCTCTGCGGGGAAACCTGTGGAGGCTTTTTCTTTGGCTCTGTTAGCCCAAATTTGACACGATCGGCTGTTCGTCGAAC
>CAJMPZ010000076.1 GCA_905215445.1 uncultured bacterium | reverse complement strand
ATCGGATAGACCGGCTTGCGGTCGAGCGCGACGGGGCCGGAAAGCGACACGGCCAGGCCCTCGGGGTCGTTGCCGATCATCGTCTTGATCGTCGCCAGGTCACCCGACATCAGGGCGCCGTCGAGCTCGTCCTTGAACGCGCTGATCTTGTCCGATGCCTCACCCAGCTGATCGGAAGCCTTGTTGACGAGCCTTGCAGCCTTGGAGAGGCCCTTCGCGAGCGAACCAGAGGCGTCGGTCAGACCGCTCACGGCGCTATCCAAATCACCCGAGATACCGTTCAGGGAATTCAGAACGCCCGAAATGGTCTTCTTGAGCTCCTTGGCCTTAACCGAAAACGTGGAATCGTAGTCGGACTTGGCACCCGAGATACCCGCCTTGGCATCGGCGATGGCCTGGTCGACCTCGGCACGCGTGCTGTTGACCTCTGCCATGCTGTCGGAAAGGGACTTTGCGGTTGCCCTCAGGTCGTTGGCGTTGTTGCGGTACTCAACGGCGATTCTGCCCAGCGACGTCGCGGCGGACTTGAGGCCGTCTTTGAGCTTGTCATCGCTCACCTGGTCGGCAAGGCTGCGGAGCTGATCGACCATCGCATCGATATCCTTGGCGCGCGCATCGAGGGCCGCAGCGGCATCGTTGAGTTGGGACACCGTAAGGTCCACATGCTGGTTTGCGGTGTCGAATGCCTTCGCAAGCTCGGCGGATACGTTGTCGAACGAGCCCGCGCTTCCGTCAATCGCCGCGTCAACGGCATCGTTGGCGGCCTTCAGCGCTTCTTTGGAATCATCGATGCCGCTCTTGGCATGCTCCATCAGCTGCTTGGTCGACTCATCGACCGCACCCGTCTGCTGGAGCATACCGCTCGCCGACGTCAACGAATCGGACGTGGAGCTCAAAATGCCCGCAAGCGACGTTGCGCTGGCCTGAACGTCCTGCAGGTCCTGGACCGAATCGCCGAGCGTCGAGGACAGGTTGGCGATAAAGTTGCTGACTTGGTCGGTGCTCATGTAATCGAGCAGGCTGGACACCGTCTTAAGACCGATGCTCGTAATGGTCTTGGTAAAAGATTCGTTAACCTGGTTCTGAACGGCGCTCGAACCCTTCTCGGTCACGATCTGCGCGATGGCGTTGGCCTTCTGGTTCTCGTAAAACTCGATATCGGCGTGTTTCACGTCGGTCGAGAAAAGCGTCATCATGTCGGCGCTAAACGTTTTGGGGATAACGACGGCAGCATAGTACGCGCCCGACTTAACGCCCTCGATAGCCTTTTCGCGATCGTTAAGCACAACCCAATCGAAGCTCTCGTTGCCGCGTAGGGTGGCGGTCACGTTTTCGCCCACGTTAACCTCGACGGGGATCAGATCGCTCTCGTAACCCTCATCGGTGTTGACCACGGCGATCTTAAGATTGCCGGTGCTGCCGTACGGATCCCAGCTGCCGGCGATGTTAAACCACGCGTACAGACACGGCACGATAATGAGGCCCATCACGACAACCAAGCCGATTACGGAGCGAGACACGTTTTGGACATCGCGCTTAAACAGATGCAGGATGTTCTTCATTTATGCCTCACCTCCTTTGGAGTGCTTGCCAAGCGGGGTGGTATCTCCATCATTTGTGGCTGTGCTGTCGCTGCCCTGAGATTTATGGTGCGAGCCTATATGCGGCAAGCGGCCCGTGGACTGATCGCCACCCTTGGCACCACGCTCGCTGGCGTTGAGGCCAAACATGCGGCGGGCGGCAGGAATGGCGGCCGTGTGCTCGCGCATCTCGCGACGCAGGTCCTCATCGGAAAGCGCCGAGATGCGCATCTGGGTATTGAGGCTCGCGCGGATATATTCGATATTGATAAGCCAGCCGCAGATGGCAATAACCGAGATGATCCAAATGACAAGCAGGATGATCTTGCCGTTATTGTCGATATCGAGAACCGTCGACAGGACAAAGAGCAGGACCTGGACGCCCACCACGGCGGCAAAACCGCCCTTGATGTAGTACGGGTAGCGATGTTCAAAGGCGACCGCATGATCGAGCAGTTCGCGACGGTACGAATCGGAATCGAGCACGACGCGCATGGCCGTTCGCAAGGAGTAGCGCTCGCGCGGCAGGTCGTTAGACTCGCAAATCATCATACCGGTCGTGGAAAGCTGTTTATCAAAGAGCAGGTTGAGGTTGAGCAGCAGCGGACGCAGCTGCAGGCCGATAAAGAGCGCCACGATCAAGAACACGCCCAGAATGCACAGGTTAAACAGGTAGTTGAACGAATACATGCCGCCGACCGTCTCACGCAGCAGATTGATGCCATAGGTAAAGGGCAGCAGCGGGTGCAGCCACTGGAAGAAGCCGGGCATCATCTCGATGGGGTACATGCCCGACGAACCCGGGATCTGCACGATGACAAGAATGACGCCGATTGCCTTGCCGATATGCTTAAACGTAGTGGACAACGCGTAAATGATGTTGACGTACGTAAATGAGATGGCGATGCCGCCCAGCACAAATAGGAGCGGACTGACGCACTGTACGCCAATAACCAGATCTCCCACCGTAACGATAATGGCCTGCAACGCGCCCAGGATCACCAGGAGCAACCAGCGGCCAAAGTAGCCCTGACGCGCGGTAAAGCTGCCAACGCCTTCGCGATCGACCTCGAGCTTGTAAATGGCGATGAGCACGTAGCCGCCCACCCAAAGCGCCAGATTGGTGTAGAAAGGAGCAATGCCCGAGCCGAAGCTCTTAACCGGATAGATCGACTTGGAGGTCAGCTCGACCGGAGATGCCATGAAGTCAGCAACGTCATCGACGTCGACGCCCATCAGGTCGGCCATCTCGCCCATGGACTCGGAGGTCTGCAGCGCCGCGATGTCGTTGGCGGCGGTGGCGAGCTTGTCCTGGACCTTGGCAAGCGAGGCGTCGGTCTGGGACAGCGTGGTCTTGGCCTGACCGAGCGTAGCGTTGAGTTGCGAAAGTGTACCGCGCGCACTTGCAATAGTAGGCGTGAGGCCAGACACGATTCCCGTCAGATCACCCGAGACGGCGGCAAATGAATCAAGCGCGCTCGAGGCCTTCGGCAGCGCGTTTTGACCCAGGTCCGTCTGGGCCTGGCCAAGGTTGGTCGCACCGGTCTGGATTGCGTTATTGATAGCGTCGCTGGCACCCGAGACAGCCGCGGCGTCATTCGCCATGGCGCTCGACTGTGCAGACAGACCGTCCTTGATGCTCTGAAGCTTTTCATTCTGCTCGCGGAGCAAATCGATGGTCGATACAATGCGCGCGTCAATTTCCTTGGAACCTGCCGACGTGTCATTGACGAGAATTTCCAAGTGCCCGATAACGGCCTTATTGTGGTCGATCGTCGCCTGGAGAGACTCGAGCGAGTTGTCGATGCGGGTGGTCGTAGATGTGATCGTGCCCGTCAGCTTGCCAATCGCAGCGTTCGCGGAGGCTGACGTCTTGGTGAGCGCAAGGCTGCCTTCCGAGAGCGCCTTGGAGAGCGAGGCGACAGAGTTACCCGCCGTGGCGCGAGCCTCGCCCAGCAGGTCGTTGCCCTGGGAGATCGCCTGCGTCAGCGACGGCGCCTGACCCTGCAGACCGGCAAGTGCTGCATCTGCCGAGGCAATGGAACCACTCGTCTTATCGATGGCGGCATTCATGTCGCCAATCGAATCGCGCACTTCGCCCAACGTGTCAGAAGCCTCTGATACCGAACCGGCCAACGAATCCTGAGCCTGGGTTGCCTTGTCCTTTAAATCGACTCCGGCATCCTTGGCAATACTGGCAACGGTCTCACCCACCGTGGAGACGAACTCCGAGTTAATCTGCTGCTCGATGGTGTTTGCACCGGTGTCGGTAACCTTGGGTGCAATAGCGCTCTTTTTCTCATTGACGTAGTACGTAAGCTTGGGCTGATGGTAGTTGCCGTCGAGCATCGAGACCAGGTTATCCGAGAAGTTCTTGGGGATTACGATGGCCGCATAGTACTCACCGCTCTCGACGCCCTCCTTGGCGTCGGCCGCCGAATCGACGAAGGTCCAGCCCAACTGATCGTTCTCCTTGAGCTGATCGACGACCTTATCACCCGCGTTGAGCTCACCCACCAGATCGTTTTGGGTGCCCTGATCGTTGTTGGCGATGGCAATCTTGATACCCTGAGTGTTTCCGTACGGATCCCAGTTTGCCACGATGTTGTACCAGGCATACAGCGAGGGAATAACGCACACGCCGAGGGTAACCACCAAGGCGACGGGGTTCACAAGTAGTCGCTTAATGTCGCGCTTAAATATCGCAAAGGAGACCTTTGCATCGGATAGTTTGCTGCCGAGACTCACGCTTGGACCATCCATCCTGTCGTTGAATCAAATCGTACTATCGACAACCATTGTACGTAGGCGCTTTATCGTCTCAGCGCACAATGGTATCGAGTTTTGCGGGTAGCAATATACTACGAAGATGAGTTAGCGTACAGTTGTACAGTATCTTTAATTTCAGCAGGTCACAAAACCACAACCCCGACAAATAATTGATCCCTTGGGGACGGAGGAAAACGGATCACCGAGGGGGTCGGCCTGATCCGGTGATCCGCTTTCCTCCGTCCCCAAGGGATCATTCAAAAGGAAACGAGAGTGGAAAATCTCCCACTTCAAGCCCGCATTCGAGCCAAAAGTGGGAGATTATCCACTCTCGTTCTAATCTAGTTACGGTGCCGTATCCCCGAACTACATCAAGTTGCAGACAGCCGCCGCGAAGGCCACGGGGTCCTCGGGCAAAATGCCCTCGACCAGCAGGGCCTGGTCATAGAGCAGGCCGGAGTACTGCTTGATCTTGTCGGTGTCGCCCGCCTTCTGGGCAGCGACGAGCTTGGCAAAGACCGGGTGCTTGGCGTTGAGTTCGAGCACGCGCTGGCTCTTGGGCATACCGTCGGGCGCGCCCTCGGGACCCTTCTGGAGCACCTTCTCCATCTCGAGCGAAAGCGGGCCCTCGGTGGTGATGCACGCGGGAGCATCGGTCAGGCGCGCAGAGACGGCGACCTTCTCGACCTTGTCGCCGAGCGCCTCCTTCATGGCGCTAAAGAGGTCCTCGTTCTCCTTGGTGGCGTCCTCGGCCTCCTTCTTCTCGTCCTCGGTCGCCAGGTCAAGATCACCGGTCGCGACGTTCTTGAGCTCCAAGTGGCGATCCTCGACCTCGGGCTCAGCACCGTCGGCAACGGCCTTCTCGGCAGCCTCGCGGGCAGCATCGTCCTCGTAGATCTTGGGCATATCGGCGGCAACGTACTCACGCATGGCCTGGAACGTGAACTCATCCACATCCTGCGTCAGCAGCAGCACGTCATAGCCGCGGTCGAGCACGCCCTTTACCACGGGCATCTTGGCCAAGCGCTCACGCGAGTCGCCGGCGGCGTAGTAAATGGCCTTCTGATCCTCGGGCATGCCCTTGGCATACTCGGCCAGGGTAATCATCTTCTGCTCCTTGGCAGACCAGAACAGCAGCAGGTCGGCGAGCTCATCGGCCTTCATGCCATAGCTCGAGTAGATGCCGTACTTAAGGCCGCGGCCAAAGTTCTCAAAGAACTTCTCGTAGGCCTCGCGGTCGTTGTCACGCATGTCCTCAAGGTCGGCGGTAATCTTCTTTTCCACACGCTTGGCAATAGCCTTGAGCTGACGGTTCTGCTGCAGCGTCTCACGCGAAATATTGAGCGTCACGTCGGCAGAGTCCACGACACCGCGCACAAAGTTGTAGTAGTCGGGCAGCAGGTCGTCGCACTTCTCCATAATCAGCACGTTGGAGCTGTAGAGCGCCAGGCCCTTCTCGTAGTCCTTGCTGTACAGATCGAACGGGGCGCGACCCGGCACAAACAGCAGCGCATCGTACTCAAGCGTACCCTCGGCATGGAAACTGATAGTGCGCGCGGGATCGTCAAAGTCATGGAACGTGGACTTGTAGAACTCGTTGTAATCCTTCTGCTCAACATCGGAGCTGCGCTTTTTCCAGATCGGCGTCATGGAGTTGATGGTCTCGAGCTCCTGGTAGTCCTCGTACTCGGGCTTGTAATCGTCGCCGGCGTCCTCGGGCTTGGGTTTCTGGCGGCTCTTGCTCACCATCATCTGAATCGGGTAGCGCACATAGTTGCTGTACTGCTGAATCAGGCTCTTGAGGCCCCACTCGGTCAGGAAGCGATCGTAGGTCTCGGCCTCGCCGTCGGCGTCGAGCTTCTCGTTCTCGCGCAGCGTCAGGATGACATCGGTGCCGTGCTCGGCGCGCTCGCCGTCTTCGATGGTGTAGCCCTCAAGACCATCAGACTCCCACACGTGAGCGGTGTCCTCGCCATAGGCGCGGCTGACAACCTTTACGTGGCTGGCAACCATAAAAGCAGAGTAGAAGCCCACGCCAAACTGACCGATGATGTCGACATCGGAACCCTGCTGCTCGGCGTTCTCGGTCTTAAACTCCTCGGAGCCGGAATGGGCGATGGTGCCCAGATTGCGCTCGAGCTCCTCGGCGGTCATGCCAATGCCGTTATCCGAGATGGTAATGGTGCGGGCGTCTTTATCAAAGGAAACGCGAATAGCCAGGTCGCCCTGGTCGAGCTTGACGCTCGGGTCCTGCAGGCTCTTAAAGTTGAGCTTGTCGACGGCGTCGCTCGCGTTAGAGATAAGCTCGCGCAGGAAGATTTCCTTATTGGTGTAGATGGAGTTGAT
>CAJMPZ010000075.1 GCA_905215445.1 uncultured bacterium | reverse complement strand
GGCCGCGCGGCAAGGAGATATATTGCCAGACCGGAGGGGCGCCGGGGGCGGGAATTCCACTCTTCACAAGTCCTACACAATACATCGCTTCCTATATAAGTAATAGAAAGGCTGGTGCAGAAATACTGCACGTATCAGATGATGACCCTTCGGTTAAGAGATATATAAAGATCGGTCACCTGTAAGTGTCTATCTACCCACGCTTTTGCTATATAAACCAGCGCTTCAGATAAAAAGAGGGAGCGCCGCGCACAACGCGACACTCCCCTAGCGATTCAAGAGAATCTATTAAGCCTCGAGAGCCTTCTTGGCGATGGTAGCCAGCTCGTTGAAGGACTCGATGTCCTCGTAAGCCATCTGAGCCAGGACCTTGCGGTCGAGCTCGATGCCGGCAACCTTCAGGCCGTGCATGAACTGAGAGTAAGAGATGTCGTTCAGGCGAGCAGCAGCGTTGATACGAGTGATCCAGAGAGAACGGATCTCGCGCTTCTTGTTGCGGCGATCACGATACTGGTACTGCAGGGAGTGCTGGACCTGCTCTTTAGCATGCTTGTAAGTACGCGAAGCGGCACCGTAGTAACCCTTCGCACGGTGCATAACGGTACGGCGCTTCTTCTTGGCGGCAACAGCGCGCTTAATACGTGCCATGTTCTATCAACTCCTAGACGGTTAAACGAAAAACGGGAACGCGAACTTAGGCGAGACGCGACTTGATGACCTTGCGGTCGGCAGCGGCGATCTCGGTCTCCTGACGGAAGCCACGCTTACGCTTGGTGGACTTCTTGCTCAGGATGTGGCTCTTGAAAGCCTTGGCGCGCATAAGCTTGCCGGTACCAGTCTTGCGGAAACGCTTCTTGGTGCCGCTGTGGGACTTCATCTTAGGCATGAAATACTCCTTAATCGGTTACAGAACACTAGTTACTTGGTATCGCTTGCCGCTTTATCCTCATCGAAGGCGCCCTTAATCGGGGCGAGCAGCATAAGCATGTTACGGCCTTCCATCTTAGGCTTGGACTCGACCGTAGCGTAAGGCTTGAGATCCTCGGCGAGACGCTCGAGAACGTTAAGACCCTGCTCCGGGTGAGCCATCTCACGGCCGCGGAACATGATGGTGATCTTAACGCGTGCGCCCTTCTTGAGGAAACGCAGAACGTGGCCCTTCTTGGTCTCGTAGTCGCCAACGTCGATCTTGGGTCGGAACTTCATTTCCTTGACCTCGACCTTGGACTGGTTCTTACGAGCGGCCTTGGCCTTCATGGCCTGCTGGTACTTGAACTTACCGTAGTCCATGACCTTGCAGACCGGCGGCTCCGCGTTGGGAGCGATCTCGACCAGGTCGAGACCCTGATCGTCGGCGACGCGCTGGGCATCGCGGATGGCGAACAGGCCGAGCTGAGAGCCATCGACGCCAATCAAACGGCACGAAGATGCAGTGATCTCGTCGTTGATGCGGGTGTCATCAGACTTAGCTATTTTCCCTACCTCCATTCATAAAAAAATAACCCGGCGCTTCTTTGCAACCAGGTCGTACACATAGACATCCTCGGTATGAGGAAGGGAATCTAAGTTGTATGACCAGTCAGCTGCTCATTGGCGCCAAAAGGTGGGAACCCTCAGGTTCCTCTTTAGGGCATTGCGGGAACAACGCCTTGCGAATAATAACACGTACCGCGCGTTATCACATTACGTACACGAAAAAGGGGGCCGCAACCCCCTTGAAGCGCAGGTGCATGTATGGTGCCCGAGGCGAGACTCGAAGGGCCTTCGCTTCGCGAAGCCCCGGGCTTCGGGCGCACGGCGCCCTCGCCACGCTCCGCTACAAACAGGCCACAGGCCTGTTTGCCTAACGCTCCGCGCGCTCACGCGAGTTCGGCACGAAAAAGGGGGCCTTGACCCCCTTGAACGCTCACTTGCATGTATGGTGCCCGAGGCGAGACTCGAACTCGCACGTTGTTGCCAACGGTGGATTTTGAGTCCACTGCGTCTGCCAATTCCGCCACTCGGGCACGTAATGCGTGAGTTAGTTTATCACAGCTTTCAACTGATTACGCCGAAAATGGAACTTCGAGCATTTCGACGAGTTCGACCGTGCGGAGCATCTCGCGCTGACGGCATCCGTGTCCGTTAACCGAGGCTTCGCCCATCTGGTTGTCATAGGGGTCCTCGCGCATGCCGTCGAAAGCAGGCACAAACTCTGCCTGGAATCGATTGTTGGCCACCATACGCCACGGGTCGAGATTGCCAAAGTAGTGACGACGGCGCCACTCCTCCCCCATCCTGCGAGCAGAAGATCCAAATGACACGTCGGCGTTGAGCCAACCGGTCTGCGGCGTATAGAACTCTGCCCAGTCGTGCGACCCCACCGAATCGGGCGCAACGTACAGGCCGCTCTGCCAACGGGCAGGCACGCCCGCGATACGGCACATGGTGATAAACGTGAGCGCCATAACGCCGCAATCGCCGCGGAGCGAATGCGCGCAGTCATCGGCAATAGATCCCAAAAGCAAGTACGGCGGCTGATAGCGATAGTCGATATGCTGCGTCAGGTAATCATAGATAGCACGGGCGCGATCGAGCGGATCCTCGAGTCCGTCAACAACACCGGCCGTCAGCTGCAGCAGATACGGCGTGAATGCAATGTGCGGACGGTCCTCGGAAATATCCTCGGGCAGAGGCGCGTCCATACGCGGATGAACCGGAAGTGTGCCACCGTAGACATCACAATAAGCAGCATCGATGTGATAACGATAGGTCACCGAGAATGAGCGTTCACTCGAAGAAGACCACGAGGCGGTACGTGCCGAAGCGTTCGCGGGAGCAACAGCACCCTCCGGCGTCATGTCGAGAATCTCGACCCGAGACTGCTGGCGACAGGTGGCGGCAACGGGAAGCCAAGCGCGAACGGTCTCCCCCTCTAGAGCGCCGGGGACAGACACAGACGCTTTAAGCGTAATGACGCGAGCCAATCCGTTTTGCGACTCCATCTCCTTGAGCATCTCGTTGCGCAGTGCAATTCCGTCCGTAGGATCGGGACGCATGCCGGGGACCTCTTTGGGATATACGCGAAGCGAATCGAGGAAGTTGTCGAGAACGAGCAGCTCGCCATCGATAAAGCGCCAGTCAATACGCTTACGGTCAATCAGATCGTCAAACTGCTCCTCGGTAAACTCAGGCCACTCCTCGCGAATCATCGCAATAGCTCGATCGCGCGACACCGAAAAATGAAGTGGCGTCTCAAGCATGCGATACCGCTCGGCACGAACGCAGGCTGCCAGCGAAGGCTCAGGATTCTGCCCCAAAAGACGATCACAAGCCGCAACAGCCTGCGCCAAATATCCGGCATCCTTGAGTCGAAGAATCTCGGGCGGCAGTCCAATATCGAGATGACGAAAGTCATCACAGCAAACATCAACAGAGCAACCAACAGGACCCTCGTCAATAACCTTCCCATCCGAAGGCAGCACATTAATAACAGCCATACCAAAACTCCAAGTCACTAGAACGCTTGAAGCCCATTGTAGCGAGATAAAAAGAAAGCCCCAACAAGGGAGCCATCAACACCGCTGAACGGTAACCATATAACTAAAATCAGACCAGTAACCCTGTAGCAAGTTAACAAAGGAGGCCCCGTTTCCCCGGAGCTGTTTCCGTCGCGCGACTTCTGGCAAAGCCAGTAGCCATCTTAATTCAGACTCGTAACCCTGCGGCGTTAAACGAAGGAAGCCCCGTCCCCCGGAGCTGTTTTCTTGGCGCGACTTCTGGCAAAGCCAGGTGAGCGCAAAGGAAACAGTGTAGGGGGACGGGGCTTCCGGCGGGAAGTTTAGCGACGCTTACGCCTTGTTGACGGAGCCAAACTCCTCCATGAGCTCCTTGGTGCGAGCAACGATGTTGTCGCGACCAGGCTTGAGGAGCTTGCGGGGGTCGAAGCCCTTGCCCTGCTGATCCTTGCCAGCCTCGATGTACTCGCGGACGCCCTTGGCGAAGACGAGCTGCAGGTCGGTGTTGACGTTGATCTTGGAGATGCCCAGGGAAATGGCCTTCTTGATCTGATCCTCGGGGATGCCAGTACCACCGTGCAGGACGAGGGGCAGGTCGCCGGTCTGAGCCTTAATCTCGCCCAGGCGCTCGAAGGAAAGACCGGCCCAGTCGGCAGGGTACACGCCGTGGATGTTGCCAATGCCGCAGGCGAGGAAGTCGACGCCCAGGTCAGCGATCTGCTTGCACTCAGCAGGATCAGCGAGCTCGCCGCTGGAGGTCACGCCGTCCTCGGTGCCGCCGATGCCGCCGACCTCGGCCTCGATGGACATGCCCTTGGAGTGGGCAAGCTCAACGAGCTCCTTGGTGCGGTCGAGGTTAAGCTGGAAGGTCTCCTCGTGAGAGCCGTCATACATGATGGACGTGAAGCCGGCCTCGATGCACTTGAAGCAGTCCTCGTAAGAACCGTGATCGAGGTGAAGGGCGACGGGAACGGTAACGCCCGTGGCCTCGACGGCAGCCTTGACCATGTCGGCGCAGACCTTGAAACCGCCCATCCACTTAGCGGCACCAGCGGT
Organism: uncultured bacterium; assembly: GCA_905215445.1. Taxonomy (GTDB): domain Bacteria; phylum Actinomycetota; class Coriobacteriia; order Coriobacteriales; family Coriobacteriaceae; genus Collinsella. The sequence continues at coordinate 2,252 of CAJMPZ010000075.1, read as the reverse complement.
GCACTGAAGGATCAGCGGAGACTTGGCCTCCTCGGCGGCCTGGAGAATAGCCAGAGTCCACTCGAGGTTGTTGGTGTTGAAGGCACCGAGACCGTACTTGCCGGCCTCGGCCTTCTTGAGCATGTCTGCTGCGTTGACGAGCATAAAAGAAACCTCCTGTAAGGTTGCTCCGATAACGCCTGTGATTTTACCACGGCGTATCCGAACGTAAACGTTCGTTTGTTCACGAATATCGTCCAAACAGACTTTTTTTGACCGTTTGCCCTACAGAATCGACCCGTTGGGGAAAATATCTTGACGTTTGGACGCTTCTCGTGCTTCAGAAACTGACTACAAAGCTACATCTGCATGAAAGGGTTCTGCATAAGCTCGCGTGCCACGGTGGTCGAATCGCCATGGCCGGTTAGGCAAACGGTATCGGGCGGGAGAAGCCGGGCGAGCTTGGAGAGCGAGCGCAGAATCGCCGCCTCGTCTCCGCCGGAAAGGTCGGTACGGCCGTGACCGCCGGGAAAGAGCGTGTCCCCCACGAAAGCGATATTTCCCTGCTCTGTTGCGGCAAATAGAACGATGCCGCCCGGCGTATGCCCGGGCGCCTCGATAACCTGCAGGCAAATGGCGCCCAGTTCAATGGTATCGCCCTCGGCAAGCAGCCGCGTCGGCTCGCCCGGATCGGGAGTCTCGATGCCCCACATCGCTCGCTGCTCCTCGATATTCATATGCGGCACAGCTACGTCCTTGCCGCACAGCTCGTACAGGGCTTCAGCGCCAACGGCGGCGCGAACTCCAGCGACACCACCAACATGATCGGCATGGCCGTGTGTACAAACGGAACCGAGCACATGCACGCCAGGGTGTTCGACTCGGATATGCGCAACGAGGCTCTCGCCTTCCCAAGCGGGATCGATAATCAAGCATTCGCCACTCGAAATAATGGCGTAACTGTTGGTCTGGATGGGGCCGTTTACAAGCGCCTCAATCGAAGCCGTACCCCGAGGGGTTAAATCCAAAGCCGTAGCGTCCATGCGTACGCCCTCCTTCTATAAACGTCGAGGCATCAAACGATGCCTCGAACGTAGCAAATATCATTTCTGTCGCGCGTTCGTCGCGCCTATACGCGACGCTTGAGCTGAGCCCCACCCTCGCCAGGCATCAAACGGCGTGCATCGTAGACCGAGTCGACGCTGCTAATCGATGCCAGTAGCGGATCCAGGCCACTCGCATCCGAGATCTCGACCATAAAGCGCAGGGTTGCAATACCCTCGCGGTTGGTCGACGTGGCGGCAGAAAGGATATTGCCCCCCGCATCGCCAATGGCAATGGTGACATCCTTGAGCAGGCCCATGCGGTCCAGGCACTCGACCACGATCTCGACCTGGAAGAGGGTGTCGGCAGCGCCGTCCCACTCCACTTCGATCATGCGCTCGGGATGTTCCATAAGACCCTTGACGTTGGGGCAGTTGGCGCGATGCACCGAGACGCCGCGACCGCGCGTGATGAAGCCGACGATATCGTCGCCCGTCACCGGATTGCAGCAATGCGCCAAACGGACCAGCAGACCGCTGTTGCTCTCGCCCTTGACGATAATGCCGTTGCTGGCGCTCTTGCCGCGCTTTTGCGGCTTGCGGTTGGAGCCGCGGGCAGGCTGCTTCACGACCTCGGCGATAGCCTCGGCCTTGGTGAGCTGTTCCTCGGGCTTGGGGTCCAAGATTTGCTCGACTTTGTTACCCACGGCGCGCGGGGCAACCTTACCGGCGCCAACGGCGGCAAACAGGTCCTCGAGCTGCTTGTAATTAAACTGCTCCGCCACGGCGTTGAGCGCACGCGTGGATCGCGGCGTAGAGATGCCATACCCGCGCTTGCGCAGGTCCTTGGCCAGTATATCGCGGCCGGCAGCAGCGTCATCGTCTTTGGTCGCGGCGGCGAAGTAACGGCGGATCTTTGACTTGGCCGAAGGTGTCTTGACGATCTTGAGCCAATCGCGCGACGGCTTGGAACTCTTGTTGGTCAGGATCTCGACACGATCGCCCGTCTTGATCTCGTGCGTGAGCGGGGCCACCGCACCGTTGATCTTAGCGCCGACGCAGTGGTTGCCCACCTCGGTGTGAACGGCGTAGGCAAAGTCGAGCGGTGTAGAGCCGGCACGAAGCGCCATGACCTCGCCCTTGGGCGTAAAGACAAAAATTTCCTGGTCGAACAAGTCGACCTTCAGCGAATGCAGGTATTCCTTGGCGTCGGTGATCTCATCAGACGCA
>CAJMPZ010000074.1 GCA_905215445.1 uncultured bacterium | reverse complement strand
ACGCAAAGAAGGCCACTTAATGTGGCCTTCGTCTTGCGCAGGACTGTAGAGCAGGAAACCTTATATCCGGCCCCTCCGTCCGGGGACCGCGCCGTACCAGCTACAGCGTCATGTTTGGATCGGCGTCGACGTCGAACGGCGAGATTTCACCTCGGTCGAATTTACGGCGAGCGACCTCCGCGATCATGGCTGCGTTATCGGTACAGGCAGACAAAGGCGGCACCGTTACGCGGATCCCCTGACGCCCAAGCTTCTTGACCATCATCTCGCGCAGATGCGGATTAGCCGAGACGCCGCCGCCGATGCAGTATTCCTTGCATCCGGTGGCATGCAGCGCGTTCTTGGCCTTCTTGTACTGAACGTCAAAGACGGCTGCCTCAAACGAAGCCGCCAGATCGGGCAGGTGAATCGTGCGCCCAGCCTTGGTCTCCTGCTCGATGTAGAGCGTCACCGCCGTCTTGAGGCCCGAAAGCGAGAAGCGATAGTCCCCCCTGCTGTTAAGCGCGCGAGGAAAATCGATCGCGCGGGGATTGCCCGTCTCGGCCAGCTTGGAGATGATGGGGCCACCGGGATAGCCCAGACCCAACGCCTTGGCTACCTTGTCGAAGGCCTCGCCCACAGCATCGTCGAGTGTCTCACCAAGTACCTCGTAGTCGCCCCATGCCTTCACGTGCACGAGCATGGTGTGCCCGCCCGAGACAAGCGTAAAGATAAACGGGGGCTTGAGGTCGGGCTGCGCCAACAGGTTGGCAAACAGGTGGCCCTCCAGATGATTGACGCACACGAGCGGCTTGCCGGCAGCATACGCAAAGCCCTTGGCAAAGGCGACGCCCACCACCAGGGCGCCAACCAGGCCCGGACCCTGTGTCACGCCCACGGCGGCAAGCTCACTTGGTGTAATGGCTCCGCCCGTAAGGCCCAGCGACGCTGCGGCGTCCTCGAGTGCCGCATCCACGACACTCACAATCACCTCGACGTGCTTGCGCGAGGCGATCTCGGGCACCACGCCGCCAAAGCGTGCATGAAAATCAATCTGCGTCGACACCTGGTTGGCCAGCATATTGCCATCCGCATCGATAATCGCCACCGCCGTCTCGTCGCAGGAGCTCTCGATAGCGAGTACGAGGCGGCGACGCTCAATCTCGACACGTTCCTCGGCAGAGCGCCAAGGCGCAGGCAGCGGCCATACGCGCTGCTCTGCCGCCGTCGGCTCGGGCGAAGCATTGTCGACCGGAAGCACCAGGGGCAGCGGAGCCGTCATGACGATGGCGTCCTTGCCGGCACCATAGTAGCCGCGGCGACGGCCAGCCTCGGTAAAGCCCAGAGCGTTATAAAGCGCGATCGCTCCCTCGTTACCGTCCTCGACCTCGAGCGAAGCCGTGGTGCAGCCGAGCATCTGGGCATCATAGCTCACGTGCGACAGCAGCTTGCGGGCAATGCCCTCACGGCGATGTGCCGGGTCGACGGCGACATCCAGAATCTGCACATCACCGTCCACGACCATACCGCCGGCAAGGCCCAGCAGCTTGCCGTCGTCGTGTGCCACCCACCAACTACGCGGCGCAGCGACGTCCTCGCCCAGTTCGGACAGGAACATGCCCGGCGTCCATGCCTCGTGTCCGGCACCTTCAAAGCAGGCAGCCTCCAGCGCGCTCGCGCCCTCGGCATCCGCCGCGCCCATGGGACGGAACTGCAGATGACGACCGGCGAGCTCATCGGCAACACCCGTAATTTCGCTCTGCGCACTCTCGGCAAGACCAAGACGCTTGCGCTCGTTTTCCTCGGCATCCGAAAGGCGCGTGTAAATCGGCAGGACGCGGGCCGGATCGCCGTCACCCGCAGCGTGCGCGAGCAGCAAGCCCTCGCCCGAAGGCCACCACAGGTCGCGCTCCACGCAGCGGGCGGCCTCGTCCTCACCCAGCAGCTTGCCATAGCGCACTAGACCGTCACCGGTCAGCTGAACCTGGCCCCAGTCCGCTGCTTGGCGCCACTCATCGAGCGCCACGGCGGCCTTGACCACGTGTTCGCGCTCAAATTGACGCTCGGGACCCTCATCGACCAGCATATACAGCGCCGGATATACCTCACCGCGCATAGCATCGGCCAAGATACCAAGCTTGCCGCGCACGCCAGCCTTCCACGCCGTCCAAGCGCAAGCGTCGAGCGTCGACACGCCCAGCAGCGGAACATTGGCACCACGCGCGAGGCCCTTGGCAGTGGAGATGCCGATGCGCACACCCGTAAAGGACCCCGGGCCGCGGCCGACCACATAGCAACCAACATCGCTGCGATCCAGACCGGCTTGAGCCAGCACGCCATCAACGGTATTCACGAGCTCAACGTTGGCGTGACGGCGACACATGTGGTCGCCACTCACGAGCTTCGTCTCACCCGTCTGCCCATCAATCCAGCTTGCCGCGCAGGCAAGCATGTCAGTCGAGGTATCGAGCGCCACCACCAGCGCGTTGTCGTTATGCAAGCTCATCTTGTACAGCCTTATCAATCAAATGGGAAAGCTCCATTGCGCGGTCACCGTGCGCCTCAAGCGTTATCGTTCGCACGTCGCTGTCGCCCTCATCACGCCTGAGCGTCACCGAAAGATACTCATCCGTCAGCTCGTCCTGGAATTGTTCGCCCCATTCCAGCAGGCAAGCACCCTCATAGCCCAGCACATCGAAAATGCCCGTATCCTCGAGCTCGTAGGCATGCTCCAGGCGGTATAGATCAAAGTGAAACAGCGGAATACGACCTTGATCGTGAACGGCCATGAGGGCGAACGTAGGGCTCGTAACCATATGCCCATCGCCCAGCCCGCGCGAGACGCCCTTGGTAAAGTGAGTTTTGCCCACTCCCAGGCCACCGGTCAGGATGAGCACATCGCCGTCCTCAAGGCACGGTGCAATTAGCTCGCCAAAGTACTCCGTATCGGCAGCGCAAGTCGTTTTGTAAGTACCTACCCCCAGGCGCTCCAGGGACATATATGCTCCTTATTATTCCGAGGCGTCCTCTGGCGCGGGATGTCGCTCCAGATAGTCGCCCAGCATCTTAAAGTCTTCCTCCAGCAGCTCCTGCCACGCCGGATTGCGCAGCGCTGCTGCCGGATGGAACGTGGGCATTACCACAAAATGCCCCATCTGGTGGAACCTGCCGCGCAGCTTAGTAATGCCAATCTCGGTCTTGAGCACAAAGTGCGTCGCGGGGTTGCCGAGCGTCACAATAATATCGGGCCAGATGCTTCGAATCTGCTCACGCAAAAATGGCGAGCAAGCCAGCACTTCCTCGGGACGCGGATTGCGGTTTCCCGGCGGGCGGCACTTAAGCACGTTGGCAATGTAGACGTCTTCGCGTTTGAGCCCCGCCAGCGACAAAATGCCGTTGAGGTCCTCGCCTGCCGCCCCCACAAAGGGCTCGCCCTGCAAATCCTCATTGCGGCCCGGCGCCTCGCCAATAAACATCACGCGAGCGTGGGGGTTTCCCACGCCAAACACGATGTTATGGCGCGACTGGTAAAGCTGGCAAAGGTGACAATCGCCCAGAACGGCCTCGATCTCCTCGAGTGCGACCTCACGCGGCGCCTGATGGCTATGGCCGGGGATGTGCATGACGCCCATAGCGACTCCTACACGTAGACCTTGTCGAGACGCATACCAAAGCCGCAAGCGACCTCGTAGTTAATCGTGCCGCGTAGGCGCGCCATCTCGTCCATGGTAATCTCGGCATCTCCATCGCGGCCGACAATGATCATCTCGTCACCATACTCGGCCTCGGGAATCTCATGCGCCGGGTTGGACTGAATGGCGACCATAAACTGGTCCATGCAGATATTGCCCACCTGACGCACACGCTCGCCGCGATACAGCACGTCCATACGATTGGAAAGCGTACGCGAAAGGCCATCGGCATAACCGATCGGAAGGGTGCAGATCTGAACGCGCGTGCGCGGTACGCGGTAGGTAAAGCCGTAGCCCACGCCCTCGCCCATCGCAGGATGCGCCACGCGCGTCACACGCGCGTGGACGCTCATGACGGGATCAAGCTGCATCACGCGACCACTCAGCTCACATGGCTGCAGACCATACAAACCGATGCCGGCACGAATCATGTCAAAGTGCATTGAAGAATCGAGCATCGAGGACGGCGTATTGGCACAATGCACGATACCGCATTCAAAACCTGCGTCCTTAATGGCCTGAACGGCCTCGGTAAAACGCTGGCACTGCAGCTTGTAGTCCCAACCCGAAGGTTCATCGGCCGTGGCAAAGTGCGTAAATACGCCGTCGCACTGGATGCCGCGATGGAAACTGATGCCGCGTACAAAGTCGAGCACCTGTGTGTAGTGAACACCGATACGATTCATGCCCGTCTCGATGGCAAGATGGTACTTGCCCACCTTGCCCGCCGCGACGGCGCATTCGCCATACGCAAGAGCAAAATCGGCCGTATAGACCGAGGGCATGATATCGAATTCGAGCAATGCAGGAATAGCCTCGATAGGCGGCTCACTTAGAATCAGGACGGGCTTAGTAATCCCGCCCTGACGGAGCCCAACGCCCTCGTTAACCGTCGCCACGGCAAACATGTCGGCACCGGCCGAATACATGATCTTGGCACACTCAACAGCTCCATGACCATAAGCATCGGCCTTGACCACGCAGCACAGGCGCTGACGCGGATTCAACAAGTTCTTATAGGCCCTCGTGTTGCGACGGAGCGCCCCGCGGTCGATCTCGACCCAGGACCAGCGCGTCAAATCGGCTTTATTCATGATTAGTCATCCGACCCTTCGTCCATGATTCCCAGATCTTCGAGCGCATCCTTTGCCGCCAGCTCCATGGCAGGACCGATCAAGTCGATAAGATCGGTCGCGATGACGCTCTTCTCACCATACTCCGTCGCCGCGGCAAAACCGGCGTAGCTGTGAAGTGCGACGGCGTACGAATACAGCAACTCCCAACGATCCATCTCGTCGCGCATGGTGGCAAGCGTGCCGGCCAAAATACCCGCGAGAACATCACCCGAACCGGCAGTTGCCAGAGAAGCCGGACCCGAGAGCGGCAGCAGCACACGCTCAACGCCACAGATAGCCGTCGTCGGCCCCTTGGCAATGACCACCAGATTGTCGGAGCCTGCAGCCCAGACAACCTTCTGCGCGGCCACAATCGCGGTACCAAGGTCGTTCACCTCGTCACCGGCAACCAGGCGCGAAAGCTCACGATAGTGCGGCGTCATAACCAACGGCTGCTCGCGGCGATACATCTCGGGGTTACTATCAATACCGTCAATGGCAATCTTAGCAAGGCAGTTGAGTGCATCGGCGTCCAAAATTAGCGGTACATCAAGCTCGAGCAAGCCCGAAACCACCTGCATAGCGCCGGCAGACGTCGTCATACCGGGACCGCACAGCACGCAGCTGTACTTCTTTGCGATCTCGCACACCGTCATGCGCGCAGCGGCGCCAAAGGAGCCGCGGGAATCAGACGGAATAGCAAAGACCGGAATCGAAGGAAGTGCCATGCGAATGAGATTGGCGCAGGCGTCAGGAGCCGCGACTGCCACGTAACCAGCACCCGCGCGAGCTGCAGACTTGGCCGCCATAATGGCAGCACCAGGATATTGCGCAGATCCGGCGACAATAAGCACAGAGCCACGGGAATACTTATCGATATTCGTAGGTAGTGGAGCAAAGTAATCAACTAAGTCACCGGGCTCGACAATCTCGGCGGCGTGGTCGACATCATCGATGACCTCATCAAGACGGTCGTAAAGATTGCCGCAGATCAAATCGCCAGCATACTCAGGGCCATCAGCGCTATACAAACCAATCTTGGGCGCAATCATCGTCACCGTATGCTCGGCACGAATGCAGTCGTCATCAACAACGCCCGTCTCGGCATTCAGGCCCGAGGGGACATCAATGGATACGACACAATCGGCGCATTCATTGACCGTAGGAATCCAGATGGAGAACGGCGCACGCAGATTCCCGTGAAAACCGGTACCAAAAATGGCATCGACAACAACATCGGCCTTATCGATCAAAACCTCGAGTTCATCACGCGAGGGGCCGACGCAAACGTGCACATCGCGGCCGGCAGTACGACGAGCAACATGACGTGCCAGAGCAGCAGGAATCTCATCCGGTTCAACCGGAGAAACGATATCCACGTCCACACCCTTATGGCTCAGGATATCGGCGGCAACCCAACCGTCGCCGCCATTATTACCAAAACCGACCAAAACGAGAACCCGATCGGGATTGAGCTTCAAGACCTCGTTGGCGGCAAACTCACCCGCTAGCTCCATAAGCTCGGCCTTCGAAGTCCCTTCGCGTTCGATGATATCCTCGAGACGAACGACTTCTTCGGTACTCAAAACCGGTTTCATCTATGCTCCTAGCGTATCTTGCGAAGCATCGCCCAGGTGCTCCGCCAATGCTGAATTCTGCAGCTGCTCGAGCTCATCTAATACAGAGCGAGCCTCTTTAAATGTCTGCGCAACGCGTTTCTTGGTACTCACCTTTTCCTCTTTTGGCTTAGGCCGAGCATCTTCGGTAATCGCGATGGCATTCGCAACGGCCAAGTCTCCCGTAAGCGTAATGGAAAGAACGACCTCAACAACACCCAGTTCTTGAGCGATCTCGAGAGCACGGCCCGAAAGCAGCGCCTTCGGTTTGCCGAGTTTATCACGCGTAACCGAAACATCCTTGCGACCAACGCCTTGACTAAAACCCGTGCCGAGAGCTTTAAGTACCGCCTCGCGCGAAGCAAAGCGGCTGGCATAGTGAGCAGCGGGACGCGATGATGCATCACAATACGCACGCTCTTCTTCGGTAAACACACGCCGAGCAAACGATGGCGTCTTTTCAAGAATTGATTTCATGCGGGAAATCTCGACGATATCAACGCCGATACCAGCTTCAGCCATGTTCACCTCCATATCGCACAGACTAAGTTATTGTAGCCCGTTCACAGAAGATGCGACAAACGAGGGTTATAAAACACAGCTACTATGTGAGACAAAAGCCCGTAAACGCAAAAAGGGGGAGGCCGCGAGGCCTCCCCCTTTTAAGTTCGATGACGGCTCGGTGCCGTCCACCGGTCAGCGGCGCCCTGGCCTCCCACGGGC
>CAJMPZ010000073.1 GCA_905215445.1 uncultured bacterium | reverse complement strand
GAGCGAGCAAGGTGCCTTGAAACGAGGCGGCATTGACCTTCTGGTCATGCCGCCGAAGTTGAAAGGCAGATTGCCGCCCTGGCGGGCTCGCAGCGTCAAGTGGTTGCGGCGTGTGGTAAAACGCCGCAACTAAAACCCGTGGCGCTCCAGGAAGCGGAAGGCTAAGCGGATCCAGGGACGGACTGCCACCTGCTTGTCCTCGTTGTCGACCGCGGTGTTGGCGTTGCCGAGCGAAAGGCCATGACCGCCCTGGTCAAAGACGTGCATCTCGCAAGCGACGCCCTCCTCCGCCATGCGTTGGGCAAACGGATAGACCTGCGCGATCGGCGCCGTCTTGTCATCGGACACGCCCCACACAAAGGTCGGCGGCATCTGGCGCGAAACATGTGTGGTGGGGCAGATATCGGCCAGGTGCTCGTCAGTTGCCTCGCCACCCGTCACCATCGATAGGTAGTCGTTGAGCAGGTCGCGCCCCGTCTTGCCGCCCGTCTTGGGCACGCGCAAGTCAATGCGCGGATCGCGCGTCTGTATGTCGCGCACATAGGCAAGGTCGAGCAGCGGATAGCCCAGCACCACGGCATCGGGACGAATATCGTCCGGACGCGCCCCTGCCAGGCCCGCGAAGGGACCAGTCTTCCATTGCGTTGCCAGCGAAGCGCTGATCATGCCGCCCGCCGAGAAGCCCACGACGCACACGCGCTTGGGATCGACATGCCACTCGTCGGCGTTGGCGCGCACCGTGGCGACCATCTTGGCAAGGTCTGCCTGCGGGTGCGGAAAGCTCACATCGCCCGTGCCGCTCGTCACATAGTTGAGCACAAAGGCCTGGTAGCCGCGGTCCAAAAATGCAAACGCCACCGGGTCCTGCTCGTGCGGAGCGATATGTGTAAACCCGCCCCCGCCACAAATGATCACCGCGGGGCGGCGGCCATTGGGCTTGTCGGGGAGCGGCTCGGCGCCCAGATACGTAAACGTCGCCGGATATTCCTCGGTCGGCTCCTCGCCCCACAGCGCATGGTTCTCGACAATCATATGTGCTCCCTTCGCGCAAATTAAGCGCCCTTGTTTTTCGCCTTCAAGCGTACCCCACTTGAACTCATGGCGCAGAAACACGCCAGCAATAAGTTTCCCTTCAACTGATATATCACATAATCCCAGCTCAGAGGTATCGCTGAGCAGCGTAGAATAGGGGACGTTGACCAAGCCGCGAAACACATATGAAACGTTTCCGGCAAACCAAACGCGCGATATGCGCCTATTTAAGTTGGAGGCAACTATGGGTCTGCTCGATTCGCTTAAGTCCACCTTCACCTCGACGGGCGAGGCGTCCGTTCCGCCCGCAGCAAGCTTCGCCACCCGCGAAGGCGTCATCTATGCCCCCGTCAACGGCGTGCTCGTCAACCTGAACGAGGTCCCCGACGAGACGATCGCCTCGGGCATGCTTGGCCAGGGCTATGGCATCGAGCCCATTACCGGCACCATCTATGCGCCCGCCAACGGCCGCATCGGCGCTACCACCGTCACCAACCACTCCATTGGCATGATCACCGAGGACGGTCTTCGCGTGTTCATCCATGTTGGCCTGGGCACCGTGGAAATGAACGGCAAGGGTTTTGCCCGCTTTGTCGAGATGGGCGATGTGGTCAAGGCAGGCCAGCCGCTCATCAGCTTCGACCGCGAGGCCATTAAGGCCGCTGGCCACGAGGACATCGTGACCGTCATCGTCTCCGAGCTCGATCGTCTTAAGAGCATCGACCATGTCGGCGAGTCTGGAACGCTTATCGGCGGCAACCCGCTCGTCAAGCTTGGCGACCCGCTGCTGGTTGCCAAGACCAAGTAGTCAGGCCCCGCGCCACACAGCCAAAAGGCACCTCGTCAAGCGCCCGCGACCATTTGGCCGCGGGCGCTTTTCGTTTGAAAAACCATCCCGCCAATGCCTTATCTGTATAGCCCAAATGAGCCGAGCTGCTAGAATATCGAACTGTATGGATAACTATCATTCAACCGTTATGGGAGGATACGTGAACCGCACCAAAATCGCGCAGCTCTACGCCGACGCCGAGTCGCTCGGCGGCCAGACCGTCACCGTCGCCGGCTGGGTCAAGTCCGTCCGCGACATGAAGAACTTTGGCTTTGTAACGCTCAACGACGGCAGCTGCTTCCGCGATCTGCAGGTCGTCATGAACCGCGATGCACTCGACAATTACGACGAGATCGCCCATCAAAACGTCTCGGCCGCCCTCATTTGCACCGGCATCGTCAAGCTGACCCCCGATGCGCCCCAGCCTTTCGAGCTTTCTGCCACCTCCATCGAGGTCGAGGGCGTCAGCGCCCCGGATTACCCGCTGCAGAAGAAGCGCGCAACCGTCGAGTTCCTGCGCACCCAGCAGCACCTGCGCCCGCGCACCAACCTGTTCCGCGCCGTGTTCCGCATCCGCTCTGTCGCAGCTGCCGCCACCCACCGCTTCTTCCAGGAGCAGGGCTTTGTCTACGTCAACACCCCTATCATCACCACGAGTGACTGCGAGGGCGCCGGCGAGATGTTCCGCGTGACCACGCTCGACCCCAAAAATCCGCCCCTCACCGAGTCCGGCGAGGTCGACTGGAGCCAGGACTTCTTTGGCAAGCATGCGAGCCTGACCGTGTCCGGCCAGCTCAATGCCGAGAACTTTGCCATGGCCTTTGGCGACGTGTACACCTTTGGTCCCACCTTCCGCGCCGAAAACTCCAACACCACGCGCCACGCCGCCGAGTTTTGGATGATCGAGCCCGAGATGGCCTTTGCCGATCTGAACGACTACATGGATAACGCCGAGGCCATGCTCAAGTACGTCCTTAAGGACGTTATGGCCACCTGCCCCGACGAGCTCAATATGCTCAACAAGTTTGTGGACAAGGGCCTGATCGAGCGCCTGGACCACGTGGCAAACTCCGACTTTGCCCGCGTCACCTACACCGAGGCCGTCGAGATCCTGGAGCAGGCAGTCGCTGCTGGTCACCAGTTTGATTACCCCGTCAGCTGGGGCATCGACCTGCAGACCGAGCACGAGCGCTTCCTGACCGAGGAGCACTTTAAGCGCCCGACCTTTGTAACCGACTACCCGGCAGAGATCAAGGCCTTCTATATGCGCATGAACGACGACGGCAAGACCGTCGCCGCCGCCGATTGCCTGGTGCCGGGCATCGGCGAGATCATCGGTGGCTCCCAGCGCGAGGAGCGCCTGGATCTGCTCGAGGCCCGTATCAAGGACCTGGGTATGAATCCCGAGCAGTACAAGTACTATCTGGACCTGCGCCGCTACGGTTCCTGCAAGCACGCCGGCTACGGTCTGGGCTTCGAGCGCTTGGTGATGTACCTCACCGGCGTGGGCAACATCCGCGACGTCCTGCCGCACCCGCGCACCGTGGGCAACGCCGACTTCTAATCGTCGGACGTTAGCTCGCGTCGCCACACGACAACGCTCATCGCACAAGCGTCTCTCGACATCGGTCGAGAGACGCTTTTTTCAACAGCATCCGTCAAGCTTTTGGCAAGTTTTTGGTCAGTTGAACAGGGCTGTTGAAAACTCGAACCGCCGTTTGCCGACGACTACCGACCGCCCAGAGCGCCCTGCGCCCCTGGGAAAACCCCGCGTCCTAGGCTCCATACCGTCGCCACCCAAAACAGAAAGGACGTGGGCACCATGACCGAAGCCGCTGTTGAAACCTACGACACCACAACGAGAGGCGCCGCCTCGATGGCAGCCTATCGCGCCGTTCGCATCCTGCAACTATTAAGCGAGAACACCGGCGAGGACAGGGCCATGTTTTCCGATGAGTTGATCCGGCACCTCGCCCATCCCGACGACCCCGCCCGCATGCCCATCTCGGCGGCGCGGCGCAGCATCTACACCGCCATCTCCGCACTTCGCCATGCCGGATACGAAATTGAGTACAAACGCGGCGTGGGGTATCGGCTCTTGACCCGTCCGCTCACCGACGAAGAGATCATCCGGCTCCACGGCATGGTCATGCGTAACCGCTCTACGCCCATCGCCATTCGAAAAAGCATGGCGCAGCACTTGGTCGCCATGGCGAGTGCCGACGTTCGCGGCTACCTCGATGCGCCCGAGCCCGCTCCAAGCGCCGGTGGCAAATCCACCAAGGCCACGCGCACGCCCGTCAAGCGCATCGACACCTGCGAGCTCATCGAGCAAGCCATCGACCACGGAACCACGGTGAGTTTTGATATTTCGAGCGTCACGACACGTGGCGAAACCGAAGTAGCACGGATGACACTCCGCCCCTTTGCCATCAAGCAACGAGACGGCATCTCGTATTTGCTGGGAACGGTCTATGACGCCCGAGGCGCCGATGACACGCTGCGTACCGTAGAGATCGGGCGCATGAGAAACGTCACCACGCGTCTCCTCGACGGCAAGAAGCTCTTCGCCGCCCTGGAGGGGGACGACGCCTCCGCCGCATAAGAACCTCCGCCGTCCATTCGACTACCCGTACCGCCCATCCGGTTCTGTATTAAAAAACCCGCCAGGTTATTGTAAAAATGGACATCCGCGCTACTATAGTTCCACTTGCACTTTGTTTGAGTGCAGTGTTTCCAGCCATTTCTATACTGGGGGTAACGATATGAAGGACATCACCATCAGCCGCAGGAGCCTTCTGGTCTCTGCCGGCCTGCTCGTGCTCGCTCCGCTCGCCGGATGCGGCGGCAACTCTGGTTCCGGCTCTGCTGCCGCCGGTTCCGACTACACCGTCGGCATTCTGCAGCTCACCGAGCACTCCGCACTCGACGCCGCCAACGACGGCTTCGTCAAGGCCATCAAGAAGAGCGGCCTTAAGGTCAAAATCGACCAGAAGAACGCCCAGAATGACCAGTCCACGTGTAAGTCCATCGCCGACAAGTTCGTGGGCGATGGCGTCGACCTGATCTACGCCATCGCTACGCCCGCCGCGCAGGCCGCCGCCGGCGCCACCGCCGATATCCCCATCGTGGGTTGCGCCATCACCGACTACGCCGCCTCGGGCCTGGTCCAGGACAACGAAAAGCCCGGCACCAACGTCACTGGCGCCTCCGACCTCACCCCGGTCGCCGAGCAGCTCGAGATGATGCAGAAGGTCCTGCCCGACGTAAAGAAGGTCGGTCTGCTCTACTGCACCGCCGAGTCCAACTCCGACGTCCAGATCAAGGCCGCCAAGAAGGAGCTCGACAAGCTGGGCCTGGACTACACCGACTTCACCGTCTCGAGCTCCAACGAGATCCAGTCCGTCGTCGAATCTGCCGTGGGCAAGGTCGACGCGCTGTACTCCCCCACCGATAACACCATCGCCGCGGGCGCTTCGCAGGTCGGCCAGATCTGCAAGGAGAATAAGCTCCCCTTCGTAACCGGCGAGGAGGGCATGTGCATGGCCGGCGGCCTGTTCACCCTCTCCATCAACTATGAGGACCTGGGCTACGCCGCGGGCGAGATGGCCGTTAAGATCCTGAAGGGCGAGGCCAAGCCCGAGGATATGCCGATCAAGCACCTCTCGAGCAAGGACCTGGTCGTCGTCAAGAACGACGAGATGGCCGAGGCGCTGGGCATCGACCTTTCCGCTCTGGACGAGTAGCGCCATGCGCGGTAACGCGTCTAGGACCCGCACTCGCGCCGTTGACGTGTTATTCAATATCTGAGCCACAGGGGCGAACGCCAAAGACCGGCGTTCGCCCTGCTTGTTTCGGATGAGTCAAAACATCCGGCCGCAGCTCTTTTATACATTGTTACCGCTATCATGGTGACTCACGTGTCCACCCTATCCTAGGAGGTATGAAGCATGCTTATTGCATTGCAGGGCGCCGTTTCTCAGGGCGTCCTCTGGGGCATTATGGTGCTTGGCGTGTTTATCACGTTCCGCCTGCTCGACATCCCCGATATGACCTGCGACGGCAGCTTTGCCCTCGGCGGCTGCGTCTGCGCCGTACTCATCGTCAATGACAACGTCGACCCGCTGCTCGCCGTTTTGGCCGGCATGTGTGCCGGTGCCATCGCGGGCGCCGTCACGGGCATTTTGACCACCGTCTTTGAGATTCCCGCGATCCTCGCCGGAATCCTCACCCAGATCAGCCTGTGGTCCATCAACCTGCGCATCATGGGCAAATCCAATACGCCCATCCTTGCCAAGGGCACCGTGTTCTCGGCCGTCAGCAACATGACGGGTCTGCCGCAGTCCACCGTCGCCATCATCCTGGGCATTGTGCTGGCCGTGGCCATCGTCGCCATCCTGTACTGGTTCTTTGGCACCGAGATCGGCTCCGCACTGCGCGCCACCGGCAACAACGAGTACATGATCCGCGCATTGGGCGTCAACACCAACTCCACCAAGATGATCGCCCTCGTGCTCTCCAACGCCCTCATCGGCCTCTCTGGCGCGCTTATCTGCCAGAGCCAAAAGTATGCCGACATTGGTATGGGCACCGGCGCCATCGTTATCGGTCTTGCCGCCATCGTCATCGGCGAGGTGCTCGGCCGCCTGCTGCCCGGCGGACTCACGCAGTTCTCCGTCCGTCTGGCCTCTGCCGTCTTTGGCTCCGTGGTCTACTTCCTCATCCGTGCCATCGTGCTGCAGCTGGGCATGGACGCCAACGACATGAAGCTGCTCTCCGCCGTGATCGTCGCCGTTGCCCTGTGCGTGCCTGTGGTTTGGGAGCGCTATAAGCTCCGCAGCTCCTATACGAAGGGGGATGAGGCAGATGCTTAAGCTCTCGCACGTCAAGAAGACCTTTAACAAGGGCACCGTCACCGAGAAGCGCGCTCTCACCGGCGTCGACCTTACCCTCAACGATGGCGACTTTGTGACCGTGATCGGCGGCAACGGCGCCGGCAAATCCACGCTGCTCAACATGATCGCCGGCGTATATCCGCTCGATTCGGGCGTTATCGAGCTCGACGGCACCGACATCTCGCGTCTGAGCGAGTCGCAGCGCGCCAAGTACCTGGGCCGCGTGTTCCAGGACCCCATGCGCGGCACCGCAGCCGACATGCAGATCGCCGAGAACCTGGCCCTCGCCAAGCGCCGCGGCCAGCGTCGCGGTCTTTCGTGGGGCGTCACCAAGGCCGAGAAGGACGAGTACGTTGAACTGCTCAAGCGCCTGGACCTTGGTCTGGACACGCGCCTCAACGCCAAGGTCGGCCTGCTCTCGGGCGGCCAGCGCCAGGCACTCACCCTGCT
>CAJMPZ010000072.1 GCA_905215445.1 uncultured bacterium | reverse complement strand
CCGCGTAACGGCTCGACGCTGCGCGGGCCGCATTTGGACAATCTGACGTTCAACTTCAAGGGCGCGACCAGAAGGTCAGCGCCCTTTCGTTTCGCGTCACCTTGTCTCAAATGCGGCCCGCTCGCTGTCGTTGCCAAACATCGGCGTCGCCGTGGTTGTCACTTGGGGTAGTCATTGGGGACGTTCTTTAATGACTGGTCGTTTAAGAACGTCCCCAATGGCTACACTCAAAAACGGCGCCCGTCGGCGATGTTGCCGGCGGGCGCCGTTGTCTTGAAGACGAAATAGTCCGTTTTCCTCCGTCCCCAAGGGATCATTACAGTGAGTCGATAAAGCGCTGCTGGGCGGCGCGGCCGGCTTCGTCCCACTTAAAGACGCCGGCGTTGTCGAGCACGTGGCCAAACACTACGCCGACTTCCTCGTGCAGGATGCCGATGGCGCTATCCGCCGTAAGCTCGTCGGCGCGGCGGGCATAGACATCCTCGGCCCACGCGGCATGGCTACGGCAGAGGTCGTCGCCCTCGAGCGCGCCGGCAAGGTTGTAGCTGGTATCGGCTTTGGCCGCCAGCAGGTGCTCGCGGACAGCGCCGAGCTCGGGAACCAGACGCGGCGGCAAAATGGCCAGGCCCATGACCTCGATCAGGCCGATGTTCTCCTTCTTAATATGGTGAAACTCGGCATGCGGGTGGAACACGCCCAGCGGGTGCTCGTCGGTCGTGATGTTGCAACGAAGCGCCAGGTAGGCCTCGTAGATCTCGCCGCCGGCATTGCCGCGGGAGTCGACGCGGCGGATGACGGGCGTCACGGTGTTGTGCGCTACGCCGTCGGCCGTGTGCGCGATAACGCCCACAGACTCGTCGGTCCACTCGCGCCAGGCGAGGATAATCTTCTCGGCAGCGTCGAGCAGCTGAGCGCGGTCATGCGAGCGCAGGCGCAGCACCGAGAGCGGCCACTGCAGCACAGTGCCGGTGACCTGGTCAAAACCGGGCACGCTAAACTGCGAGACCTCGGCGGCATGCATCATGGGGAACTCGTGCGCGCCGCCCTGGAAGTGGTCGTGCGACAGAATCGAGCCGCCCACGATAGACAGGTCGGCGTTGGAGCCGATGAAGTAATGCGGGAACAGGTCCACAAAGTCGAGCAGGCAGGTCAAGCCCTTGCGGTCGACGTGCATCGGACGATGCTCGGAGCTCATGGCAATGCAATGCTCGTTAAAGTACGCGTACGGGCTGTACTGGAAACCCCAGCGCTCGCCGTTGAGCTGGATGGGGATAATGCGCAGGTTTTGGCGAGCGGGGTGAGCGCCGCCGTCGGCTGCGGCGGAGCGTCCGGGATAGCCCTCGTTTTCGATGCAGAGCTGGCAGGCGGGATACTTCTCGCCCGTGTTCTTTGCGGCACCAGCCGCGGCGATATCGCGTGGGTCCTTCTCAGGCTTGGAGAGGTTGATGGTGATCTCAAGATCGCCCCAGTTGGTGGGGGTGCTCCATTTGATGTTGCGCGCGATGGCGGCACGGCGCACGTAGCCGGCGTCGCAGCACAGGCCGTAGAACCAGTCGGTTGCGGCGCGGGGCTCGTTGACGCCCATGCGTCCGTTGAACTCCTCGTTTACAACCGAAGGCCTCGGCATGAGCGCACCCATGATGCGCATGGCGATGCGGTCGCGGCCTGACGCCGTGTCCTCGGCGGCACCGTTGGTAACGGCGGCCTCGGAAAGCGCGGCAAGCGTGCCTTCAAGATCAAAGTCGGGCAGGGTATTGGGGTGCAAGAGCGAGAGTTTCTCAACCTGGAGCGCCCAGGCCATATCGAGTGCGGGACCCGTGGCGCCGATGCACTCCAAAATGGTGTTGTATGCCCAGATCCGGTCGTCCTGGCCGATCATCGATCGGTGGATGGCGTACTCGATCAGGTTCTGCGCGGCCTCTCGCACGTCAGTCATTACAGCCATGCCGCGTAAGCCCCCTTGTCAGAGATGGCGTAGTGACGGGCAGAGCCCTCGCCCAGCCAGCCGTTCATCTTGGCAATGAAGGTGTCGACCAGATCGAGCGGCACGAAGGCCTGGATGGTGCCACCAAAGCCGCCACCGTGGATACGGACGGCGCCGCGGCCGTCGAGCACGTGCTCGGCCAGCGCCAGGGCATACATGGAAGGCTGCTCGGAACCCAGCTTGGCAACAACATTCTGCAGGTACATGGCAGAGCTGGCGCCGGACTCGCGCGTCAGGACCAGGAACTGGTCAATGTCGCCAGCGTTCAGGGCTGCCCAGCGCTTGTCGACCAGGCCGTTCTCGTACCAGTAGTGAACGGCGCGCAGGCAGGCGCGGTCGCCCAGCTTGGCGCGCAGCTCGGGGAGCTTGGCGTCAAAGTCGGCAACGTTGACCTCGCACAGGCGTGCCTTGCCAAACTCGGCGGCGACGTCCTGCATCTCGCGCGGAACGGCGGCGTAGTCGTCGGTAGCCGCCACATGGTCGGCGCCAACCTTAACGAGCACGAGCGCATAGCCGTGATCCTCAAAGTTGAGCTCGAGCTTCTGGGTTTTAGGCTGAGCCTGGTCCTCAAAGTCCATGTAGGCGAGGCCGCCCAGGCACACGGCGGCTTGGTCCATCAGACCGCAGGGCTTGCCGTAATAGTTGTTCTCGGTGCGCTGGCTCATCTGGGCGAGCGCGACGGGCTCAATGGCGGGCGCGCCCCAGAGCGTCTCCATGGCGCGGCCGTACGCGGCCTCGACGGCGGCAGAGCTGGAAAGGCCGCCGCCCGAGGGGACGGAGCAGGTGAAGGCGAAGTCGAAGCCCTGGGGCTCAACGCCGAGACCTGCGACCTCGTGGGCCATACCGCGCACGAGGCTTGCGGACGTGCCCTTCTCGGACTCTTGAATATCCAGCGTGTCGAGCGTGATCTCAAACGTAGGATAACCCTCGTCGGCGACGCGAACCTTGTTGGAATCGGTCGCCACGGCAATGCCGTCGACAGCGACATCGAGCGAGCCGGCGATAACGTGGCCACCCTCGTGGTCGGTGTGGTTGCCGCTGATCTCGGAGCGGCCGGGCGCGTGCACATAGAGCACCTGGCGGTCGCCGATGGGGCCAAACTCCTCCTCAAACAGCTTGGTGAGCGTGGCGAGTGTCTTTTCGTCGGGGGTGGTCATGGGAGTCCTTTCCTTGGCGCGCACGGGTGAGTTTTGCGTCGTTATGAGTACGTTAACAACTTGAAGCGGCATGAACCAAGTGTCCACGATACCGCACGTTACGGGCTATGTTAACGTACTCATAACACATCGCTTGTCACTTTTTGAGAATCTGGTAATCGGTAGAAATACAGCCGTGAACGGTACTGTCGTATGGACTTATAAAGCAGAAAAGATGCAGATAGAAAAAGTAGAGTACGTTAACATGCGTCCGACGATAGCGGGCCTCGGTGCAGGGCGTGTTTCTGCCCAGGCCGGCATTCACGCTATTCAGATCTCGCAAGGGTGAAGGTGATCCTGTGGCAAGGCGCCCGTCCAACGATACAGGTACGCGTCCGGTCTCCATGGCCGACGTCGCCCGCGCTGCTGGCGTTTCGCAGCAGACGGTTTCGCGCGTCGCCAACGGTTTGCCTAACGTCAACGAGCAGACGCGCCAGCGCGTGCAGGCCGCTATGCAAGAGCTCGGCTTTCGTCCGAGTTATGCCGGTCGCTCGCTGCGCGACGGCCGTTACCATTCGGTCGGCCTGTGCGTCAACGATGTCACCAAGTTTGGCAACCTCTCAATGATCGACGGCATCGCCAGCGCTGCTCGCGAGCATAATTGCGCCATCACGCTGGTCGAGATGTCCAAGACCGAGGAGTTTTCGCTTGCCGAGGCCACGCGTCGTATGGCCGCGCTGCCCGTGGACGGCATCATTATCGGCATGAGTCGCATGGCACCCGATTTTGAGACGTTTGATCCGTTGCCGGGCATTGGCACGGTCATCGTTACCATGTACGCGCATCCGCGCGTGACCACAGTCGATTCCGACCATTACGGCTGCTCGCTATTGCTTATGGATCACCTGTTTGAGCTGGGACACGATCAGATTCGCTATATTGGCGGCCCGTCGTTCTCGGTCGACGAGCAGTTTCGTCGCGCCGGTTGGCAGGATGCACTCGAGCGTAAGCACATTAAGCCGCAGGCGCCGCTCGAGGGCGATTGGTCTGCCAACAGCGGATACGAAGCCGGCAGATATCTGGCCGAGCACGACCGCACCATGACGGCGATTTACGCGGCAAACGACCAAATGGCAAACGGTGCCATCGCCGCGCTGCGCGATAGCGGCTTGCGCGTGCCCGAGGACGTGAGCGTGGTGGGCGTCGATGATTCGCTCGATGATTTTGTAGCACACAACGAGCTCACGACCGTTCGATTCGACTTGCATCAGCGTGGGCGCGAGGTGTTTGAGCATGCGGTTCCCGAGGCGGGTACGGTGGGCAAAACCGTTGCCATTCGTATTCCCGGCCAGCTCATCATTCGACATAGCACGGCGATACCGCGCTCATAGTTTGTGCTGGTAAACGGCGATTTATCGCATTTTAATAACAATCGGTAAGGATGCCGGCAGATAGCTGTTGGGATGCAGCCGAGTGCTATGATAGACGGGTTCATTTGTCTATCTAGGAGGCTTTGCCTGATGGAGATCACCAAGGATATCCGCTACATTGGCGTTGACGATCATGACATCGACCTGTTCGAGGGCCAGTACGACGTGTCCGAGAACGGTATGGCATACAACAGCTACGTTATCTTGGGCGAAAAGATCGCTGTCGCCGATTCGGTCGATGGCGGATTTGTCGACGAGTGGCTCGGCAACCTCGAGACCGTACTCGACGGCCGCACGCCCGACTACCTGGTCATCCATCACATGGAGCCCGATCACTCCGCCGGCATCGCCGCCTTTATGGAGCGCTATCCCCAGGCGCAGATTGTGGCAAGCATGGGCGCCTTCCGCATGATGGTCAACTACTTTGGCACCGACTTCCCCGAGCGCAAGATGGTTGTCAAAGAGGGCGATGTGCTTGATCTGGGTGGCCACAGCCTGACCTTTGTCGGCGCCCCCAACGTTCACTGGCCCGAGGTACTCTTCTCCTACGAGGCTACCGACAAGGTGCTCTTTAGTGCCGACGGCTTTGGCAAGTTTGGCGCCAACGACATCGAGGATCCGGAAGGGTGGGCCTGCGAGGCGCGCCGTTACTACTTTGGCATCGTGGGCAAGTTCGGCAAGTTTGTGCAGGCCGTGCTCAAGAAGGCCGCCGATTTGGACATCCAGATCATCTGCCCGCTTCATGGCCCCGTGCTGACCGAGAACCTGGGCTACTACCTCGACACCTACAACACCTGGTCGAGCTATCAGCCCGAGGACGAGGGCATCACCATTGCCTACGCGAGCGTCTACGGCCATCTGAAGGCTGCCGTTGAGGAGCTTGCATCTGCGCTCGAGGCTCGCGGCCAGAAGGTTTCCGTCTTTGACTTGGCTCGCGACGACATGGCCGAGGCCGTTGAGGATGCGTTCCGCTATGACCGTCTGGTACTCGCTTCCATCACCTATCAGGGCGAGATCTTCCCATTCATGAGCACCTTTATCCATACGCTTGCCGAGCATGCCTACCAGAACCGTACGGTGGCGCTCGTCGAGGGCGGCTCCTGGGCGCCCGCAGCTGCCAAGATTATGACCAAGGAGCTCGAGGGTATGAAGGACATCACCCTGACGCAGAACAAGGTGACCGTCCTGGGTTCGCTCAACGACGCCTCGCGCGCTCAGATCGAGGCCCTCGCTGACGAGCTCTCCAAGTAGCGATACGTTCACGTTTAACGCTCAAACCACCACAAAGGGGACAGGCACCTTTGTGGTGGTTTTTGTTTAAGTGCCGGCGATGAGGAGATTTGGGCGGGCGTCGTCGGCGACCTCGGCGATTGAGGTGGCGACGGCGTGATCGGGGTCACGGTCCATCACGATGGCGTTGACGTCGGTCAGCTCGGCAAAGCGGTACATGCCACGTCCGTTGACCTTACTGGCGTCCATGAGGGCGATACTTTGGCGGGCGGCACCGGCCATAGCCGCTTTGGTCTCGGCCATCTGCGGAAAGTCGGTCGTAAAGCCGCAGCCGGGAACGAAAGCGCCAGGGCACATGACGGCCAGATCGGCATGGACCATTTGGAGCGCCTGCATGGTAAGTGGGCCGTACAGATAGCGATGACCTTTGCGCAGCGTCCCGCCCAGCATGACGACATCGACCGAGGGCATGCTCTCGTCGATGTAATCGGCAATGGTAATGTCGGCCGTGATGACGGTGATGCCATCGCGCTGGTCGAGGAGCCGGACAAACTCGAGCGCTGTGGTGCCCGAGTCGACGAGCAGCGTGTCGCCGTCATTGACGAGTTCGATGGCGCTTTGTGCGATGGCCTGCTTGGCGGCGACATTGACGTTGATGCGGCGATCCTGGGTGGATACGGTCAGTCGCTTCTGGAGCGACACGGCGCCGCCATGCGTGCGGCGCAGCTTGCCGGACTCGGCGAGCGCGTCTAGGTCGGCGCGGGCGGTAACGGAGGACACGCCAAAGGTCTGGGCGATTTCTGCTACCTGCACCGAGGCGTTATGTTCGAGCATTTCCATAATGGCGGCACGACGCTCATCGGCGAAAGCTCGGGTTGTTGCATGGGCCATACCCGCTCCATCATCGTCTGAAATTTGCAGGAATTGTGTTGAGTCTATTTTCGTTCATTTTCTTTTTAAGTAAGAAAACGCCTTTCGATTACTTACTTTTTCTATAAAAGAAAGACCTCGAACGCCCAAAATTCAATATCGAACACGCCCACTCGGCTCCAATTCCTTCCGTTTACTTTTCAAAAACGGCTGTATTGACCTGCATGGGCTCAATATCTCGCACGTGCAAAGCCGCTGAATTTCATACAATAAGTGCAGCAAAACACAAGGTAAAACGCCTTGTGAACAACTACGCCCGATGTCCAGATGCGGGCGAGGGAGAGGAGCAAACGCTCATGGCACTTGTTACCACCGAAAAGATGCTCAAGGACGCTCAGGCCGGCCACTACGCCGTCGGCGCGTTCAACGTCGAGAACCTCGAGTTTGTTATGGCCGTTCTGGCCGCTGCCGAGGAGACCAAGTCCCCCGTCATCATGCAGACCACCCCGGGCACCATCAAGACCGCTGGTCTGGACTACTTCTACGGCATGGTCAAGGCTGCCGCCGAGCGCGCTTCCGTGCCCGTCGCTCTGCACCTCGATCACGGCGATGGCTATGACCGCTGCATGCAGGCTTTCCGCACTGGCTACACCTCTGTCATGATCGACGGTTCGCACGAGTCCTTCGAGGACAACATTGCCCTGACCAAGTCCGTCGCCGACGCTGGCCGCGCCATGGGCGTGCCCGTCGAGGCCGAGCTCGGCAAGGTTGGCGGCAAGGAGGACGACGGTCCCGCGGTTGAGGGCGAGAGCCCCTACACCGATCCGGCCGAGGCCAAGGAGTTCGTCGAGCGCACTGGCTGCACCTCCCTCGCTATTGGCGTTGGCACCAGCCACGGCGTGTACACGAGCGATCCTCACATCGAGCAGTCCGTGGTCAAGGCCATTCGCGACGCCGTCGACGTGCCGTTGGTTCTGCACGGCACCTCCGGTGTGCCCGATGAGCAGGTTGCCGAGGCTGTGAAGAACGGCATCTGCAAGGTCAACTACGCCACCGAGCTGCGTCAGGCCTACACCAAGGGCTTCATGGCCTACATGGCCGAGAACCCTGGCATTAAAGGAATTAGCTGAAGCATTAAACAATGACCCGAACTTTGCTACCAATA
>CAJMPZ010000071.1 GCA_905215445.1 uncultured bacterium | reverse complement strand
AAGAAACGCTGCAACTTCAGCTCCGGCAGTATTGATAGAAGGAAGAATCGGGAAGCCAAGATGCTCGTCATCTTTAGCGGTGCCGCGCTGCTGGTGTTTGGCGTGACGCTCATTGTTCGCGCCATTCAGTTTGGCAAACTGGTGCGCTAGATGCCAAAGACGCTCTTTATTGATGCCGACGCCTGCCCGGTCACGCGCGAGTCGATTGACTGCGCGCGGCGGGCGGGCGTCGCCGTTGTTATCGCCGGCAACAGCACGCAAAACCTGGAACGGCACATTCGCCGCGACGACCCGCGCGATGCCGAGCACGCGCGACGCGGCTTTTGGATCACGACGCTCGACGTGAGCGTGGGCGCCGACAGCGCCGACTTTGCCATTGTCGAACGCCTGCAGGCGGGCGACGTGGTCGTGACGCAGGACATTGGCTTGGCGAGCATGGTGCTCGGGCGCGATGCCGCCGCTATCGGTGTGCGCGGGCGCGTCTACGACAAAGCAACCATCGACATGCAGCTGTTTATTCGCCACGAGGAAAAGAAGGTACGCCGCGCCGGCGGACGCACTCGCGGTCCGGCAGCATTTACCAGCGAAGACCGCGCCCGCTTTAAACGCAACCTCACCGAGTTGCTGCACTAACCAAGGTAGATTTTTGAGACATGCCTAAAATCTACCTTTTTGTTTTGAGCGGTGTGAGCGCTCGGAATCCATGGCTCAACAAAAAACGGGCTTCAAAATGCCATGCGTCGCCGCATTGCGCAGGCGCTGAGCATGGCTATTTGAAGCCCATTTTTTAGGCCTACTTAGAGGCCAACGGCGGAGAGGATGAGGCCCCAGCCAGCGCCGATGACGTACATCATGATCAGGAACACGGCATTTTCGCGGGCGCTGCGGTTGGTGCGGAACAGCACCAGATAACCCACGCCGGCGGAAATGAGCGTGCCGGCGAGCATCGGCGCCAGTTGCAGCGCGCCTTCCAGATACAGCTGTGTAATGACCACGCTCGCCGAGCAATTGGGAATCAGCCCGACAAGCGCCGAACCCAGGACAGCGAGTGTCTCGTTGCCGCGCAGGAACTGCTCGATCGCGGACTCGCCGAACGTCTCGAGCACGGCGACCAGAATCAGCGTCACCAGAAAAATGAATACCGAGACCTGCACGGTGTGCGAGATCGCACTGCGGATGATCGACAGGACAGGCGTCCCTTCGTGGGAGTGAGAGTGACCGTGACCATCATGGTGTTCATGTTCGCCCTCATGACCGTGATCGTGGCCATGTCCGTGTTCGTGCTCGTCCTCGTCTTCATCACAACCGCAATGGTCGCGCTCGCACAGCTCGTGGATGTGGTCGGCGCTCACGCCTGCCTCGGCCACCTCGTCGATGATGTCACCGCCGCTGTGGTCGTCGTGCGCGCAGTTCACGTGGGCCGGGTTGGCCGCGGTTCCCAGCACGGTACGGCGAATCGCCGCGTGCGCGCGGGCGTTACGGCGCAGGCCGCGAATGGCAGCGTCCACGATAAAACCCGTGACCAGTGCGATCAGCGCTTTCGAAGCCAAAAGCATCGCCATAGTCTGCACGGGAACCTGCTCGGCAAGCAACAGCGGCAGCATCTCATCGGAGGTCGAAAGGAACACCGCCACCAACGTGCCCAAGGTCACGACACGGCCGGCGTACAGCGTTGCTGCCATGGCCGAAAATCCGCACTGCGGCACCATGCCCAGCAGCGAGCCAACCACGGGACCCGCAGCGCCGGCGCGCTTGATAGCGCCGTTGACGCGGTCGCCCGCAACGTGCTCAAGTGTCTCGAGAGCAAGATGCGTCACCAACAAAAACGGCACCAGCGACAGCGTGTCCTTGCCGGCGTCGAGCAGAATATCAATCAGTAAATCCATGACGGATGGAACCTTTCGTGTCTTTCGGCAGCATTGTAAAAGTCCTAGCGGTCAACTAGGGTATTGTAGTTGTCCCGGGCGCGGTGCCAATAGTTGCCTATGGTAAACTATCATCTCGCCATAACTCAGTAACCTCGAGCCGCACAACGCGGCCCGTCCAAGGAGTAGCATATGAACGTATCGCAAGCACTCGAATACGAGCGCCAGCCGTTTATCCCCATGTTTATCTACGGCGACCACGGCGCCATGGAGTCCGAGCGCCAGAAGGGCGAGGAGGCCCTCAAGGTGCTCGAGACCGAGTACTTTACCGCCGAGGGCGACCCCGGCTTCGACTTTGCCACCGTGCGCGACCTGGCCGACCGCAACCGCGACCTGTGCGACCAGATTGGCGAGGCGCGTCTGCGCAACGTGACGCCCGCGACGCTCTCGCGCGGCCTGTCCGATGCCGACACCTGCGCCGCCATCGGCAAGATGCAAAAGCGCACCGCCGCGTCCGTTATGCGCGAAATCCGCGGCGACCGCGACGCGCTCGGCGTGGCCTACGCCCGCAAGCCCATCCAGGGCACCGTGCTCGGTATCGACATCGAGACCACCGGCCGTGCACCCGAGCGCGGCTATATCATCAACGTGGGCTGGGAGATCATGGAGCTCACCAGCGACGCCGTCCCGCATGACGCCGAGGCACACTACTGCGGCCTGCCCGACATCTACCGCGGCGAGGATGTGCCGTTGTCGAATATCCACCACATCACCTGGGACGACATCGACGGCAAAAAGCCGTTCCGCGAGAACAAAGAGCTGCAAAAGCAGCTGCTCAAGCTTATGAAGAAGTACCCGTACATGGCACACAACGCCGCCTTTGAGGACAGCTGGTTCAAGATCCACCTGGACGGCTACGCCGAGGCACGCCGCGCCGGCAAGATCATCGTCATCGACTCGCGCCAGATCTGCCGCAGCCTGGACGCCGACGTGCGCTCGCTCCCCCGCGAGTCCGCCCCAGCCGCGCTCGAGAACTGGGCGCGCCGCCGTGGAACCCTCGCCGCCGACGCCAACGAGCAGCACCTGGGCTTGGACGACACCGACCTCATGCTCCGCACCGTCCAAGCCGAGTTCAACCTCAAGAACCTATTCGCGAAATAACCGATCCATCTGCGGGAGCGCCTGCCAGGCACAGCGCAATCCGTCTGGGCACACCGGCACGCAGTAAACTAGGGCGCAGCCTTATGGCTGCACCCTAGTTTTCATCAAAACGAGCAAATACGCGTGCTTCACATAGTCGGCAGGTTGGCCCACCTACATTTTTCGAGTTGTTCGGCCAGCTGAACCACTAGTCAAGGCCCCTTGAACCGCAATCGAGCGCTATAGTCGCCCCAATTTCGCAACCAAGCCCTATAAATCTATCTGAATCAATTCGAATAGGACGTTGCGATCGCACCATTCGTATAGGATAAGGCCGAATAACTCAAATTATGTTGGTGAGGCATCTGAGCGGTCGGCAAAAACGCTTAGAAGCTACGAATCCGCAACTAAAGTTCACCAAAATGGGGCAGCCGACAGAAACCTCCCCAGCCGAAGCTGCCCCCCTCAATACGACAGCTCAAAAACCCACCGTTCGCAGAAGATAAGCCGCGCCCCAATACCGTTGCCCGAAGTTTCGAGCGTATATGGCGTCCGCTATGCCATCATGCGCGTATGGGAATCGTTCTGTCACATACCACGGCACGCGCTGTATACCAAACAGTCAACTCGCTCGCAAGCCACGCGACCGATCCCATATCTATGGAAAAGATCAAGGTGTCTGCGCCGACCACGTCCAACCTGGAAGCGGCGCGAGCATGGCTCAACAGAAAGAATGTCGATTCTGAAAGCATCCATGTGCTGACGTTTTCCAATAATGCCAAAAGGCACCGCAAGGGCTGCATCTGCCACTGCACGCGCTATACGTTTGATGCAGAAAGCTACCTAGAACTCGAGCCGAACGTCTACATCGTCGATATCAAGCTGTGCGCGTTAGAAGCAGCAGCCGACCTCAACCTTTCGGAGCTCGTTGAGTATTACTTTGAAATCTGCGGCTCCTACGCGCTTGGAACGTCCGACGAAACTCAATATCGCGAGCGCCCAGCCCTAACCAGCGTTGAAGAGCTCAGAGCCTTCTTTTCAGAGGCATCGGGGTATCGTGGATCTAATAAAGCACTTAAGGCACTTTCTTATGTACGCGAAGGCTGTCGCTCCCCACTCGAAACGGCGTTTGTCATGATGCTGACAATGCCCAAGTCAATGGGTGGCTTAGCCATACGCGCTATCAAAACGGACTATCCGATCCCAGTCCCCAAAAGATACGCCGCCCTAACGCGACGGACGGTTTTCTACCTCGACGCGCTGCTCGAAAATTCGATGACCGATATCGAATACAACGGCTTTTACCACGACGAGCCCGAACAGCAATCAATTGACGAGGAACGCCGAAACACGCTGCGAAACATGGGATATGCCGTTATCACAGTTAGTCGTCATTCGTTTTTCAAGCAGTCCGCTTTTAGGCGGGTCATGGAAGCGATTCGCATTCGCGAGAAGATATGGCCCGGTCGACTCCCGGATAACTTCGCCATCCTGCAAGAAACTCTTCGTCAATTTGTCTTGCGGCGCTACTTCGAATACGGTCGCCGCGTCCTGGAGACACTCAAAGAAGAAGAGGCCGCCAAGCGCGAAATTGCAAGCCAATATCCGCAAGCTGATGACCCGAGCATCAACGATGTACCAGAACCCGACGACATGCAACACGTCGGGGCCCTTGCTGAGGAAATCAATGGGCCTTGGGAATGCGACATGTTCGCAAAAATCGATGAAAACCGCACGGAAGACGACACGATTATTGATCTAATTGAGAATTCGCTCTTCTAAAGGCGATCTCTGCGGATGTCCACCTACATTTTTCGACTTATTCGGCCACCGATGTGCCAGATTGGCTGCAGCAATGCTCAATATAACTTTAGATAAAACTGATTCTGCAGGAACTCCCGTAGAGGAAGAACTGATTCTCGCGGTATTCAACACGATAAAGTACAAATATGAACAGTTCTAATGCTTCTCAAGGTGGCTTTCTTAGCATGCTGGCCGAACATCTCGAAATATGTTGGCGAGCATTGCGTCGATGTCTCCCAACCCGCAGAAAATCGCAGAGGCGGCAAGCAGTCATCGAAATTAACGTAAATTGTATTGACATATGAACATGCGCTCATATAATCGGAAGTAAGTTATATGAGCGCATGTTCATATGAAAGGATGTTGCAATGAGCAGCCACGCTGATGAAACAAAGACTGGCATCGAGGCCACCGAGCCGATCGTCCCCACCACCTGCTCGCCCGAGGACCTTCCCGACGAGGAGCTGTTGTACGACCTGGCCGACCTGTTCAAGGTCTTCAGCGACACCACACGCATCAAGATCCTCTATGCCCTCATGGGCCGCGAGCTCTGCGTGGCTGACATCGCCGAAGCGACCGCAACCTCGCAGTCGGCAGTATCGCACCAGCTGCGCACGCTTAAGCAGTCGCACCTGGTCAAGTTCCGCCGCGACGGGCGCAACATTCTCTACTCGCTCGCCGACGATCACGTCTACACCATGCTTAACCAGGGCATGAGCCATATCTGCGAATAGCAATCAACCACGGTATCAGCGCGGCCGGCACCCAGACCGCTAACACAGGGAAAGGAACCCACCATGAAAAAGCAGTTCAAGCTCGACGAGATCGATTGCGCCAACTGCGCGCGCGAGCTTCAGGACGAGCTGGCCAAGCTCGATGGCGTCAAGTCCGTTTCGGTCAACTTTATGACCCAGAAGTTAACGCTCGAGGCCGATGACGCCGAGTTCGACGAGGTCCTCGACCGCGTCGTGGAGTTTACCGCCGACGCCGAGCCGGACTGCGAGATCATTCTCTAGCCCAGATTACGCCAACCTGCAAGGTCGCGCTTGCCGCGGCCTTTGCTCGCGAAATTATATGAGCGAGTGTTCATACATTCAAATGGGAGGATTGAATCATGGCAACCGCCGATCCCAAGAAGAAAAAGAAGAAGCGTAAGAAGAAAGAGTCCCTTGAGCATAAGCGCAACCGTATCCTGGTAGCGCTAGGCATTTTTGCCGTTGTTTATGCCCTCGACGAGCTCGGAGCTCTCACTATCGCATTTGGGGAGCCCGGCAACGTCTACGCCAGTTTCGTGCTGTTCCTCGTGCCGTTTTTAATTGCCGGCTACGACGTGCTCCAAAAGGCATACAACAACATCCGCCGCGGCAAGGCCTTCGACGAAAGCTTCCTCATGGCCGTCGCGACCATCGGCGCGTTTGCCATGGTGCTCTTCCCCGATACCGATCCGCACATGGCCGAAGGCGCCGCTGTCATGCTGTTCTACCAGGTCGGCGAGCTGTTCCAGGCATACGCCGTGGGCAAGAGCCGCAAGTCGATCAGCGCCATGATGGACATCGCACCCGATTATGCCAACGTCGAGCAACTCGACGGCACACTCGAGCAGGTCTTTCCCGATGACATCGCCGTCGGCACCGTCATCGTCGTCAAGCCCGGCGAGCGCGTGCCCATCGACGGCGTCATCGTCGAAGGCGAGACGCAGCTCGATACCGCCGCCCTTACCGGCGAGTCGGTCCCCCGCCCGGCCAAAACCGGAGACGATATCATCAGCGGCTGCATCAACATGACGGGTCTCATCCACGTGCACACCACCAAGCCATTTGGCGAGTCCACCGTCGCGCGCGTCCTGGAGCTCGTAGAAAACGCCAGCGAAAAGAAGGCGCGTACCGAGAACTTCATCACGCGCTTCGCCCGCGTCTACACGCCCGCCGTCACCGGCGCGGCCGCGGTACTCGCGCTCGGCGGCGGCTTGGTCACCGGCGCCTGGTCCGACTGGATCCTGCGCGGCCTGACCTTCCTGGTCGTCAGCTGCCCGTGCGCGCTCGTGATCAGCGTCCCGCTCAGCTTCTTTGGTGGCATCGGCGGCGCGTCCAAGCTGGGAGTTCTCATCAAGGGCTCCAACTACCTCGAGACGCTCGCCGATGTGGATACCGTCGTCTTTGACAAGACCGGCACGCTCACCAACGGCACGTTTTCGGTCGTGGCGGTACACCCCGAGACCGGCTATACCGAGCAGTCACTGCTTGAGGTCGCGGCCCTTGCCGAGTCGTTTTCCGATCACCCCATCGCGCAGTCGGTACGCACCGCCTTCCAGGGCGAGCTCGATCCCAAACGCGTAAGCGACTCCACCAATGACGCGGGCCATGGCGTGACGGCGAATATCGACGGCAAGCGCGTCATCGTCGGCAATGCCAAGATGCTTGCTGCGGCCGGCGTTGAAGCACCGGACTGCGAGGTTGTCGGCACGATCCTCCACGTGCTCGTTGACGGCGTGTACGCCGGCCACATCGTGATTGCAGACACCGTTAAGGCCGATGCGGAGCAAACGATTCGCGACCTGCATGCCGCCGGTATCAACCGCACCGTCATGCTCACGGGCGACCGCGAGGAGGTTGCAGCGTCTGTGGCCAAGCAACTCGGTCTCGACGAGTTCCACGCGCAGCTCCTGCCGGGCGACAAGGTCGAGCGCGTTGAGGCACTACTCGCGGCCGAAAGTGGCAAGGGCAAGCTCGCCTTTGTCGGCGACGGTATCAACGACGCGCCTGTGCTTACGCGCGCCGATGTGGGCATTGCCATGGGCGCCATGGGCTCCGACGCCGCGATCGAGGCCGCCGACGTGGTGCTGATGGACGACAAGCCGTCCAACATTTCCCGCGCGATCCGCGTGGCGCGCAAGACCATGTCGATTGTTTGGCAGAACATAATCTTTGCGCTGGGCATTAAGCTGCTGATCCTTGTGCTGGCAGCGCTGGGTATCGCCAATATGTGGCTTGCCGTCTTTGGCGACGTAGGCGTGGCGATCATCGCTATCCTGAACGCCATGCGCGCGATGGGTGTCAAGAACCTGTAGCGCCTGTGGTCCCTCCGGCCGGGACCGGGCTTGGTTTTTGAAAACGTCCTCGACCAATGAAGCGCCCCCGTTCTGCTCCTTCGGAGCTACGAACGGGGGCGCTTCTGGTCTGCGGAGTGTTTTCAAAAACCAAGCCCGGCCCCGGCCTGCGGTGACGTTGCTGGCGGTTCTTGGGCATCGCTTGCTGGCGGGGTT
>CAJMPZ010000070.1 GCA_905215445.1 uncultured bacterium | reverse complement strand
CTCCCCACCATTCCACCCCCAATATGTTGTAAAACACCCCCGAGCATATGTTCGAAAACACAATATGTTGTGTTTGCAGCAAAGGCGGGATGCCACCTGTAGAACCACACCCGCGAACCTCAACCTTCAAGTTGACCTTGAGGCGATTTTTACGTCCCTTTACACGCCGTTCACATCGCCCCCAAACTCCCCCACCCACGGTACACACGGCCCACCGCCGCATCGGTGTCTAGCGAAAAATGGGACGGGCCCCAGATTGCCCATGCGCGCAAAAGTGCGTCTCGGCAATCTGGGGCCCGTCCCCTTTAGTATTTATAAATATGCAGGTCAGCGAGGTGCTAGCGATGTGCTAGCGGATGCGCCGCCAGATAGACCTCGGTCAGTTGCGTTCGGTCGACATGCGTGTAGACCTGCGTGGTCGAAATATCGGCATGGCCCAAAATCTCCTGCAGCACACGCAGGTCGGCACCGCCCGCGAGCATGTGGGTGGCAAAGGAGTGGCGCAAAGTATGGGGATGGAGCCCCACCAGCCCCACCTGACGCCCATACCGCTCGCATATCGCATGCACGGCCTGGCGCGACAGGCGACGTCCGTTCTTATTTAAAAAGACCGCCGAGGTCTCGGTTCCGCGGGCATGGGCCGCCAAGCGAGAACGTCCCTCAGTTACATAGAGCGTCAGAGCTCGCGCCGCGCTTCCCACCAGTGGGGACAGGCGTTCCTTTGAGCCCTTACCGCGAACGAGTACAAAGCCATCGTCAATATGGATATCGCCCACATCGAGCCCAACCAGCTCACTCACACGCAAACCGCATCCGTAGAGCACTTCCAAGATGGCATGGTCGCGCAGTCCCATCTCGCCCTCGGGAAAGTCTTGATCGAGCAGCGCCGAGACATCCTCCACCGATAGATACTCCGGCAAACGCTCAGCCTTTTTAGGCAGGTGCAACGCCGCCGTCGGGTTTTGGGCCACGGCCCCATCGCGCACCAAAAAGGCATGCAGGCCCTTCACGGCAGCAAGCGCGCGCTCCACCGAGGCGTCGGAATAGCCTCCGCCGCGGCGATCGGCGACAAAGCCCTCCACGACCTGACGGGTCACCTCTTCAAAAGACACAATACCCGCCCGCTCCAGATAGGCGCAGTACGTCGTCAGGTCACGACGATAGGCCACAATCGTGTTGCGCGCCAAGCCCCGCTCGACCGCGAGGTAATCGAGATACTCCCCCGCCGCCACGGCGAGCGACGAGGGAGTAGCTTCGGTATGTTCCTTATTCGCCGGCACCCTTAGTCCGTAGCGAGGTTCATGGGCGTCACCTGCAGACGGTCGACACCCTCGTGCTGGCCGATCGAAGCGCGCACGAACTCGCGGAACAGCGGCTGCGGGTTGGTCGGGCGGCTCTTGAACTCGGGATGAGCCTGGGTTGCCACATACCACGGATGCACGTCGCGCGGCAGCTCGACCATCTCGACCAGGCGCTCGTCGGGCGACAGACCCGAGATAACCAAACCGGCGTCCTCGAGCTGGTCACGGAAGGCGTTGTTGAACTCAAAGCGGTGACGGTGACGCTCATAGACGAGCTCCTCGCCATATGCCTCGCGAGCAAGGGTATCGGCGGCGAGCTTGCACGGATAGGCGCCCAGGCGCATGGTGCCGCCCTTCTCGGTCACGTCCTCCTGCGAGCTCATCAGGTCGATGACACTATACGGGCCATCCGGATCGAACTCGGAGGAGCTGGCGCCGGCAAGGCCGACGACGTTGCGGGCGAACTCGCACACGGCCATCTGCATACCCAGGCAAATGCCCAGATACGGAATCTTGTGCTCACGGGCAAACTCGGCCGCGAGGA
The DNA here is from genome assembly GCA_905215445.1 of uncultured bacterium. GTDB lineage: Bacteria > Actinomycetota > Coriobacteriia > Coriobacteriales > Coriobacteriaceae > Collinsella. The sequence goes on along the minus strand of CAJMPZ010000070.1, from coordinate 6,914 downwards.
TCTTGCCCTCCAGGGCGCGCTTGCCAAAGCCGCCGGGGACCAGGATGCCCGAAGCGTCGCCCAGAACCTCGGAGACATTCTGCTCGTCGAGGCTCTCGCCGTCGACCAGCTGGACGTCCACATGGCGATCGTAGAAGACGCCCGCATGGTGCAGGGCCTCGATAACCGACAGGTACGCATCGGGCAGCCGCGTGTACTTGCCCACGACGGCGATCTTCACCTTGTCGGCGTGATGGTTGGCGTGATTCTGTTTGCGCAGGAACTCGTTCCACTCGCTCATGTCGCGCTCACGCGGGTCCAGACCCAGGCGCTCGCAAATGCGCAGGTCAAAGTCCTGCTCGGCAAGCAGCTGCGGAACATCGTAAATGCTCGCGCAGTCCTCGTTGGTAAAGACGCAATCGGTGTCGACGTCGCAGAAGCTTGCGATCTTTCCGCGGATAGCGTCATCGATATGGTGGTCGGAGCGCAGCACGATAATATCGGGCTGGATACCAAAGCTGCGGAGCTCCTTGACGGAATGCTGCGTGGGCTTGGTCTTGACCTCGTGGGCGGCGGCGATATAGGGAACGAGCGACACGTGGATGTAGCAGACGTTCTCGGGGCCGGCCTCTTTGCGGTACTGGCGGATGGCCTCGACAAACGGTTGGGACTCGATATCGCCGATCGTGCCGCCCAGCTCGGTGATGACTACATCGGAGCCGGTCTGCTCCTCGATGCGGCGGAACTTGTCCTTAATGGCATTGGTGACGTGAGGAATCACCTGCACGGTACCGCCCAAAAAGTCGCCGCGACGCTCGCGGGCGATTAGGCTTTTGTAGATGGCACCGGTCGTAAAGTTGGAATCGCGGGTCAGGTTCTCATCAATAAAGCGCTCGTAATGACCCAGGTCCAGGTCGGACTCGTAACCATCCTCGGTTACAAAGACCTCACCATGCTGGAACGGGCTCATGGTACCGGGGTCGACGTTCAGATACGGGTCGGCCTTCTGCATCGTTACTTTGTAGCCACGCGACTTGAGCAGACGGCCCAGCGAGGCCGCGGTGATACCCTTGCCCAGGGACGAAACCACGCCACCGGTTACGAACACATGCTTGGTCATATTGAGTTACCTGCGCTTCCCGTAGAAGTTGTCCATACACATCTTACGGGTCTTCATTGTAATACTCGTGCCGCGGACCGTTCGCAATTTTTCTCGCGTGCGATTGCATTTCTCAATCTTGAAACAAAACGCCGCCCGGTTTCCCAGGCGGCGTCGCTATGGCAAGGGTTACATACTGCTATCGATCAGCAACCGCGTCCTCAAGCATTTCTTGAACGAGCATGCCGGTACGGACGCCCTCAAGATACCATTCGCCACGTTCGGTGAGGCAAATGCCATTTGCAAGCTGACCGCCGTCGTCGCTATAACGCGAGACGACATCAATCATGCCTTCGGAATCCAAGCGATCGATTGCGGCGCGGGCACGATACGGCGAAACCCCCACGCGCTCGGCAAGCGTTTTGCGCGAGAAACCATACGGCCCGCCATTGTCTTCAGTTTGCTGGTCGATCTCCATCAACACCAGCACCTCGACACGCTTCATATCGTTGACACTCGCACGACCCTTGCCCGCCATAGCAGCCCCCTCAAACCGAGCACGAGCATCTAACGCGCCGTGCGCGACCGACACACCTCACGATGGCAGGTAATATCCATCATGCGGCATCCCGCTAAGGATGAAACAGTTACGGTTATTGTATACCGCTCAAATTGTTTCTAGGCAGGTAAACGGCTATTTTTCGCCGAAATAGGCGCTTTATTGATCAAAAAGCCGTACCGGGCGCTAACCCGATACGGCCAAAATGCAATGCAATTGCCGCGGTGCTTCAAACTTAGCGATGGAAGAAACCGCGGCGCTCAAACTTGGGCTCGCAGCACACGTTGATACCCAGTTTGCGCAGCACCGTCTCGTCCGTCGGCGAGATAATCACGCTAAAGAAGGCATCGCAACCGCGCAGCTGTTCCAGGCCCGAAAGGACGCGAGCGGCCGTCTCACTCGTGGCCGAGGTGATCGACAGCGCCATAAGCGTCTCGTCGGTGTGGAGGCGCGGGTTTTTGCTGCCCAGGAAATGCGTCTTGAGCTTGCTGATGGGCTCGATCGCCTCATCGCTAATGACCTCGAGCTCAAGGTCAACGCCCGAGACATGCTTGAGGGCGTTCATAATGAGCGAACTTGCGGCGCCCAGGCGCGTGGAGGTCTTACCGGTCACCACGGAGCCATCGGGCATGACCATGGCACCCACGGGACCACCCGTCAGCTGCTCCCTGGTGAGGGCCGCCGAGCGCGCCGGTGAGTAGTTCTTATCGATGCCGGCTTTCTTCATAATGATCTTGAGACGGTCGACTTGCTCATCGCCCACGCCGGTACGGCGCACATTTTCGACCGCGGTAAAGTAGCGGCGGACGATCTCCATCTTAGAAGCGTCGCGGCAGGCATCGTCATCGGTGATGGCAAAGCCGACCATATTGACGCCCATGTCCGTAGGGCTCTGGTAGGGGCTCTTGCCCAGGATCTTTTCCATCAGGGCACGGACCACCGGGAAGGCCTCGACGTCGCGGTTGTAGTTGACCGTGGTCTTGTTGTAGGCCTCAAGGTGGAACGAATCGATGATATTGGCGTCATCGAGGTCTGCCGTGGCGGCCTCATAGGCAATATTGACCGGATGCGTCAGAGGAAGATTCCAGACCGGGAAGGTCTCAAACTTGGCATAGCCGGCGGCGGTACCGTGCTTATGCTCGTGATACAGCTGCGAGAGGCAAGTGGCGAGCTTGCCCGAGCCAGGACCGGGGGCAGTGACCACGACGAGCGGTCGGGTGGTCTCGACAAACTCGTTCTTGCCATAGCCGTCGTCGGACACGATCAGGTCGACGTCGTGCGGATAGCCCTCGATGGGATAGTGCAGCTTGGCGGGAATGCCGAGCGCGTTCAGGCGATTGCGGAACACATCGGCGGCGGGCTGGCCGGCGTACTGGGTGATGACCACCGCCGCGACAGCGAAACCGTTGCCGCGGAACAAGTCGACCAGGCGCAAAACGTCCTCGTCATAGGTAATGCCCAGGTCACCGCGAGCCTTGTTCTTCTCGATGTGGTTCGCGTTAATAGCAATGATGACCTCGACGTCGTCGGCAATGCTCTTGAGCATGCGAAACTTGCTGTCAGGCTCAAAACCCGGCAGCACGCGACTCGCGTGATAGTCGTCAAACAGCTTGCCGCCAAACTCCAAATACAGCTTGCCGCCAAACTGCGAGATGCGCTCCTTAATATGAGCGGCCTGCAGCTCGATATACTTCGCGTTGTCGAAACCCTGGCGCATGTATGGCTCCCGTCCCGTTTCGTAAATTAAGTTCCTACGCGATTATAACGGAGCCCGCCCTCCCCGATAACCAGACCATCAACAGGCACCAACCAAACACGCCATCGATAAGTTGCGGTGAAATAGCTCCTGTTTAACCCCTCAAGACGGCCAAACGGGAACTATTCCACCGCAACTTCCCCTTTTGGCGCAAATTAACCTGACCCCTTTGCACCAACAGCAGAAACGTCGCGGGCAGAGAACGGACAGCGAACAGGCGCCAGGGCGAGCAAGCCGCCCCCTGCGCCAACAATGGCAGCGCCGCAGGTTGAGCATAAGTCAGCGAAAGCCCGCCAGAGCGAGCAAGGTGACGTGAAAGAGGAGGGCATAGGCCTTTTGGCCATGCCCGACGATTGAACGTCAGATTGCCGCTCTGGCGGGCTTGCAGCGTCGAGTGGTTCCGGCGTTTGGTAAAACGCCGGAACACAAGAGCGCCCCCTCCCGCGCACGGAACGGGAGGGGGCTAAAGGTAGGAGTCTACCGGTGGGTTGACCCCACCGGACAGACGATGACCAGATGAACCTCTACAGGATCGTCAAGGTTTCCGTGGGGTACCCGTTGGGTACTTAGAGCATCACGCAGGCGACGGTCAGGATGACGGCGCAGACGACGGAGAGCGCGACGATGAGCTTAAGGGCAAACTTGAGCCAGGTCGTCCACTCGATCTTGGCCAGGGCAAGACCGCCCATGATGGCGCCAGAGGTCGGGGTGAACAGGTTCACGACGCCGATGGCGGCGGAGAAGATCATAACCATGACCTCGGGCGAGAAGCCGAGCTTAACAGCCAGCGGTCCCATGATGGGCATGGAGACAGTAGCCATACCGGAGGTCGAGGGGATCAGGAAGGACAGGCCGAAGTAGACCAGGAAGCTCATGGGAGCGAAGATCACGCCGGACAGGCCAGCCAGAGCATTGGCGGCAGCGTCGAGGACGTAGACGTCGAGGCCGGTGCTAGCCATGAGGACGGAGATACCACGGGCGAGGGCGATGACGAGGACAACGGACATCATGTCGGCAGCGCCGGTGATGAAGGTGTTGACGATCTGCTTCTCGGACAGGCCGCCGATAATACCGATCAGGACAGCCATGAGGAAGAACCAGGTGGAAGCCTCGTCGAAGTACCACTGACCAATGGGCAGGCCGGTGATCAGGGCAGACCAGCCCTGAACGATGGCGTTACCGTCGGCGTCATAGACAGCGCCAGCATCGAAGAAGTTGGCGACGCCCTCGTTAAGGTCGGCCAGCGGGATGAAGCCGACGATCATGACGACGAAGGTGAAGGCAAAGGCGATCAGAACACCCTTCTGACGACCGGTGAGCTTGACCTCCTTGTGAACCTCGGAAGCAGCCTTGCCGTGAGCCTCTTCGGCGTCCTTGAGCTCCTGCATCGAAAGGATGGTGGAACCCTTGTCAGCCTTGACCTTCTTGGCATAGCTCATGACGAAGAAGATGGACATGGCGGTGGTAACAATCCACAGGACGGCACCGAGGCCGATGATGATGGACTGGTTGACCTCAATGCCAACGCCGGTCAGAGCGTCGACGGCAGCGCCGACGGCAAACGGGTTAACCGTGGAGCCGAGGCAGCCGCAGCCAGCGCCGAGCAGGACGGTTGCAGCGCCGACCATGGGGTCGAAGCCAGCAGCCATCATGGTAGCGGCGAGCAGGGCGTAGAAGGGAACGGTCTCCTCGCACATACCATAGGTGGTACCACCGAGGGAGAAGATGAGCATCAGCACGGGAATGAGCATGATCTCATTGCCCTTAAGCTTCTGCACCAGAACGGCAATGCCGTTGTCCAGGGCGCCGGTCTCGGTCATCATGCCGAGGAAGCCGCCGAGGATCATAACGAAGAGGCAGACGGGCAGAGCGTCAGCGAAGCCCTTGACCGGGGCGGTGCAGAAATCGCTCAAGCGGGCAGCGGTAACCGCGCCACCGGACGTACCGGAGACGATAACGGTAACAACCGCGACGATTGCCAGCAGAGCAAGAAGAATGGTGAACGATGAAGGCATACCGCGCTTTTTCTTAGCGGTCTCAGTCATAGTTCTCATCCCCCCTTCATAAATCATTTACTGATCTCGCCCGAAGCGGCTCTTCCGTGCCGTGCATGTCGTTCGGTGCGAGATTTTTACCAGACAAAAGTGCTCGGGGTGCGCAGCAATGCACCCCGAGCGAGATGCTAGATGCTCTTACTTGAGCGTAGCGTACATGACAGCCTTGATGGTGTGCATGCGGTTCTCGGCCTCGTCGAAGACCTTGGAAGCGGGGCTCTCGAAGACCTCGTCGGTGACCTCCTGCTCGGTGATGCCGAACTGCTCGCACTTCTCGGCGCCAATCGTGGTGTTGGTGTCGTGGAAGCTGGGCAGGCAGTGCAGGAAGATGGCACCCGGGTTGGCCATAGCCATGACCTCGGAGGTAACGCGATACGGGGTGAGCTGAGCGATGCGCTCGGCCCAGACCTCGTCGGGCTCGCCCATGGAGACCCAAACGTCGGTGTAGAGAACGTCGGCACCGGTGACGCCGTCCTTGACGTCGGTGGTCAGCTTGATGGTGCAGCCGTTGGCCTCGGCGATGGGCTTGCAGGCCTCGATGACGTCGTCAGCGGGCATGCACTCCTCGGGGCCGCAGGCCACGAAGTTCATGCCGAGCTTGGAGCAGACAACCATGAGGGAGCGAGCGACGTTGTTCTTGCAGTCGCCCATGAAGACGAGGGTCTTGCCCTTGATGTCGTAGTTGAAGTTCTCCTGGACGGTCAGGATGTCGGCGAGCATCTGGGTGGGGTGCCACTCAGTGGTCAGGCCGTTCCACACGGGCACGCCGGACTTAGCGGCGAGCTCCTCGACGTCGTCCTGGGCAAAGCCACGGAACTCGATGCCGTCATACATGCGGCCGAGAACGCGGGCGGTGTCCTCGATGGACTCCTTCTTGCCCATCTGCGACGAACCCGGATCGAGGTAGGTGACGCCCATGCCCAAATCCATGCCGCCGACCTCGAAGGCGCAGCGGGTACGGGTGGAAGTCTTCTGGAAGAGCAGGACGATGTTCTTGCCCTCGAGATAGCGGTGCGGAACGCCAGCGCGCTTCATGTCCTTGAAGTTCTTGGAGAGCTTGAGCAGGTACTCGATCTCCTCGGTGGTGAGGTCGAGGAGCTTGAGGAAGCTACGGCCGGAGAGGTTAACACCCATGGTTCGAATCCTTTCGAAGAAATGAATTACGCAAATACTAGTGGTGCCCGTTTGACGGGCGAAACCGGTGCGGTTGTAGGGAGACCGCACCGGAAACGGAAAGACTTAGAGGTCCTCGCGCCAGAAGGGCATGCTCATGCAGCGCGGGCCGCCACGGCCGCGGGAGAGCTCGGCGGAGGGCACGACGAGAAGGTCCAGGCCCTCCTTGTACAGCACGTCGTTGGTGACGGTGTTGCGGGCGTAGACGCAGATCTTGCCGGGCTCGACGCACAGGGTGTTGGAGCCGTCGTTCCACTGCTCGCGGGAGGCCGCGATCGGGTCGCCGCCGCCGCA
>CAJMPZ010000069.1 GCA_905215445.1 uncultured bacterium | reverse complement strand
GGCCATCTCACGCGCCGTCTGGTGCGACACGGCGCTAAACCGATCGAGCGTCTCCTGCTCAACACCCAGAACACGATGCTTGATCTCATCGCAATAGGTCACCGCACCGCCGCGCAGCACCGCCGAGGCGCCCGGGATATCGGCAATCGTCGAGGCGATCATACCCGCCGTCAGCGACTCAGCCGTAGAAACCGTCACGCCCCGAGCGCTCGCGCGCTCGACAGTATCGCGCGCCAGCTCCTCGTTATGTGCGGAAATCTGCTCAAAAGAGTCCGCCATACCCACCAGGACCTAGACCGAAAAGACGATCTTGCGGCAGTTCCAGAAGTACTGGGCGCCCGAGATAACGGTCAGGACAACGGCAACAGCGTACAGGAAGCGTGAAACGCCATAGACACCGAGCAACAGCTCCGCAGGCCCCAACTGGAGGCCGGTCATCGCAAAGACGCACAGGTAGCCGCAGATGGAGACCATCGTGGTCGCCGTCTTGTACTTGCCGAGCTTATCGGCGGCAATGACCACACCGGCCGCACTCGCGACCATGCGAAGGGCGCTCACCAACAGCTCGCGGAACAAGATAATGAACACGGACCACACGGTCACCGCGCCAAAATCGAGGAACAGCAGCAGGGCCGAGAACACGAGTAGCTTGTCGGCGATGGGGTCCAAGAACTTACCGAAGTCGGTGATCTCGTTGCGCGAGCGCGCCAGATAGCCGTCGACCTTATCGGTGCACGACAGGATAACGTACAGAATAAAGGCGGCGGCGGCGAGCGGGCCGTCGAAGGTGCTCCAGTCCGTACCGGCAACGCTCGTGTGAGACAGCGCCGACACGATCATGAACACCGGGATAAAGACGATGCGAACGCACGTCACGATGTTGGCGGGCGTCCAAACACTCGTCAGTTCCTTATTGCTCTCGTTTGCCACGACGCTCTCCTACTCCACAACATGTCCGATAAGCTCATAGCAGAAGCTATCGGTAAACTCGACGGTCAGAATATCACCCACGGACGCCTCGCTGGCGTCCAGATGCACCGCGCCATCGGAATCGGGCGCCTGGAACCAGGCATGGCCGATCAGCTCGGCGCCGTCCTCGGTTTCTTCGATACCGTCGACGATCACCTGGGCGCGCTCGCCCACATGTGCGGCGGTGGCGGCAAAACCGAGCGACTCAGCCAGGTCCATGGCCTCCTGGGCGCGCTCGAGCTTGACCTCTTCGTCGACCTGACCCTCCATCTTAGCGGCCAGGCTGCCCTCCTCCTGCGAGTAGGCAAAGACGCTCGTGTAGTCAAAGCCGACGGTGTCCATAAAGTCGATAAGGTCGCGGAACTCGTCGTCGGTCTCGGTCGGGAAGCCGACCATGGCCGTGGAACGGATCACGATGCCGGGTATACGCTCACGCAGATCGCGGAACAGGTCCTCGAGCTCCTGGCGCGAACCAGAACGGCGCATAGCCTTGAGAATGCGCGCGTCGCAGTGCTGCACGGGGATATCGATATAGGGAAGCACCTCGGGCGTATCGCGAATCGTCTCGATGAGCTCATCGGTCATGCCCTCGGGCTGCAGGTAGAGCACGCGGACCCAGACGTTCTGCGGGCGCACGGCCTCGGCGACGGCACGCAGCAGCTGCGCCAGATTGCGCGGCGAGCCCTCGGCGACGTCCTCATCCGCAAAGTCGGTGCCCCAGATGCCCGTGTCCTGGCCGATCAGCACGATCTCGCGCACGCCACCGGCAACCAGGTCGCGCACCTCAGAAATAATGCTCTCGGCATTGCGCGAGTGATAACGCCCGCGAATATAGGGGATCATGCAGAAGCTGCAAAAACGATTGCAGCCATCGGAAATCTTGACGTAGGCAACGGCACCCTCGACGGTACGCTTGACCTGAGGGATATAGGCCGCGATCTCACGCTCGACACCCAGCACGCCATCGATGACTGCCACGATGCCGTCTTCCTCGTCGGCCTTCACAAAGGCAGCGACCTCGGGCAGCTCGTCAGGCAGGTCGTCGCCATAGCGCGACGGCACACAGCCGCACATGACGATGGGGCAAGAACGAACGCCGTCCTGCACCTCGTTGGCGAGCTCGAGCGTGGTCTCGATGCTCTCGGACGTTGCGGAGGCGAGGAACGAGCACGTATTGACGATGGCGATATCGGCCTCCTGCGGGTCGAATGCCTCCTCGTAACCTGCGGCGGTCAAAAGAGAACGCATGCGGTCGGTATCGACCTCGTTCTTGGCGCACCCGAGGGTGATGTAGAGCACGGAGCCCAACGGTGTATCCATGTTGGAGAGCGGTCCTTTCGAATGATATTAGCGGTAGTTGGTGAACTGCAGCGGCTGGCCGTAGTCCTGGTCGCGCAGGAACTGAATCACGGCCTGCAACGCGTCCTTCGAAGCAGAGGAAACACGCAGCTTGTCAGCTTCGATGGTCACCTTGACCTTGAGCTTTTGGTCCTTGATGTCCTTGTTGATCTTCTTGGCGGTCGCCTGGTCGATACCCTCGACGATATGGCCGAGCACGCGCACGGTGCCGCCCGATGCCGCCTGCGGAGCATCCCACGAAACAGCCTTGAGGTCGATGCCGCGCTTAATGAGCTTGGAGCTCAGGACATCGATGATCTGCTTGGAGACAAAGTCGGCCGGGGCGTTGATCGTAAAGAGCTTGTCGCCCTTCGAAAGCTCAATCGTGGCGCCGGAATCCTTCAGGTCATAGCGCTGGGAAATCTCGCGCGTGGTCTGCTGGAAGGCGTTGTCGACCTCTTGCATATTGACCTCGGACACGACGTCGAAGCTGGAATCTTTAGCCATGATGTTTCCTTTCGCGTACGAGCGGCTTAATAGCTATCGTACGAATAGTCGGTAGAATCGGTGGGCGCCTGACCGTCAGTTGCGGTATCGGCGCCATCCGTGGACTGGGCATCGGTGCCGTCGGTGGTATCGGTACCGTCGGTGGTGTCGGCACCATCAGAACTTTCATCATTCTCGGAATCGGTCGTCTCCTTCTTGGGAACGGTGATCGTCACACGCGCCACGCCCGAAGTCTTGGTATCGTAACGGACCTTTTCCCCATTCTTGGTAACGGTGACATCGGAAGGCTTGGACGTGGTGATCTCGATCGAGGACTCGGGCGTGTACTCCTGCTCAAAGGGGCCAGTCGCCTGGGCGCCATAGACCGACTTTCCGTCGACCTTGACCTCAATCCACGCGGTCTTTCCCTTGGCAACGGAGACCTTGACCTTCGTTGCCTCGTTCTCTTCCTTTTTAGCCGTCGTCTTGGTGGCGTCCGAACCGGTCGACTCATCCGTCGCCTCATCGGTGTCTTCGTCCTCGTCGACCGTTTCGGTCTTCTTAGAAGACTTCTTGGTCGTCGTCTTGGTAGCAGCAGGCGTCTCGGGCGTGGTTTCGGGCGTCGAAGATGCGCAGCCGCGCAGAAGTACCACGATGAGCACGATCAGCAGCAGCGCCACGGCACCAATGCCAGCGTAGACGATACGCGGATCGAGCCCGTTGTTTTGAGGAGTTCGAGATCCGCCGCGTCCACGACTGGAACTGCTGCGGCCGCCTCCCTGAGGCATACGACCACGATTGCTATCGGGACGACCACGATAGCCACCCTGGCCCTGAAGGCTGCGCTGACCCGAGCGGGGCGCAAGTTCACCGCGGCCTTGATAGCCACGCTGGCCCGAACGCGGAGCCGAAGGGCGCTGGCCATACGGCTGAGACTGAGAGCGAAGACGCGGCGTCACCTGCGTGGTATCGGCATCTGCATAGCCGCCACGCGGACGACCGGAAGAAACGCCACGGTGCCCGCGATCGGAATAACCACCATCGCCGTAGCCGGCACGAGGGTCTCGTGCGACACCGCGGGCAGTGGGAAGTGCGCGCTCCTCGGGCGCCGGCGTGCTGCGAAAACGGTCGCGCTGGGAACGAATCTCCTCGCTCGAGCCCGTCTCGGTAATATAGCCAGCCTGCTGCGGACGCTGACCATAACGCGTTGAGCGACCGCCCTGAACCATCAGAAAGCGCCCGTTATCCACCGAGGAACGCGAATTGACATAGCCGGCGGCGTCCTGAAAACGACCGCCCTGCTGCGACGTCTCGCGCTCGTATGCCATCAGCTCGTCAAAGTAGGCATTGACGACCTCGCGCGGATTGAGGCCCAAAAAGCGTGCATAGCTCGAAATCATGCCCTGCGCATAGCCGCGCGGCGGCATCGAGGCAAAGTTACCGGTCTCGAAAAACTCGATGATCTGCGGTCTGATTTTGATGGTGTTGGCGACCTGCTGAATGGAAAGGCCCATTCGGCGACGCTGCTCGAGCAGCATGTCACCAAAGCGTGCAGCCATCAGAATCCTCCAAACTCACGATCTTCACGTGCCATCTCGGCGTCGACAGATTCCAGCGCGGCAAGCCCCTCCTCGTCCAACAGGACCTCGCGCGGCTTGGAACCGTCGGGCGGGCCGACGACACCCTTTTCTTCCAGCATGTCCATAATACGCCCGGCACGCGCATAGCCAACCTTCAGACGACGTTGCAGGCCAGATGTGGAGCCAAGCTGCGATTCCACCACAATATGGGCGGCTTCCCAAATGAGCGGATCATCGTCTTGCGGCTCGGCGACTCCGGTGCGGACAATGCCGCCGCCACCCGCCATGGACATGGAAGCGGGGGCCACGGCAGACAGAATCTCCTCGTGGTAGTCGGGCTCGCTCTGCGACTTGACGAACTCGACAATCTCGTTGATTTCGTCATCCGAGACAAAGCAGCCCTGGATACGGCGAGGCTTACCCCAGTCGACCTTGGAGAACAGCATGTCGCCCAAACCGGTGAGTTTTTCGGCACCCATCTGGTCGATGATGACGCGCGAATCGATGCCCGTGGCGACGTTAAAGGCGATGCGGTTGGTGATGTTGGCCTTGATGAGGCCTGTCACCACGTTGGAGCTGGGGCGCTGAGTCGCCACGATAAGGTGGATACCGGCGGCACGGCCCAGCTGGGCGATACGCACAATCGACGCCTCGACGTCCTTGCCGGCAACCATCATCAGGTCCGAGAGCTCGTCGATAATAATGACCAGGTAGGGCATCTTTTGCGGCGGGTTGTCGTAATGCTCAAACTCGCCGGTTGCCTGCTTTTCGTTGTAGGTCGAGATCTTGCGCACGTTCAGGCGCTCGAAGACCTTCAGGCGGCGCTCCATTTCGGACACCGCCCACTGCAAGGCGCTCGCGGCCTGCTTGGGCTCGGTCACTACGGGCACGTAAAGATGCGGCAGGCCGTTATAGCCTGCGAGCTCGACGCGCTTGGGGTCGACCATGATCAAGCGAACGTCCTCGGGGAGCGCGCGCATGAGCAGGGTCGTGATGATGGAGTTGATCATGACCGACTTACCGGAACCCGTGGTACCGGCGATCAGCAGGTGGGGCATCTTGGCGAGGTCGGCGACGACCGGCGTGCCCTCGGCGTCGCGGCCGATGGCAAGCTCAAGCGGACCGCCCTTAACATAGGGCAGCACGTCGCCCAAGTTGACGTTCTGACGCTTGCGATTGGGGATCTCGATACCCACGAGCGAGGTGCCGGGAATCGGGGCAAAGATACGCACGGACTGAGCAGCAAGCGACAGCGCGATGTCGTCCTCAAGGCTCGAAATCTTGCTCACGCGCTCACCCTCGCCGGGCTGCAGCTTAAAAGTCGTCACCGTGGGGCCGGCAATCCAGCCGACAACGCGAGCGCTACGGCCAAACTCAAGCAGCGTGGACTGCAGCGACTCGGCGGTCTGTTCCAGCTCCTTGTCCGAAGATGCGGCAGAAGCGGACTGAGGGTTTGCATGCAGGATTTCGAGCGGCGGAAGCTTAAGGCCGTCCTCTTCTTCGCCCTCGTTATCCGCGGGGGCATTGTCCGCTCCCCCATCGCTCGAAGTAGACGCCTCGGCAGCGCTCGCAACAGACGCATCGGCAACCTTGGGATGCTTGAGGAAATCAGGAATTTGAGGGGCGGCCGAGACGGGATTCACGGCAAACGGCGGCTCGGACTCGTCGACCTTGTCCGGATCGTCCTCCATCGAAAGCTGGCCGGTCACCTGGCCGCGCCTGGCATGGCGACGCGGCAGCAAGGTCGTCTTGGCAGTCTCGATCGGAGCCTCGTCGTCCTCGTCATCGCCCTCGGTAAGCTCAATCTCGCTCTCGGACCAAGACGGGTCGGGTTCACTCGTATTGAGCTTGGGAGCCGTCTTGCTCTTCTTGGCATGACGGCGCGGCAGCAGCGTCGTCTTGGCGCGCTCGGCCTCCACGGCATCGGACACGTCGACAAACGGATCCTCGTCCTCGTCGTCATCGTCCAAAACCAGGTCATCATCGTTGCCCATCACCGTGGTCACGGCCATATCGGAGCCCTTTTGACGAAGAATGCTCAGGTGCGGACGGGCAACGCCGGGCACCGACAGGGCTTCGTCGTCACCCCACGGACTCGCGTTGACGTCGGCACGACGGCGCTCGGCAAAATCGGCCGCACGGTCGCGGGCAGAGCGCAAAACGCCGCCCACCGAAAAGCCGATGATGACAAAGCCAACGACGGCCAGACCCAATAGGACCACCATTGCGATAGGCTTACCCAGGGCATTCTGCAATGCACTCGCAATAAACGCACCGATGTAGCCACCCGAGGCGGACAGGTTTTGCAGCGTGAACATAAGGTCGCACGAGTCGCTCGTACCCGGCACCATCAGCGAAAGAATGGAGACGACGGCGATAAAGACCACGGCACCGCCCGCAACAGAGCGCACGTTGAGCGGCGAATCCTCGCCTAAAAAGAGCGTGGCGGCAAACAGCAAAATGACAATCGGCAGCACGTAGGCGCCCAGACCAAAGCCCAGGTGGTAGAAACCGGCAACCGCAGCCGTAACGGGTGCGGTCGCCGGCGAAATCACGGCAATGAAGGACGCAATCGCCAAAACGGCAATGACCACGCCGGCGATATCGCGGTTGGCCGAAGGCTCGACCAGGGGCTCAAAATCGTCGAAGTCGGCCTCGTGACCTTTATTGGCACGAAGATGGGAACCGGCACCCTTAGCAGATGCCGGTTGGTTGTTGGCTTTATTGCCTTTGGCGTTTTGTGCAGATCCGCGCGCCAAACTAAACCTCCATGACGACCGGGATGATCATCGGACGAGTGCGCGTACGGCTCCAGATAAAGTTAGAGAGTGAGTCGCGCACGGCCTTGCGAATGGCATCGGAACCGCTGCTCGTAAAGCTGAACTTGCCCTTCTCGATCGTCTTCATGATGGACGCGGAGGCATCCTCAGAGAACTGGTCGTCGATGGCAAACGAGACGCCGCGGCCCGAGAACTCGATGGCCTCGATCTTCTTGTGTTTAAGCGAGACGATGGCAACAGCGGTAACCATACCGTCATTGGCGAGCTTCTGACGATCGCGCAAGACGATGGGGTCGGTATCGCCGATACGAAGGCCGTCGACGTAGACGACGCCGGACTCGACGGGCGTACCGCGCTTGACGATACCGCCGCGCATCTCGAGCGTGTCGCCGTTATCGAGGATAAAGATATGATCGTCCTTGATGCCCATCTTGCGGGCAAGCTGGGCATGGGCGCGCAGATGCACGGCCTCACCGTGAACCGGCATAAAGTACGTGGGCTTGGCCATGGCCATCAGGAGCTTGAGCTCCTCCTGGCTACCGTGGCCCGAGACGTGGACAAGAGCGCGGTTCTTATCCCACACGTCGCAGCCGAGCTTGGCCAGGCTGTTGACGACCTGCTGGACGGCTTTCTCGTTGCCGGGAACGGGAGTTGCCGAGAGGATGACGGTATCGCCCTCGTGGATAGAGAGCGTCTTGTGCTCGCCATTGGCCATGCGGGACAGGGCCGACAGCGGCTCGCCCTGCGAACCGGTGCACATGACGACGATCTTGTCGTCGGGCAGGTTATCGATATCGAAGGCATCGATGATATCGGCATCGTCGATGTTGAGGTAGCCCAGCTCGCGCGCGACGCGGGTGTTGGTGAGCATGGAACGACCGGTCACAACGACCTTACGACCGCACTTGCGGGCGGCATCGCAGATCTGCTGCAAACGATGGATATGGCTCGAGAACGAAGCGACGAACACGCGACCCGGGGCGTTCTTGATGGCATGTAGCAGGTTGGGACCAACCTCGGCCTCGGACTTGGTAAAGCCGGGAACCGTGGCATTGGTGGAGTCGGACAGCAACAGGTCGATGCCCTGCTTGGCAAAGCGGCTGATAGCGGCATAGTCGGGCGTGACGCCGTCGATGGGCGTCTGGTCGAGCTTAAAGTCGCCGGTGTGCATAACGGTGCCCTGATTGGTGCGGATGAACACGCCCAGAGCGCCGGGGATGGAGTGCGTCATCGAGAAGAAGTCGAGCGAGATGCCGCCGAGGTTGACATGGCTGCCGCCCTTGACCTCGCGGAACTTGGGTGCGCGGATGCGGAACTCAGAAAGCTTACCCTCGATAAAGCCAAGCGTCAGCTTGCTCGAAAAGATGGGCACCTTGTTGTTGAGGTCCTGCAGCAGATACGGAAGCGAACCGGTGTGGTCCTCGTGGCCGTGGGTGACGACGATACCGCGGAGCTTTTCCTCGTTCTCCAAAACATAGGTGTAGTCGGGAAGCACCAGGTCGATACCGGGCTGGGAGTCATCCGGGAACATGAGGCCGGCGTCGACGAGCACCATGTCGTCGCCGCACTCGAAGACCGTCATGTTCTTGCCGATGCCGTCAAGGCCGCCGAGCGGGATGATCTTCAAGGGAGATGATTTTTTAGCTGCCATAGGTTAGTGTTGTTTCCTTTCTTCGAAACGGGTCTGAAACAACCGACGGGGCGCTTCTGGCAAACCGACCGTCGGGAACGTACAAATATGCATCGCAGAGTCGATGCAATAACCACAGTATGATACCCATTTGCACAACAACAGACCACCCATGCATCAAAGCCCCATCTGAACTGGTCTATCCCGCCGGTTTCCCGTGGGGCGGGCGCTGATGAAGTTTCCTGCTCTACAGTCCTGCTCACGACGGAGGCCACATTAAGTGGCCTCCTGT
>CAJMPZ010000068.1 GCA_905215445.1 uncultured bacterium | reverse complement strand
ACCCCTGCCGCTGTTCGGCCAAACCGTTCGCGTTGCCTGTCGGGGTAGCTAAAACAGCCCCGTCCCAAAAGACTACTTCTAATGATTTTTTAATCCCCGTCCCAGAAAAATCATCGGCGAACGCGCTACTTTGCGCTGGTGAGGACGCCGGTGGTGTCGAACGCCGGGGTAAAGCTCTCGTCTACCGCGCCGCCTTCTTGCCAAAACATCGTCGTAAAGCCCAGGTCGTCGGCATGGTCGAGCACCTGCTCGTACTCCTCGCGCGTCACGGCGCGCGCCAGGTCGCCGCCTTGTTCGCGCATGAGGGCATTGGGCGTGTACTGGTTCATGACCGAGATCGGCACGTCGCCCACCGTCTGCCACACCAGGTCCAACACGCGGCACGAATCGTCCGCATGCCCCGGCAGCACCAGATGACGCACGATTATGCCGCGCCTCATGAGCCCGTCCTCGTCTACCAGCTCTCCCCCGCGGCGCTCAATCTCGCGCGCCATCTGGGCCAGACCCGACACGGCCACGCGCGGGTAGTCCTTAATATGAGAAAGCGACTGCGCAAGCCCGGCATCGGCATATTTAAAGTCCGTAAGCCACACGTCGACCAGGTCGCCCAGCGCCGCCACGGCACTCGCGCGCTCGTAACCACTCGTGTTGTAGACAATTGGGATGACCAACCCGCGCGTCCGTGCCGCGGCAATCGCGGCAGGCAACAGGTGCGCATAGTGCGTCGCCGTCACCAGGTTGATGTTATTGGCGCCCTGGTCCTGCAGCTCCAGCATAATCTCGACCAAACGCTCGGGCGAAATCTCAAGACCGAAATTGCCCGTCGAGATCTCGTGGTTTTGGCAGTAGATACATTTGAGCGAACAGCCGCTAAAGAAAATCGTACCCGAGCCGGCCTCGCCCGAAATGGGCGGTTCCTCCCACATATGGAGCGCCGCGCGGGCGACCTTAAGCGTGTTGTCGGCGCCGCACACGCCACGCGCGCCCTCGTCGCGCGCCGCACCGCAACGGCGCGGACACAAATGGCAGGCGGGCGAAAAAAGTTCGGTCAACGACGTCGGCATAAAAACATGCTCCAAAACAATGATTCAGCAGCTCAAACGTAAAGGGACCAACCGCACAGACGGCTCGAGCCCAAGGCGCCGTAATCGTCCGACACGATTTTTATAATGTCAAGACTGGAATCGACAAAGTGCCGCTTTATGATGTAGGTATTCCGCCCCCCGCGGAGCAACTGGGTGAACCGTCGCGTTTATTTAGGGAGCCCACACAGTCGTACCTAGTACAGGTATCCTTCGTTGTTAAGGACGCTGGAACAGTCGATGAGGGCACCCACCTGTTTTAGGTGGGTTCATTTTCGTAACGTGGGGGGTGGTTTTCATTTGCCGAAAACCACCATTACAGCCCATATGGATCCCCGCCGGTATCCCGACAAGCCATCGACAACATCCCAATATCTGGTAAGCGCGTGATTATCGCTGCATGCAATTCCATGCACCCCCCGTGGTCGAGTATCATGGTTCGGCTATGCCCTTTGCGCATGGCGTTCTTCTGACCTTTTCCTTCGACGCTTGGCGGTTTTTAGATTCATGGCTTCATCCCCGAGCTACATACCGTACCTATGCGTGGCAGCGGCGGCCTTTATCACGACCTTCCTCATGGTGCCCCTGGTCAAGCGCTTGGCAATTAAGCTCGACGCCGTCGACTATCCTTCCAAGCGCCGCATCAACACCAAGCCCATCCCGCGTTTGGGCGGAACGGCGGTGTTTTTGGGCCTGGTCGTTGCCTGCATTGTGCAAATCCTAGGCACCTGGCACCTAGGCTGGCCGCCCGTCCTGGTGCCGCACCCGCGCCTTCACATTAGCTATCCCATGCTGGCGCTCTCCTTTACCGTCATCTTTGCGACCGGCGCTATCGACGACGTCTTCCAGCTCAAGCCCAAGCAAAAGCTGGCCGGACAGGTCCTCGCTGCGCTCATCGCCTGCGTGGGTGGCCTGCGCATCGGCGTCATCGTCAACCCGTTTGCCCCCGGCGAAATCATGCTCGGATGGCTCGCCTACCCCATCACCGTGATCTATCTGGTGGCATTCACCAACATCATTAACCTCATCGACGGCCTCGACGGCTTAGCCACGGGCATCTGCGGCATCGCGTCGTTCACCATGTTTTCGATGGCCGTTCTCTCGGGCCGCATCGACGCCGCCGCGCTCTCCATTGCGCTCTTTGGCGCCTGTCTGGCCTTTTTGCGCTACAACTTCAACCCCGCAAGCATCTTCTTGGGCGACTCGGGGTCGCTGCTTCTGGGCTTTGCGCTGGGCTCCATCTCGCTGCTCAACGTGAGCCGCACCGCCGCGCTCACCTCGCTTATCATTCCGCTCATCGTTGCCGGCGTGCCCATCATCGACACGTTTAGCGCCATCGTGCGCCGCAAGCGCGCCCACATTAGCATCGGGCAGGCCGACAAGGGCCACATCCACCACCGCCTGATCCAAGAAGGCTACAACCAAAAACAGGCAGTGCTCCTCATCTACGCCTGGTGCATCATGCTTTCGGCCGGCGCCGCCGCGATTAACCAGGTCGAGGTGCCCATGCGCGTGCTCATCTTTACCGTGCTCGCCATTGGCTCGGCGGCCTTTGCCAAGCATCTACATCTGTTTGAGCCCGTGCTGCGCCACCATTACAACAAGCGCACGCACGAGGACGAGCTCGTCACCCCCGACGATCCCGCCTTTAAGCAGGAGGAGCAGGCAGCCGAGGAACGTAAGGAAGAGCGCCACCACAAGCTCTAGGGTAAGCTGCCGAGAATGTGCCAAGGCATCGCTGACCAAGTGCAACTACATCGCATCAATCGCGTAAGCCACCCCTTGCCAGCCCCTCGCCTACTTACGCCCCGCCCCTCCAATAAACGCGTTATCATCTTGACCCATGAACATACGTTAGGAGCAATCATGCCAAACGAGAACAGCTACGAAGTCGCGCTGCAAAAAAGCAACGCCATTCGCGAGGGCCTGGCCAAGACGCCCGAAAAGTTCACCATGCTTACCGGCGACCGCCCCACCGGCCGTCTGCACCTGGGCCACTACTTTGGCACTCTCAAGGGCCGTGTGGAGCTGCAGAACATGGGTGCCAAGACCAACGTGCTCATCGCCGACTACCAGGTCATCACCGACCGCGACACCACCGAGCACATCCAGGACAACGTGTACAACATGGTCATGGACTATCTTGCCTGCGGTATCGATCCCGACAAGACCATGATCTACGCGCACTCCGCCGTGCCCGCCGCCAACCAGCTCATGCTGCCGTTCCTGTCGCTGGTGTCCGAGGCCGAGCTAGCGCGCAACCCCACCGTCAAGGCCGAGATGGAGGCATCGGGCCACGAGCTTACCGGCCTTCTGCTCACCTACCCGGTGCACCAGGCTTGCGACATCTTGTTCTGCAAGGGCAACGTGGTGCCCGTCGGTCGCGACCAGCTGCCGCACGTCGAGCTCACCCGCACCATCGCCCGCCGCTTTAACAACCGCTACGGCAAGGTGTTCCCCGAGGTCGACGCGCTGCTGTCCGAGACCCCGCTGCTGCCCGGCCTGGACGGCCGCAAGATGAGCAAGAGCTACGGCAACGCCATTAACATCTCGATGACCGCCGAGGAGACGGCCAAGCGCATCAAGAAGAGCCAGACCGACTCCGAGCGCATGATCACGTTTGATCCCGAGAACCGCCCCGGCGTGTCCGGCTTACTTTCGACGGCCGCCATCTGCACCGGCCGCTCCGAGGTCGAGATTGCCGAGGAGATTGGCATGGGCGGCTCCGGCCAGCTCAAGAAGTACGTGACCGAGGCCGTCAACGAGTACTTCGCCCCGATCCGCGAGCGTCGTCAGCGCTATGAGAACGACCTGGACTACGTGAAGGACGTGCTACACGAGGGTAACCGCCGCGCCAACGAGATCGCCGAGCAGACCCTGGCCGAGGTTCAGGACGCCATGGGTATGGTGTACTAGGCAAAGCGCCTTCGCACAACATAGACGGTGAGGCTGAATCCTCACCGAAACAGGAACAGGCCCGCTGGCAGATAGTTGCCAGCGGGCCTGTTCCCGAAGTACACCGTTGAATCGCACAGAGGGGAGGAATGCGAATCAAACTCAACAGGGCAGGCTTTTTCATCGCCTATTGCCTGCTCCGTTGCTGAAAACAATATAGTTCACCGTGGTTTACTTTGCTGCGACAAACCGCGCCGCCATACCTTCTCCATAAGTTAACCTCGGTAAACCTGCCAAAACCACCACAAAGGGGACAGGCACCTTTGTGGTGGTTTTAACCACGGCAGAGCCGCTAGAGCCCTGCAGGCCAGCGACAGGCGGCCAAGTCGACGTGCATGTCGTCCTTAAACGCCACACCCTCCCCTAGCAAAAGCTCACGTTGAGCATCGGGACCGCCAAAAGCAAAACCATCGCATATGCGGCCATCGGCAAACACCACGCGGTGACAGGGAATCTCGCCGGGGCGCGGATTGCCATGCAGGGCATACCCCACGTACCGCGCACTTCGTGGACGTCCAGCAAGCAGCGCCACCTGACCATACGTGGCGACCATCCCCTCGGGAATCTGCTCGACCACCTCGTACACCCGCTCAAAAAAGCCCTCAGACGCCATTGCTCGCTCCCTTCCACCCGGAATAGCATAAACCACCACAAAGGTGCCTGTCCCCTTTGTGGTGGTTTTGGCAGGTGGGCTAGTTAACGGGCTGGAAGAAGGCTACGGCTACGGCGCCGGGGCCTACATGGGTGCCGATGGTGGCGCCGATGGTGTGAACGGGCAGTTCGCCCTCGGTGTGGCCAGCCCACAGTGCCGCGCTGTCCTCGATATACTTCTTGAGCACCGCATCCGAAAGGCCCGTATAGCCGAGCGCCAGCGGCATGGAAAAGTCGATGCCGCCCGCCTTTTCGACCTTCTGGTTGAGCAGGTTACGTCCGTTCTTGGAACCGCGCGCCTTGCCCAGCTGCACGATCAGACCGTCCTCGGCAGCCACCACGGGCTTTACGTTGAGCAGCGTACCCACGGCACCGGCCGCAGCAGACAGGCGACCGCCGCGCACCAGGTACTCCAGCGTCTCGAGCAGGCCGATGACGACCACGCGGTCGCGCACGGCCTCGACAGCCGCCGCAACCTGAGCCGCGCCCTGGCCCTCGTCCACCAGGCGCAGCGCATACTCGACCAGCACGCGCTCGCCCAAGGTCACGTTATTGCTGTCCACGACGAACATGTCGCCGCCCGGCGCCTCGGCAAGTGCCGTACGAGCACTCTGGTTGGTGCCCGAGAGCTTGGCTCCCACGGTAATAATCACGGCCTCATCGCCGGCCTCACGCGCTTCGGCAATCGCCTGCGAAAAGGCGTACGGGTTGACCTGACCGGTCTTGGGCAGCTCATCGCGCTCCACAAGCATCTCGTAAAAGCGCTGGTGATCGATGTCGACGCCATCCATATACACATCGGTGCCAAAGGTGACGGACAGCGGCAGAACACGCAGAGCGGGGTGCTCCGCCGGCGACATATCGCTTGCGGAATCGGTAATAATGCGGACGGACATAACGAATCCTTTCTTGCGCAGGTCTCGCGCAGGGAATTTTGACAGCAATGTCCCGGCACGGCGTACGCGCTCAAACGGGACGATGCAGTTCTTGGCTGAAAGCTAGCGCCAGCGCGGCTCTAGATCTCGCGCAGGGTGTTGAGGATCGTGCGCAGCGATGCATACATCTGCTCGCGCTGCTCCACGCCCATGGCCTTGCCGGTGGTATCGAGCACCTCGCGAATGATGCGATCGGCCTCGCTCATGCTCTCGCCGCCCAGGGCAGTCAGGCGCACCGGAGCACGATACTTGACGGCCGCATCACCCGAGTCGTCAACCTCGACGTAGCCGCCCTCCTCCAGATGTGCCAGTGTGCGCGAAACGGCGGCACGGGTAACGCCGGCCATGCGGGCGAGGTCGGCGCCAGTCAGGCCGTCCTTGCTGCGCTCAAGATAGTACAGGCACATAACGTCGGAGCCCTTGAGGCCCAGCCTTGCGCCTTCGGACGTCTTGATACGCTGAATCTCCTTGTAGAGGCCGCTGATCAGTCCGACAAAGTCCTCAAAACGTGTCTCGTCGTTCTGCTGCATGGTGACGACCGCCTTTCGCTTACATGATGCTAACGGGTAAACATCTTAGCCGCACAAGGCAACACCCGTACCCAAATATCCCATTTGTTAACCCATCAACATAAAAACCACCACAAAGGGGACAGGCACCTTTGTGGTGGTTTGGGGCATCGAGTTTGATCCGCAGACTTCGCTACAGCCCCACGCAAGGATTGTCGCGGGTCACAAGCGTTTTAACGACAACCGTCGCTCCCAGATAGCGCTCGAGCAGCTCGGCTAAGCGATCGATCGCGGCCTGGCAATCCCCCATCCGCTCGGGCTCCACGCACTCAATCGCCAGGAAAGCATCGGCCGAATCATCGGACAACGCCGTTCGAACGCCATCGCGCCAGTTCCAGCAGCGGCATACGGCGCCCGCATCATCGATGTAGGCGAGCTCGCCGGGCAGCGTCGGGTCATCTGTCTCCTCGCCAAGCGGCAGAAATGAATCGCCACCGTCGGTCACCTTCAGGCAAAGGTCTCCCTCAATCGCGTGCAAATCCTCGCCGCCTACGGGCAGCGCGTAGGACAGCGACACCGTGTTGTAGATGTCCACCGCGGGCGTAATGTGGCCCACCGGCTTTCCTTTGAGCACGCGCTTGAGCAGGTTCTCAATTGAGCAACGCGCGCCCTTCTTGGTCTTGAATAGGCGATATGCCTCGCGCCATGCCTTAACCGGCGCATTCTCGCTGATGGTATCACTCGTCAGGTGACGCTCCGCATCGATATTGGCGCGGTCGAGCAACGCGGCAATCGCATCAACGTCCTCTTGAGGAATCTGAGCCGCGGGCTTCATGCCCTTTACGACCACAACACCGACAGCCGCCTGCGGAAATAGCTCCCAAAACGAATCCTCGGCAACGAAACTCTTCATGTGCTCTCCCTTCATAGCATGCGCCCGAGCCCGGGTGCCTAAACAAAAAGCGCCCTTACGACGGCCACCTTCAAAGTCCTACGGTGCCGCCACAAGAGCGCTTACGCTGCCCCCATCCGGAGAAGGGGGCGATATGTCAGGCGTATTGTAACCCGAGTCATTCGCCCAAGCAAAACCGCCACAAAGGTGCCTGTCCCCTTTGTGGCGGATATGGACTCGCGGCGACGCTAGTGTCGGAGTCCCAGCAGGCCGCGGCCGCGATGACGGGCGTCGGCGTGCACCTGAGCGTGCGGACCGGCGGCCTTCACGGACTCGGGCAGGTGCGAGTACTTCTTCTCGAAGTTCTCCTCGAACATCACGGCCAAGTTGTGCGCCGCCTCGTCGTAGCGCGCGGTGCTCTGCCAGTACTGGCGCGGCACCAGGATGCCGTCGGGCACGCCGTGGCACGTGGTGGGAATATCAACGTTAAAGATATCGTCATGCACGAATTCGCTGTCCTCGATGGTACCGTCGAGGGCGCGGGCCACCAGGGCGCGCGTGTAGGCAAGCTCGATGCGATGGCCCACGCCGTAGCCGCCGCCAATCCAGCCGGTGTTGACCAGGTACACACGCGTGCGGCCGTCGGCGATGCGCTCACCGAGCATCTTGGCATAGACCATGGGGTCGAGTGGCATAAACGGCTCGCCAAACAGCGAAGAGAACGTGGGCGTGGGCTCGGTGACGCCGACCTCGGTGCCGGGGATCTTGGCCGTAAAGCCCGTCACAAAGTGATACATGGCGGCATCGGCCGTCAGGCGTGAGATGGGCGGCAACACGCCAAAGGCGTCGCAGGTCAGGAACAGTACGACGCTTGGAGTGGTGCCCATGCCCTTGGTCCACGCGTTGGGAATGTGCTCCACAGGGTATGCCACGCGCGTGTTGTGCGTGATCGAGATGTCGTCGTAGTTGGGCTTGCGGTTCTCGTCGAGCACCACGTTTTCGCAGATCGCGCCAAAGCGGACAGCGTTGAAGATCTCGGGCTCGTGGAACGCGTCCAGGCCCTCGCATTTGGCGTAGCAGCCACCTTCGATGTTGAAGATGCCCATGTCGGACCAACCGTGCTCGTCGTCGCCGATCAGTAGGCGCGTGGGGTTGGCCGAAAGCGTGGTCTTGCCCGTGCCCGAAAGGCCAAAGAACACGGCGGTCTCGTGCGTGACGGGATCCATGCTGGCCGAGCAGTGCATGGGCAGCACGTCGTCCTCGACGGGCAGCAGGTAGTTCATGACGCTGAAGATCGACTTTTTGATCTCACCGGAGTAGCCGGTGCCGGCGACCAGAATCACGCGTTCCTGGAAGTTGATGACCACGGCGGCGCTGGAGTTGAGGCCCTTAATGGCGGGATCGCACTGGTAACCGGGCGCTGCGAGTACGCAGAAGTCGGGCTCGCCGGTGCGCGCGATTTCGCGGGCGAGCGGGCGGGCGAGCATCTGCTTAATAAAGAGTGCCTGGCTGGCACGCTCGCAGGCAACGAGCAGTCGACGCGTGTGGTTGCGGTCGGCGCCTGCCATGCCACGGGTGACGAACACGTCGCGCTCGTTGAGATAGTCGACGATGCCGGCCTTGATGGCCTCATAGCTCTCGACGGACAGCGGGCGGTTGACGGCGCCCCAGGCAATCTTGTCGTGGACATCGGGGGTGTCGACGATAAAGCGGTCATTGGGGGAACGGCCGGTACGCTCCCCCGTCTCGATCACCAGCGCGCCGTTGGATGCCATGCGGCCTTCTTCGCGGCGGATAGCGTGCTCGACGAGCTCCGCGGCGGGTAGATCGACCAGCAGGCGGGGCTGATTCTCGGCGGGATCTTCGACCAGCGTAATACCAAAGTTGGACAAAACATCTGCAGGGGTAACACCAGGCATGGGGCCTCCTTTAAAAACGC
Organism: uncultured bacterium; assembly: GCA_905215445.1. Taxonomy (GTDB): domain Bacteria; phylum Actinomycetota; class Coriobacteriia; order Coriobacteriales; family Coriobacteriaceae; genus Collinsella. The sequence continues at coordinate 1,445 of CAJMPZ010000068.1, read as the reverse complement.
GACACGAGGACACGACGCGCACTTTACTCACGTAAAGCCCGTTGTACCCGATATGCAAAAACGTTTTTGCGGCAAGGGCGGCAAGCCCGCCCAACGGTCAAAAATCGCAGGCAAGCGGCCTAGTCATTGGGGACGTTTTTAAACGACTAATCGTTGGGGACACTCTTGAACAGGCAACAACCAAGGAGCGTCCCCGGATGCCGGCACTTAGGGACGTTCCCAAAGTGCCGGCACATAAGGAACGTCCCCAAATGCCGTCTACTGAATGGCGCCGCCGAAATTATCGAACAACCTGTTCAAAAACACGAACGAACACCGTCGCGTCTATACTAGAGCGCAGCAATAGAAAGGACTCCGCTTTGAGCATCACGCCCATCGATAGCATTCGCCGCGCCATCGCCCGCCGCAATGGCGTCGCCGACCCCACCGTATCGGACGGGGCGCACGGGCAGGGCGGACGCATCGAGAACGGCCTGTTCCCCGCATCGCACACCGCCGAGGAGCTCGCACGAATCCAAGAGCTAAGCCAGCGTAACGCCGGCGGTCCCGACAGCAGCCAGGCCACACGCCGTCGCCGCGAGCGCGATCGCCAGCCCGGCCCCATCCACCGCATGGTCAATGCCTGGTGGAACCGCCTGCTCGGAGCCGTCTACGGCGGCGGCTTCTCCACGCAAGAAGCCGAGTACGAAGATCACGCCACCCGTCGCGACTACCTTTGGAATACCCTGGGCACCGCCGTATGGGGCATGGCGTTTCCGTTGCTCACCATCGTGTCCACACAGCTCGTGGGCGCCGAGGAGGCTGGCAAATTCTCCATCGCCTTTGTCACCGGCACGCTCATCATGATCGCGTGCAACTACGGCGTGCGCAATTTCCAGGTCTCGGACATCGACGAAAAGACGTCCTTTGCCTCTTACCAGCTCAACCGCTGGATCTGCGGAGCGCTCGCGCTGGCATGCGGCCTGGTATACAGCAGCGCCCGCGGCTACGATGCGCAGATGGCCACAATCGGCCTGGGCGTCTACCTGTATAAGGTGATCGACGGCATTGCCGACGTGTACGAGGGCCGCCTGCAGCAGGCCGACAAACTCTACCTGGCCGGCATGAGCCAAACGCTACGATCCGTCGGCGTCATCGCGGTCTTTAGCGTGGCACTGTTCCTCACGCGCAGCATGCCCATCGCCGCCATGGCCATGGGTGTTACCGCGATTGCCTCGCTCGTGCTGGTCACCGCCCCGCTCGCCCTGCTCGAAACCGAAAAATCACGCCGTATGAGTCTGCGCGAGGCTGGTCACCTGTTTATCCAGTGCGCCCCGCTCTTTGGTGCGCTGTTCCTGCTCAACCTCATCGAGAGCATGCCCAAGTTCGTGATGGAAGGCACACTGGCCTACAAATACCAGCTGTACTTTAATGCACTGTTCTTTCCAGCGCAGGCTATTTTGTTG
>CAJMPZ010000067.1 GCA_905215445.1 uncultured bacterium | reverse complement strand
GAGCCGGAGAGCACTTAATGTGCTCTCCGTGCGAGCAGGACTGTCCGAGCAGGGAGTAAAGTCCTCCGGCTGCCTCCGGACAGGTCAGACCCGCTAGCAAGTCGGATACTCGCCCTCCCAGACGATGCGACGGTACTGATCCGGATCGGTGTCGCCCTCGGTGGAGAAGCAGAGCACGGAGCTTGTCTTGTCCAGACCGATGAGCTCTTTGAGCTCGGCGTACTCGGGATCGAGCATGAGGGTCTCGACCAGGCCGGTGGTCACGGCGCCGGACTCGCCGGAGATGACGCGCGGGTCGCCCTTCTCGGGAGCGCCCAGGGTGCGCATGCCGCGAGCGGTGACCCAGTCGGGGCAGGACACGAAGGCGGTGGTGTGGTTGCGCAGGATATCCCAGCCAAGGATGTTGGGCTCGCCGCAGCACAGGCCGGCCATGATGGAGGGCATGTCGCCGTCCACGATGCGCGGGTCGCCGTCGCCGGCGGCAGCGCCCTTGTACAGGCAGGCGGCAGGCGCGCACTCAACCACGACGAAGGTGGGCGGGTTATCGGGATACAGGTTGGTGAAGTAGCCCACCACGGCGCCGGCGAGCGAACCCACGCCAGCCTGGACAAAGACGTGCGTCGGGCGGTTGATGGCCATCTCGCGCAGCTGCTCGGCAGCCTCGGAAGCCATGGTGCCGTAGCCCTCCATGATCCAGGACGGGATCTTCTCGTAGCCCTCCCAGGCGGTGTCCTGAACGATGACGCCGCGCTCGCAGGCATCGGCCTCGGCGGCGGCCATGCGCACGCACTCGTCGTAGTTGACCTCTTCGATGGTCACCGTGGCGCCCTCGGCGGCGATGTTATCAAAGCGGGGCTTGGTGGAACCCTTGGGCATGTGCACGACGGCCTTCTGGCCCAGCTTGTTGGCAGCCCATGCCACGCCGCGGCCATGGTTGCCGTCGGTGGCGGTAAAGAAGGTGGCCTGGCCAAAGTCCTTGGCAAGCTGATCGGAGGTCAGGTAATCGAAGGTGCACTCGGCAACGTCCTTGCCGGTCTCGTCGGCAATGTAGTTGGCCATGGCAAACGAACCGCCCAGGACCTTAAAGGCGTTGAGGCCAAAGCGATAGCTCTCGTCCTTAACGCACAGGTTAGACAGGCCCAGGCGCGCGGCCTGGCCATCCAGGCGGGCAAGCGGAGTGACGGTGTACTGGGGGAACGACTGGTGGAAGGCGCGGGCCTTCTTCACGTGGTCGAGGCTCATGATTCCCAAGTGCTTGTCATCGCTCTTGGGCATCGTGTTGCCCGCCCACTGGATCTTATCGGCCATACGGTGAACTCCTTAAGTTCTCTCTTGCCGGCCCCCGCATACGCGTTTCAGCCCGATCCCATTCACACGGCTGAACTTTTATGTGGATGCCAAACAAAAAGTTTGTTAGCACTGTTCTATCACACTTTTTGATTGGAAAACCTAACAAATTGTTTGTTGCCGTAATCGGCACCTTTTCGCCGCCGAACGGTCACATAACACGGCGACGCTTTCGTTATTTGCGAACAAGTGGGGTTTATGGCACAGTGAGCCCAAACTAATTTTTAGGAAGGCACCCATGACCCCCGCACAGATTGAGTTCTACAAGCGCCTTGCACACGGCCTGGCGCTCCAATTTGGCCCCAACTGCGAAGTCGTCGTCCACGACCTGGAGACCGAGGACGTGGACCGCTCCATCGTAGTAATCGAAAACGGCCACGTCAGCGGGCGCAAACTGGGTGACGGCCCCAGCCATATTGTGCTTGAATCCATGCACGAGGGCACCGCCGACGTGCACGACCGCGAGCCGTACCTCACCAAAACCGCCGATGGCAAGCTGCTCAAGTCCTCGACCATCTTTATCCGCAACGATGAGGGCAAGCCCGTCGGCATTTTGGGCATCAACTTTGACATTACGCTTATGAAGGCTTTTGAGCGTTCGCTCGACGCCTTTACCGGCACCGGCGGCACGGGCTACACCGAGCCCGAGCCCATTACCAAGAACATCGGCGACCTGCTCGAGGACCTGCTGCACGAGTGCGAACAGTTTGTGGGCAAGCCCGCGGCACTCATGACCAAAGATGAGCGCATTCGCGCCATTGGCTACCTCGACCGTCGCGGCGCCTTCCTCATTTCCAAGTCGAGCGAGCGCGCCTGCGAGTTCTTTGGCATCTCCAAGTACAGCTTCTATAGCTACCTCAATGAGGCCAAGGCGGCGGCCGACGACAAGTAGGCACTCGCCTAGATTGCCCCTCCCCTTTTGGGCGCGAGTTCTGGAAAGCTCGAATCCAAGACCGAGCCGCTTGGGAAGTTCCATATAATCGATGTCAATAGCATTTCGAAAGGGTGGAACAGAATGGCGTTGAGCAAGGCATCATGCACCGGTCGCGGATTGATTCCGGCAATTGGTGGACATGTGCACCGCATGTTCGATGAGGGTGAAGACGACCTGTTTTCGCTGAGCCTTGACGACGTGATGAATGATCGCCCGTGGACCGCCGACGAACTCATGGGCGGCGGGGCTCGCCCGTCAAACCCCAATCCCGCACTTGCGCCTAAGCCCGCATCTGTGCCGACTCCTGCGCAGTCGCTTGTTTCGACGCCCGAGGTTAAGGCCGCACCCACTTCGGCGCCCACGCCCGCTCCCCGCCCCGCAAGCGACCCGTCCGAGACGGCGGCATTTCTCGCCGCAGCGACGCAGGGCAAATCGGCCGACAGCACCGTTATGTACAGCGCCCAGCAGTTGCCTGTTCCTGCGGCACGCAAGCCTCCGGTCACAAGGCTCGATGAGCCCGTTGCCCATCAGGTTGCCTACGATTCCTGGGCTGCAGCCGATCTGGATGAGACCTCTACCGGCATGCCAGCGCTCGACGTTCCAGTTAACCCGCTTTTTGCCGCCAACACGAGCGCCGCGGGCTATGAGGGCAGTGCGGCATATTCCGATTATTCCGATGGCTATGCTGGCACCGGTCGCATCGAGACCGAGGATTATGGCACCGCATCGAGCGATTATCTCAACGATCCGTACGCTGCCACGCCTGCACCGGAATATGACCCGGAGGCCGCGTCCGCGCCGGCGTATACCAAAAGCACGGGCGAAGAGCGCTTCGCCGATTATTACGCCGAGGAAAAGGCGCTGCGTTTCTCGGAATTTCCGCAGGCAGTCAAGGTTGCCTTTATCGCCATTATCATTGCCCTGCTCGGTGTCATTGCGTTTGAGGGATTCCAACTGTTCCGCGGCCCCACCCAAGCGGAGTCGGAGACCCAGCAAAAAGAGGACGACAACCAGTACCTAGACATCAACACCCTCAAGGGCGACCCCAACGACGGAAACGACGAGTAGCAAGGACTAAGGGAGGGTCGGAAGAGTCGGCGGCACGTTACGGCTCCAAAAGCCCTGCCATAAAGATGGGCAGATACAGCACGTCACCATCGCGGTGAAGATTACATTCCGCAAGTACCAGGGCGCGATCGATTCCGAAGCCCTTCGTTGCCAGTGCGTTATCGAGTGCCGCGTGGGACTTAAAGCTCTTGCCCGATTTGACCTCGATGGCGAGCACTTCCCCATCGAGCGTCTCTTCCACAAAATCGAGCTCACCGACCTTTTTGGACGTAAAGTAGCGCAATCTGAATCCGTGGGCTTTGAGCTCTTGGGCAACGAAGCCCTCAAACGCCGCCCCCATGTTCATGCCAAAGGCGCCTTCCGCCTCCCCATCAAAAACGTCTTGGGCGACCCTTTTGGAATACGACGACATGAGCATTCCGGTGTCCAGGTAAAACAGCTTAAATAGATTTCGCTGCTCCCCCATTAAAAGAGGCGCTACCGGAGCTGTCACGTTATACACGGGAAGCGCGACACCCGCCTCCGAGAGCCAGAGAAAATGGTCTGTAACCTGCGAAAAGCGCTTAACACCGTTAATCGATGACAGCTTGAATCGCTTGTTTTTGGAGCCTGCCTCGCTTGGAATCAAATCATAGATATCGCGAATAACCAAGCGTAGCTCGGGCGGAGCGTACTTTGCGATGTCATCGCGATACAGGGCGTGAAGATCGCGGTGGATGTTTCGAACCTCGTCGACATTGCGCGTCGCCAAGAAGGAATTGACCGCGTCGGGCATGCCTCCCACCACCACATACTGATGGAACAGATCGAGCAAGCGGTCATACAGGTAGCCGGGAAGCTCCCCTTCATCCTCTAGACAGCCCCTGAGCATGTCAAACACGCTGGCACCAACGCCATTTGCCCAGCAAAACTCCTCAAAGTCGAGCGGGTACATCTGGGCCTGCTCGACATACCCCACCGGCAGGGAATCGATGCCCTCGAGCTCAACACCAAGGAGCGATCCGGTAAGGATGTATCGAAAGTCACCGCGCTGGACCAGGTATTTGATAAACGTCACCACGTTGGGGCATCGCTGTACCTCGTCGATAACCACGACGGTCTTGTTCGCAACCATCGGCTGCGTCGCAGCAATAGACATGCGCATAAGCAGGTCGTCCGCACTTTTCGCCGCCAAAAACGAATCGCGCACGGACGCGTCGGCGATAAGATCGAACATCACGACATTTTCGAACGATTCGTTTGCAAAGACGTTGACCAAATATGACTTTCCTACCTGTCGGGCACCCTTGACCAAAAGAGCCTTGTCAGGCGACGAGGCAAGCCAAGATTCAAACCGTGCTTTCGCTTTTCTCTGCAGCATAAGCGCACCCCTTATTACGTGCTGTTTTAGCACTAGGATACACTTTTCCGTGGTTGTTAGGTGCTCATTTCGACACTTTTTCGAGGTTTTGAAGTGTGTATTACGACACTTTTCCGTACTTTTATACCAGTCAATATTGCACTTTTCCGGATTTAGGCCGAATAATTGCCCGCGATTCCGACACCAACCGACCAAGAGCAGCCTCTCCCACCAGATGCGCTTTACGGTGAAGAGCCACCAACAAATCTGAGGCAATGAGGGCCGGGGGGCCAATCCCCGGCCTTCAACCTAGCACTGCTTTATAAGATCGAGCACCGCCGGAATATCGTCAGCGCTACGGAGTGCAACATAGGTCGGCATACCCGGCCCAAATCCACCCTGTGCGCGCTTGTCCTGACACATGGCCTCCGGGTCAATCAGCTCGTCCACACTCTTTGCCAAGCCAACGGCAATCCAGCCGCCGTTGCTAGTCCTGCCTTCCAGCACGGCATGCAACTTCCGTTTGCCCGACCTGAATCCTACGTAGTACTTGGCCATATAGGATTCCCACGAAGGATTGGCGTTGAGGATAGACTCGCGTATCTCCTCGAACAATTTTTGATTAAGCCCGCCCTCGGCAAAGGTTGGATGGTTCTCTTGCAAGGTCCAAATAGGCACCTCGTCAGACTTCCCACGAGAGGGGCGATACTTGTCGACGACATCTGCCGGAAGGTCGGGATATTTCCATATCTCACACGCCTCTTTCGCCAGATCGTCCGCGCGCTGCCTAATCTCCTCCTCGCCCCATTTTTCATGCGAGGCGATCGACTTGTTTAGGTAGAGCGGGCTGCATTTAAGTCCCACGTTCGAAAGATTGAGCTTGTCCGAGAACGACCGGTTTGAGTACTCCTGGTTGTAGCCCGTCAGCGTAAGATTTCCCAAGTTGTTGCACAGCCTGTCGTGGATGTCTTCCCAGTTCTCACCAAGCGATTCCTTCCAGCCGTGCTCACCATCGATCGTCTGGGGCATGACGTGCTCGATCTGGTAATCGTCAGCCGAGATGGGCTCCTTCGGGTGGTGCCAGTTCTCCATGCGCTCCAGGTAATAGCGCTTTTTAGAGAAGCGGTTGTAACAGTCACGCGTCTTAAGCTCCTCGACAAAATGCTCGTCTGTCGGGAAGTACGCGGTCATACCGCTGCTGTGGATAAGGAGCATCGCCGTAACGTACTCCTCTATATCATCCTGCTGCTCGAGATTGCGATACATGCCGGCAAAGAAATTATTTAGGCCCGTGGTAAGCCTGCCGCAAACCGCCCGCCTGAACAGGAACGACTCGATAGTCTCGCAGATACGTAAAAACGCATTGCGGTCAATCCTGCCTCCTTCATAAACCGAGTAAAGCAGCATCAGCAAAGGTCTGACCGATTTCACATAAAGACAGGCAATCCTGCCGAACACTCGGCGCAGACCCTCGTCTTTCTCCTTGCCAAGGAACAGCCTGGCATATCTTTGCGCATATTCGCGGAGCTCCTTCAGCAGGCCCTCGGTATCCCCATCGTAGTCGTCAGCGAAATAGCGTTTGAACTCGTGGTAGGCCTCGTTTTCCTTCGGCATCCTATTGGGAACCTTGAGCCACAACCAGTACCAGATAAATGCATTGAACTCTTCTTCGCCGCCTTTACCGAACAGGCGCTCGAGCGGATGCCAGTAACCCTCGTAAAGCTTGGTTTGCTCGTCGTTGGGAAGCGACATAAGAACGTAGTTACGAATGAGGTCGATAGGCGTGAGCGGCTTGCCCTTGGAGTTCATGGACTCAAATATGAGCTGGGCATTATCAACGCCAGCGGTGAGCTTAGTGTCGATGACCTGCACGCGGTTTAGTCCCGCCCAAAGCCTTGCCGGATCAAATGATTTACCACGCATCTTCTCGCGGAAGAACGCATGGTTCTCGACGATCCGATCCGATTTTTCATCTGGCACGGGAGACCCGGACACGATGGAGAACAGCGTCTCTTTATCGTCCTGTGAAAGCACCAGCTTGTAGCGCGCCAGGCCGTTGTAGTCGTCATCGTTAAAGAGGTAGTTCTTCCGCAACGCTGAAATCTTGAGATCGCCAAGGAAGCCGGCCTTGTCGGGATAACCCTCCAGATAGTCAGCCAAGGCGGCGATCATCAACGAAAACGTCGTCATGCGCTGCTGCCCGTCAATCAAAAGCACGCGCGAAATGCTCGTGGCAGAGCTCTCGGACTCGGGGATATAAAGCATCGACCCCACGAAGTGCGATACGCCATCACGACCCGCTCGCATGACGTCATCCCAAAGCACCTCGCACTCTTTTACACTCCACGAGTAAACTCGCTGGTACACGGGAATGACGAACTGCATCTTCGCCACGCCCATAAGGTCAAGCAGATTCGCCTCGGTTGCTTTCATTTGCGGTTGTCCCCTCTTCCCATACTCCTCATTCTGAAGAAAGCCTTACCCGATTGGAGCTCGAAAATCAACGATTCCCCAAGTTAGGCAATCCCTCTTTCCGTTCTCCCTATCGAGCTCAGGATACTCGCTCAAAAATGCAGCGACACCTTTCTCCATGCGCGAGAGCAGGGCGGTTAAGTTGAGAGTGATCTTTATGCGACAGTCGTTCTCGACCCCATCCGGCTCTGGTGAGCTGGTTGATCCATATCCGATGACCAGCTGGCTGTCGTTGTCGAAGACCTGTATGCCGATCGAATGGAACGGCGAATATTTTGCTCCCGCGCCGTCAACGACCGAAGATCCGGTATGGAGCACAGCGTTTCGCAACTGGCAGAAATCTGATGCGGTGAAGTTGTCTTCCCGCATGAGCGCGTTCATCGTTCGCTCGATATGGTCTCGACTTTGCTTGCGAGATCTGTCGATGTCGTCAACCACAGGGGTGTTAGGAAACCCGAGATACCTCGTGCACCAATTCCGCTGTCCATCTCTATTGCTAGAGTCAATCAGGTTCGAACAAACATCTGGAATGGTGACTAGAACTGTAAGGCATGAAATTAGCAGCCCAGCATCGAACGCCAAGCGAGCCTCTCCGATGAGATTTCTCGGCGAGCGCTCAATGGTTCGCGGGGCGTCCTGCGGCGCGCCCGCTTCGTTTTCGGTATCAGGAAGCAACAGGTCAAGCTCCGAGCTCATCGGTTAACCCTCGATCTCTATGCTCTCGCCGCCACCGTTCGGAACCAGCTTCACAGAGTAATCGAGCCGCGCCGCCGTTTGGCACAGGGTCTCAACCTTCATAGTCTTCGACTTCAGACGCTGGTCTAGCGCCTGCGGGGTGAGACCGAGGTCGATAGCAAGGGAACGTTGGGAACGGCCCTGCTCCTCAAGTATCGACTTGATAGCGTCTGCGGATCTCATAGCTGCAACATCCCTTGGTAGAAGCTTGACGGGAACATAAATTTGCGATCTTTCTTCTTTTTATCGTTGTCGAAGCGCACGGCGATTTTGTCGCTACCGATTGAGACGACCTCGCCGTAGCCGAAGCTCTTATGGAAGACCTGGGTTCCCTCCTCGATCTTGGAAAGGTCCGCTTCGGTGATGGCCGGCCCTTCAGGCTCCAAAGCCTTGGGCTCGGACTTTTTCGGATAACCGGAAAGCCACCAGCCAGCCTTGAAGCCCGTTGCCTTGCCGCCCTCCAGCTTGTAGGTGAACTGTGCGCCATTTGCGGCAAGCTCGTTCATGACGGCGTCGAGCTCCCCGCCGCCGATTGCCCAAAGGCTTCCGCCCTTGGGGCGACGATCAGCGATGCGAACGTTGCAGGACTCGAGGACGTCGACGACCCAGTCCTTTTTGACGGGCGCCTCTCCGCGCGGTGTCGTATTCGCCGTCGACCTTGGCGCGCCAGATGTCGACGGCTTGGCCGGGGGCCTGACGGTAGGAACGGGAGACGAAACTTCCGCCTTAGCGCCGTTGCCCAGAGCGGACCCGTCGGGAGCAACCATCGACTCCTGCTGCTTCGCGTAGAGGTAGTCGTAATTGGACAGCGACGTGTCGTAAAGGCCGACCTTCTCACCTTCGTGCTTATTGATACCGGTATAGACAAGGCTTGCATCCTCGTAGCGGCGAAACTTGTAGACCGCGTCGTTCATGAGGGCGGAGTTGAACACGCCGAGCGAGACGAGCAAATTGAAATCAGAGACGTCAAGGCCAGTGACCTTCTTGAAAAGCCCCGGCTCCAGCTGAGTGATGACGTCGTAGAGAGTCTCCTCGCGGTAGTCGGTGAGGTACATGAAAACCGGGATACGCGTGGCGAACTTGATCAGCTTCTCCTGGATTTCCTTGCGCTTGGACTTGAACTCCTTCTCCTCCTCGGTGAGCTGCTTCTTCTCCTTTTGGGTGAGGTTGTCGCCCTTCTCCTTCTTGACCTTCTTGACGGCTTCGGACTTGTTGATGATGGTCTTGATGTCATCGTTGAGGCTTCGGAAGCCCTCGATGCTCATGAGGGCGTTGATGGCCTCGTCGTTGGCGAGCAGGCGGCGCAGCGTGTCGTTGTCGACGTTGACCAGCAGCGCCGACTCCCAGCGCTTGGCGAGCAGCGTCGCGGAGGTTCCCGCCATGGCGATGTCGAGGATCTCGGAGGCGTCGATCTCCTTCATGCGGCTGCCGTCGTAGGCGAGCACGGGCAGGAAGCGGATGAAGTCGCCGACCTTCTGCTCGGGCCCCTTCTTCTCGGTGGAGAGCTGCGTGGAGTAGTCGGACACCATGGTGAGGGCGCGGTCGAGCGCAAAGTCGAACACGTAGCACTCGTTTTTGACGATCTGCACGTTCCCGTCGTCGTCCTTGACCGTCCAGGGCGACTGCACGCGAAACGCCGTCTGGAAGTAGGTCTCGGCGCTCTTCACGTTGGAAAGCATGAATACGCCGGTCCAGGGCTTCACCGTGACGCCCGTAGTGAGCTTGCCGCAGGACAGCGTGATGGACTTCGACTCGAGTGGGTCGCGCATCGACTTCTGCACGGGCGGCAGGGCGGCAAGGCCGATGCCCGCGCCCGAGCCTGCGCACACGTTGATGTGGTAGTCATGGAAGAAGGTGTTCTGGCGCTCCATGAGCAGGTTCTTCATGGCAAAGCACGATGCGACGTTAGGCAGGAACCATAGGGTATGACCGAGCACGGAAAGTAGGCGCACGTCGGAAAACGGCATGGCCGGCTTCTCCCCGAGCTTGAGCTCGTCAACCGTGGTAGGCATGTGCTGGCCGCGCATGAGGTCCAACCACATCTGAACATAGCTCTTGAACTTGAACTGCGCGGCCTCGCCCTCGCCCTCCGCAGAGAAGAAGACGTTGAGGTCGAACTGGTTGGTATCGGTGTTGAGCGCTATGCGCTTAATGTCCTCCGGCATCTGGTAGGTGAGCATGACCATGCGAGGGAGCGACGCGTAGGGATTGGGGCCTTGGAAGGGCTTCCAGGCGGCTTTCGCGGCCTGTTCGTCCGAGTAGGTCCAGTTGAAGATTTGTTCCTCGATGAACTCTCCCGAGTTGAGAGCACGGAACGGCGTGCCAGACAGGAACAGGAAGTACTTGGTGACGATGGGCAGCCAGGTCTCGTCCTGCTCGTTACCAGTGACCCTGACGTCCTCGTGGACGGCCTTCTCGTCGTCCTCGCCAATCGAGGCGAAGAGCTTGCGCGCGGAGTCTCGCCACGCGCCGAAGTGGTACTCGTCGAAGATGACAAGGTCCCAGTCGGTTAGACGCACCCATTCGTGGCGAGCCTTGATGTTGCCGTTGGAGTCGAGGCCGAGGTAGTCCTGGAACGAGCCGAAACAGACGATGGGACGCGACGGATCGCAATCCTCGTATTGTCGCCCTTCGCGGCACACGAACTGCCAGCCCTCAAAATCGACATGGCGATTGAGGTCTTCCTCCCACGCGCTCTGGACGGCAGGCTTGAACGTGAGCACGAGCACGCGGCTCATGCCCATGGACTTGGCGAGCTCGTAGGAGGCGAATGTCTTGCCGAAGCGCATCTTTGCGTTCCATAGGAACTTGGGCGTACGTTTAGAACCCTCGGCGTTGACCGACTCGAAATACTCGCGAGTGCGCCGCACGGCTTCCGCCTGCTCTGGGCGCATCTTGAAGTTCTGGTCACGCTCCTCGACGTTCTCGGTGCGGTCGCGTACGGCGACCCATGCAGCGCGCACATCATCTGGCGTGCAGCGAAACCACTCGCCACCCATCCCCTCGTGGCCATGTCTTTCAAGCCAGTGGTGCAACGGGTGGTCAAGGAACACCGTGCCATCATCGCGAACTGCCGACTCTGCGAAAACGATGTTGTAGGGTCGCTCCTCGGGTTGAATCACCGGAAATTGCTCACGCACACGCACTTCGACGTCGCGCGTGGTGTAGCCAACCTTGAGGAGCCCATCATGGTTGGGATTAGCGTCCTTATAGGCGTAGATTGATGGATGGGAATCCGGCCGTTGTGGGAAAAACTCATCAGTGGACATAGCTATTCACCTGTATCCATGGGCTGGATTGATTCTTCGATGAAGGTGATTTCATCTTGATTGAGCCCAAAAGCCGAATAGAGTTCTTGGTCTGTCCATTTTTTAGAAAAATCTAGCAACGGTACAAAACGATAGGCTCTGTTAGACCAAGGTTGACATAAAAACGATGTCACCGCGAGGCGGTACCC
>CAJMPZ010000066.1 GCA_905215445.1 uncultured bacterium | reverse complement strand
TGTCGCAGGCGCTGCGCAAGCTGGCGGGGTCGCTTTCGAAGTCGAACACCACGTGCATCTTCATTAACCAGCTGCGAGAGAAGATCGGCGTCATGTTCGGCAACCCCGAGACCACGACGGGCGGCCGCGCCCTTAAGTTCTTCTCTTCGGTGCGTATCGACATTCGCCGCATCGACAGCATTAAGCTTAAGGATGAGGTTATCGGTAACCGCGTGCGCGCCAAGGTCGTTAAGAACAAGGTGGCAGCTCCGTTCCGTTCTGCTGAGTTCGACATCATGTACGGTACGGGCATCTCTAAGGAGGGCTCGATTCTGGACATGGCTGTCGAGTGCGGCATTTGCAAGAAGATGGGCTCCTGGTTTGCCTATGGCGAGGACAAGCTCGGCAACGGTCGCGAGGCCGCCAAGGCGTTCCTGCGCGAACACCCCGATTGCGCCGACGAGATTGAGCATAAGGTCCGCCTTGCCTGCGGGCTTGAGTTTGATGACGATGCTCCGTCCGAGGTCGAGCTGACCGATCAGCCTGCGCCTGAGGAGTTTGACGAGCTTTACGCCATCGATGGTTCCGCCATGCTCGATGATGACGACGAGTAGCGGTTACGCTCATGTCGTATACGGTGACCGAGGCCACGGTCGTCTTTCCCGATAAGAAGGCGGCCTCCTCGTTCTCGAGCGGGTATGCGTCCAAAAAGCCTTGCGCACAGATCGATTGTGAGCTTGAGGGCGGTTTTGAGCGGTCCATTTGGATTCCCGTGCGGGTCGCGCGCCTGTATGTCAAAAATCGCCCCGATCTTCCCTGTGATTGGGATAACTTTCGTGAAGCGGTGCAGCTCATCGAGCGTAAATGTGCACTTACCATGGTGACCGAGATGCTATCGCGACGCGACCATGCGACGGGTGAGGTCCGTGACAAGTTGGCACGCTACGGCTTTCGCCAGCCCGCGATCGATTTCGCCGTCGAGCGCGCCACCGAGTATCGCTTTTTAGACGAGAACCGCTTTTGCTCGTACTTTATCGAGGAACGCAAGCGGCGCGGTTGGGGACAGCGTAAAATCGAGACCGAGCTCAAGCGCCGTCATGTCGTGCTCGATGACATTCCCGGTTATCCCGAGGATTATTTTGCCGTCGAAGACGATTTGGCGCGTGCGTCAGCCCTGCTCGCCAAGCGGCGTGTTCCAGAGACGCGCGGATTCGAAAAACTGGTTCGGTTTTTGATGGGCAAGGGCTTCTCGTATCACATCGCCGCCGATGCCGTTAAGGCACGTCTCGATGCCGAACGTGAGGAATGTGCGGTTTAGGCGTATGCGTTTTGTGGCCCTGCCGTTCACCGCGTTTTAGCCGCCGTGCTGGGGCCATTTATTTGACAGTTGTTGTGGTTCAACGTACGATAAACACTGTCATTTGCTTTGTGATATGTGCTCATCTGTGATGAGTTTGTTTATATGTTTATCTGTATCCGACCCGCATAAGCTGCGCCCATATTACTCAAATGTCGCGAGCCGTTCGTAAGGACGGTTCGCTTTGTTGTGTAACGAATCCATAAAAAGGAGTGAGCATGCCTATCATTGCAGCGCTCGTTGGCATCGTTTTGGGTGCCGTCGCCGCCATTGCCTACATGCGCACCGCCAAGCAGGGTAGTCTTCACGAGGCCGACGAAAAGATTCAGTCGGCACACGCACAGGCTGAGTCCCTGATCGGTGATGCTAAGCGTCAGGCCGAGACCCTCAAAAAAGAGGCTCTGCTCGAGGCTAAAGAGGAGATCATCAAGAACAAGCAGGCCGCCGAGGCCGAGGACAAGCAGCGTAAGAACGAGATTCGTACGCTCGAGAACCGCGTGATGCAGCGCGAGGAATCCCTCGATCGCCGTAACGACGCTCTCGACAAGCGCGAGCATCAGCTGTCCAGTCAGGCCGGTCAGGTCGAGAAGCGCTCCCGAGAGCTCGAGGAGCTTTGCGCAAAGCAGACCTCCGAGCTCGAGCGTATCGCCGACCTTACCCGCGAGGACGCCCACAAGGAGCTCCTCGATAAGGTTCGTGGCGAGGTCACCCACGAGGCTGCCACGATCATTCGCGAGTCTGAGCAGCAGGTTCGCGCCGAGTGCCACAAGACCGCCCAGGAGATTCTGTCCCTGGCGATTCAGCGCTGCGCTGTCGACCACACTGCCGAGGTCACCGTTACCTCCGTGCACATTCCCTCTGATGACCTCAAGGGCCGTATCATCGGTCGCGAGGGTCGCAACATCCGGACCTTCGAGCAGGTTTCCGGCGTCAACCTCGTGATCGACGACACGCCCGAGACCGTCGTTCTTTCGAGCTTCGACCCGGTCCGTCGTGAGACCGCCCGTGTCGCCCTCGAGAACCTCATCGCCGACGGCCGCATTCACCCTGCCCGTATCGAGGAGATGTATCACAAGGCCGCCGACCTGGTTCAGCAGCGCGTGCGCGAGGCTGGCGAGCAGGCTGCCTTCGATACCGGCATCCACGACCTGCACCCCGAGATCGTCAAGACCCTTGGTGCCCTGCGCTACCGTACCTCGTTTGGTCAGAACGTGCTTCAGCATTCCCTCGAGGTCTCTGATCTGTGCGGCGTGATGGCTTCCGAGCTTGGCCTGGACGTTGTGACCGCCAAGCGCGCCGGCCTGCTTCATGACCTGGGCAAGGCAATCGACCATGACGTCGAGGGCCCGCATGCCGTCATCGGCGCCGAGCTTGCCCGCCGTTATGGCGAGAAGCCCGTTATCGTCCACGCTATTGAGGCTCACCATGCCGATGTCGACCCCAACACGGTGCTCGATGTCCTGGTGCAGGCCGCCGATGCTGTCTCTGCCTCTCGCCCCGGTGCCCGTCGCGAGTCTGCCGAGAACTACATCAAGCGTCTTGAGAAGCTTGAGGAGATCGCCAACTCCCATGACGGCGTCGAACGTACCTATGCCATGCAGGCCGGACGCGAGGTCCACGTCATGGTCCAGCCGGACAAGATCTCCGATGCCCAGTCCACGGTCCTGGCTCACGATATCGCCCATCAGATCGAGGAAGAGATGGAGTATCCCGGTCAGGTGCGCGTCGTCGTGATTCGCGAGAGCCGCGCTGTCGATATCGCTAAATAACATGAGCGACGCGAACGAGCTCATCTCATTTATCGCGTCGATGTCGGGGGAGGGCAACCTTCGCGTCGAGGAGAACCTTGGCGAGGGGTATGTCCGCCTCCGCGTTTCGGAGGCCGAGCGGCGCCAGGCTAAGCACGACATTCAGCATGTCGAGGACATCGTCATCGAAATGCTCCGTAATGCTCGCGATGCCGGCGCCGACAAGGTCTATCTCGCCACGACCAAGGAAGATGGCGTCCGCACGCTTGTCTTTCTGGATAACGGTTCTGGCGTTCCGCAGGATATGCAAGAGCGAATCTTTGATGCCCGCGTTACCTCCAAGCTCGAGAGCATGAAGGTGGACCGTTGGGGCGTTCACGGTCGTGGCATGGCATTGTTTTCGATTAAGCAGAACACCGACGAGGCCCGTGTGGTCACGTCCGACGTCGATCTTGGTTCAGCCTTTAAGGTGAGCGTTGCGGTCGACCGCCTCAGTGAGCGTGCCGATCAGTCCAGCTGGCCCCAGGCCGTCAAGGATGAGGACGGACGTTATGTCTGTGCTCGCGGTCCGCATAATATTATTCGCGCTGCATGTGAGTTTGCGCTCGAGGAGTTGCGTGGTTGCGATGTCTATCTTGGTTCTCCGTCTGAGATTGCCGCGACCCTTTATGCTCAGGCGTCAAGCCGGCTTGATACGTCTCGTCTCCTGTTCATTGATGACGAGAGCGAGCTTCCGGTTGTCGATCGTTTAGGCCTTGCTTCTGATGCCGAGGACTTTATCCGTATCTGTTCGGGTTTGGGTCTTGAGATGTCCGAGCGCACGGCCCATCGCATTTTGGCAGGGCAGATTAAGCCCGTTCGCGGTGTGACCGCGCGCCTGCTGCGCGAGCGTGATTCGTCCTCGCATGTGCCGGCTCCTGTCGATCTCGCGAAGGATCGTCGCGGGCTACGTATTGCCAAGGATGACATGGCACAGTTTTCGCGTGCTGTGGAGCGCGACTTTAATGACCTTGCTGCCCGGTACTATCTCAACCTTTGCGGCGACCCAAAGATTCGCGTTTCGCGTGATCGAATCACCGTGACCTTCGATCTTGCCAAAGAGGAATAGTGCCTTTACCGAGTCCACTCGGTACGATACAGTTATTGCAGTTAAAACGTACTTTTAAATGCAGGAGTTTCTTCATGGATTGCCTGAAGGTATCAAGCAAATCATCGCCCGCGTCCGTTGCCGGCGCCATCGCCGGCATGGTCAAGGATGGTGTACCCGTCAACATCCAGTGTGTCGGCGCCGGCGCCGTCAACCAGGCCATTAAGGCCGTTGCTATCGCGCGCGGTTTTTTGATTCCAACCGGTTTTGATATTTCCTGCGCGCCCGTGTTCTCCGACATCCTCATTAACGGGGAGTCGCGCACGGCCATCCGCCTTTCTATCTACGTTCACCAGATCAATCGAGCTGCTATGGATAACGTCGTCATGGATGATGTTAAGCCTGTGGCATAGCTTCTGCTTGCCTCGTTTCGCTCCCCATCGTTAGGACTTATGCACATGGACCAGCGTTCCGTACGCGATATTCTTGCCGGTAAAACCTACTTTATCCGCACCTTCGGCTGCCAGATGAATCAGCACGACTCCGAGCGTGTGAGCGGTTTGCTTGATTCGTTTGGCTGCCTCATGGCGCTCGATCCCGCGCATGCCGATATCGTTGTCTTCATGACGTGCTGCGTGCGCGAGGCCGCCGATACTCGCCTGTACGGTCAGTGCAATTCCTGCAAAAGCCTGCCGCCTTCGCCTTCGGGCAAGCGCGTGGTTGCCGTTGGTGGTTGCATCGCGCAGCGCGATGGCGAGGGCCTGCTCACCAACGTCGATAACGTCAATGTTATCTTTGGCACGCATTCCATCGCGCATGTGGCCGAGCTCATTGCCGAGGCGTTCCTTGATGGCAAGCGTCATATCCGCACCAATGAGCATGAAGATACGGACGCCATGAGCATGCCGTGGCATCGCGAGACCCAGTATCACGCCTGGGTGCCAATCATGACGGGCTGCAATAATTTCTGCACCTATTGCATCGTGCCGTACGTGCGCGGTCGCGAAAAGAGCCGCCCCTTCGAGGAGATTGTCGACGAGGTGACCGGTTTGGTGCGCCAGGGCGTGCGTGAGATTACGCTGTTGGGCCAAAACGTTAATTCATATGGTCGCGATCTGTTTGGCAAGCCGCGTTTTGCCGATCTGCTGCGTGCCGTGGGCGATACGGGCGTGGAGCGTATCTTCTTTACGTCTTCGCATCCCAAGGATCTGCTGCCCGAGACCATCGATGCCATGGCCGAGACACCTGCCGTTATGCCGCAACTGCACCTGGCCGTCCAGTCAGGTTCGACGCGGATCCTCAAAGAGATGAATCGTCGTTATACACGCGAGGACTATCTGGGCCTGGTCGATCGCATTCGCAACCGCATGCCCGATATCGCGCTCTCGACCGACATTATCGTTGGCTTCCCGGGCGAGACTGAAGAAGACTTTGAGCAGACGCTCTCACTTGCCGAGACGGTCCGCTATGCTCAGGCCTATACCTTCATCTATTCCAAGCGCGCCGGTACCCCGGCCGCCGAGATTGACGATCCTACGCCGCATGAGGTTATTCTCGAGCGTTTCAACCGTCTGGTTAAGGTTATCGAGACCACGGCACACGAGTATAACCAGGGTGAGCTCCATACCGTGGTGCCGGCGCTCATTGAGGGTACGAGTAAAAAGAACGATGCGGTGCTGCTGGGCAAGAGCCCCAAGAATCAGACCGTTCATGCGCCCATTCCCGAGGGATATAGCATCGACCAGCTTATTGGTAAGATCGTTGATGTTGACGTCGACGTTGCTAAGACTTGGTATTTGTCAGGTTCCGTTGTGGGTGAGCCGCGCTAATGATTTCTCCCGGGGCAGGTCTTTCCGCCGTTGCGATTGTCGGTCCGACTGCGGTTGGTAAAAGTGACGTCGCTGACCGTTTGGCCGCTCGCCTTTCGTCTGAAGTGCTTTCGTGTGATGCGATGCAAATCTATCGCGGTATGGATATCGGCACCGCAAAGATGACGCCCGATGAGTGCACGGCGCCCCTGCGTCTCGTTGACATCGTAGAGCCGGGCGTAGCGTACTCTGCAGCGCTTTACCAGGCCGACGCTCGCGCGCATGTTGAGCGCCTGCTCGGGTCAGGACGTCTTCCGGTGTTTTGCGGGGGTACGGGCCTGTATCTCAAGGCCGCCCTCGATGAGATGGACTTTCCCTCGGGAGAACTTGAGGACGATCGCCGTGCGGGCTATCAGGAGCTTGCCGAGCGTATTGGCGAGGAAGAACTGCATGCCTTGCTTGCCGAGCGCGATCCAGAATCGGCTGCTGTTATTCATCCCCATAACGTGCGCCGTGTGATTCGTGCGCTCGAGATGAATGATGATGGTATCTCCTATGCACAGCAAAAAAGTCAGTTTAGTGTTCCGCACGAGCATTATCATGCCCTATGGTTTGGTTTGACGCGTAATCGCGAGGTGCTCTACGAGCGCATTAATCTGCGCGTCGATCTGATGTTTGAGCAGGGTCTTGTCGATGAGGTCCGTGGTCTTATGGACCAAGGGCTGGGAGATGCCCTGACGTCGATGCAGGCAATTGGTTATAAAGAGATCATCGATGCTTTCAATGGCATGATGAGCATGGATGAGGCCCGCGAACTCATTAAGATGCGTTCGCGTCGTTATGCCAAGCGTCAGCTTTCGTGGTTTAAGCGCGATGACCGTATCGTGTGGTTTGATATGGATGAATGTACGATCGATGAGGTCGTTGAGGATATCCTGCATCGTATTGAGGCTGCCTAATGGCCCGTTTCCCCCTTGTTCCCACGGCACCCGAGCCCGAGCGTGCCATTTTAGTTGGTGTTGAGTGGCGCGACAATGCATGGCCACACGATCGCTCGCTTGATGAGCTGGAGCGTCTTGCCCACACAGCTGGTGCCCAGTGCGTGGCACGTTTGTCGCAGCGTTTGGTAAAGCCGTATCCTAAATCGTTTATCGGTTCCGGTAAGGTTGAAGAGCTGTGCGGCCTGGTGCATCGCATGGACGCCGATGTCGTTATTTTTGACGACGACCTGACCCCCTCGCAGCAATCCTATTTGGAGAAAGCCGTGGGCGAGCCGGTAAAGATTATCGATCGTACAGCACTGATCCTGGATATCTTTGGCCTGCATGCTCAGACGCGTGAGGGACGCCTGCAGGTACAGCTGGCACAGCTTCAATATTTGTTGCCTCGCCTGCGTGGCATGTGGAGCCATCTCGCCAAGGAGCAGACGCGCGGCGGCATCGGCTCACGTTTTGGTCAGGGCGAAAGTCAGCTCGAGGTCGACCGTCGCCTCATTCGTAATAAGATCGCTGCGCTTCGTCGTGAGCTCAAGCAGGTTGAACAGCGCCGCGATGTTCAATCCAAGAGCCGCATTGAGTCACCGGCGTTTCGCGTCGCGTTAGCCGGTTATACCAATGCCGGTAAATCGACGTTGCTCAATCGTCTGACCGGCTCTACGGTACTTTCGCAGGACAAGCTGTTTGCTACGCTCGATCCGACGACGCGCTCGTATCGCCTGCCCGGCGGTCGCGGCATGACGATTACCGATACCGTCGGCTTTATTCAAAAACTGCCGCATGGTCTGGTCGATGCCTTTAAATCGACGCTTTCCGAGGTGTTGGGTGCCGATCTAATTCTCAAAGTCGTAGATGCGTCTGACGAGGATTATGAGCGGCAGCTGGAGGCTGTCGACCGCGTGCTTGATGAGATCGGCGCCGGAGAGCGTTTAACGCTTACGGTGTTCAATAAAATCGATCTTCTCGATAGCGTCAATCGATTGAGTTTCCGTCGTCGCTATCCGGAGGCCGTTCTATTCTCGGCCCAAACGGGCGAGGGGCTCGACGATCTCGTCGACCGGATTGCTCGCGAGGCAGCTGCCACCGATGTGTTGCTCTCCGCTGATATCCCGTATCGTGAGGGCGCTCTCATCACGCTGGTGCATGAGCAGGGAACCCTTCTGCATGAGGAATATCTCGAGGACGGCGTTCGCATTGTGGCGAAACTGCCGGCTCGTATTGCACCGCGGCTCGAGCGCTATCGTACGGAATAAACGATTTCTAGCACGCCTAGAATGACTGGCTGATGGAGCAGGTAGAACGGTAAGGCATGCCGACCCAGGACTGCGAGCGCCGGGATAGGATTGGCGTATGCCCATGCTGGCGCTTCGAGACTTGATGCTTGTGCTGCCTGGGCAGCAAAAAAGCCGGTAAGGTACATAAAGGCAAACGGTATGAGCGGATAGTAATCTCCCGAAACAAAACCCAGGCCTGGGAATCCAAGCCATGCCAGGTAGGGGAGTGGGTAGACCGCCTTTGGAATGCCCCAGGTTAGGGCAAAAAGAACAAGGCACGCTGCGATGCCCCATGAGCCCGGTAATTTTTGGAGTAACGGACGGGTGAACGCAACCACCGCGGTGCACACCGCCATGCAATAAATGATGCCAAAGTTCACTGAATCGTCGACCGATACGAGCGTTGTTGCGATCCAGACGACCAAAGCTGCGGCAGCGTACTTAGCCGCTCGTTTGGCATTGTTGCGTGAGAGCGTGCACATCCAACCCGCGATAAACAAAAATACCCAGCTGATGCTGGCGCGCCAGACGTCTTGAATGACAGTCTGGGTAAACCAAGGCATATCCCAGCCGTACAGGTAGGCGAGATCATAGCAAGCGTGAAAACCTGCCATAGAAATCATCGTAAACCCGCGGACGGTATCAAAGATGGTTATGCGTTTTTGCATTACGAGAACCGGCGCATCAAGCCGACGACTTTGCCCAGGATAACGGGATTCGTTGCATAGATAGGTTCCATGGTGTCGTTCTCGGGCTGCAAGCGCACACGCCCCTGCTCCTTGTAGAACGTCTTGACGGTCGCCGAACCATCAATCATGGCCACGACAATTTCGCCGTTCATGGCACTCTTTTGTTCACGGACGATGATGTAATCGCCATTGAAGATGCCGACATTGATCATTGAGCTCCCATGCACCTCAAGGATAAAGGAACCCTGATCAGTGGCGATTTCGGTCGGGATAGTAAACGTGTCTTCGATATTCTGCTCGGCCAGAATGGGAATCCCAGCCGCGACGCGACCAACGAGCGGTAGCGAGACCGTTCCGCGAGGTGCGGTGGGCTCGTCAGATTTGGAAATTGAGACAGAGGAACCATCCTCGTTAAAGAGTTCCAGGGCGCGCGGTTTGGTGGCATCGCGCTTGAGTAGCCCGCGCGCCTCCAGGGCAGAGAGATGGGCGTGCACGGTGCTGGGGGAGGAAAGGCCCACGGCAGAAGCCATCTCGCGCACGCTGGGCGGATAACCCTTCTCCTGCTGATATTCCTTGATGAAGTCGTAAATTTGCTGCTGACGCTTGGTAATTTTGCGAGCCATCAGGGCATCCTCTCTACCCATGTCAAACAAATGTTCGAATTTTGCTTGACAGGAACAACTGTTCGAAGATAATAATAACCGAACATTCGTTCTCGCGCTAGACATTTTTGTCCGCGCGGCTTGATAAAACTGTTCTCAGCAAAACACGCGAGAGGAGAACATGATGAACGTAACGAATATGGTCCAGGGAAACCTCGCCCTTAAGCTCGAGACGCCTGTAGAACCCACTTTTACGGTTGTTCAGGGTGGCCGCTCCGGCATTCAACCTTTGACCGTACAGCCTGCTCGCAATCAGCAGGCTGTAGTCGCGCCGGCCCGCGTTGCCCTGAAGGTTCCGACGATTGTCGCCGTCGCCGTTGCGCTTACGCTCTTCTTTGTCCTCGCTACTTCGGTCTTTAGCGCTCGTCACGCCGCGTATGCCGAGTCCGTTTCCAACATTACTTACGAGACCATTCGCGTTCAGACTGGCGATTCTCTTTGGTCGCTTGCCGAGGAATATCCAATCGAAGGCCTTTCCACGCAAGAGACTTCCGACATGATCCGTAACGTCAATCATCTGGAGCATGGTTCGCTCGCCGCCGGTGCGCATCTTAAGGTTCCTGCTCGTTCGTAATCATTATCGCGCTGCGCATGGTACCCTTGTTATCGTTTAAGAGGAGGTACCATGCGCTGTCCCAAATGCGGCAAGGCACATACCCGCGTCGTTGATTCTCGTATGCAGGAGTCAAATAACACCATTAAGCGCCGTCGCGAATGTTGCTCGTGTAACTATCGCTTTACAACGTTCGAGCGATGCGAAGACCCAATCGAGGTCATTAAGTCAGACGGAACCAAGCAGCGGTTCGATCGCAATAAGCTGCTCGTCGGCTTGATGCGCGCCACCATCAAGCGCGATATCGACACTAAGAAGCTCAATGAGATTATCGACGACATCGAGGTCGAGCTGCGCTCTCGCACACTGACGGCCGTCACGTCCCATGAGTTGGGTGACATGGTGCTCAAGCGCTTGGCCAAGATTGACAAGGTGGCGTACATCCGCTTTGCCTCGGTCTACCGCGATTTCAAAGACGTCGATGAGTTTCTGCAAGAGCTCGACAAGCTAAGGTGATTCCATGTTCAACATTACCGTCAACATAAAGCGTCTCGACCCCACCGTCGAGCTTCCCAAATACGCCCATCACACCGATGCCGGCTTGGATCTACGCTCCAACGAGGACTGCGTCCTGAAGCCCTTTGAACGCCGTCTGGTCTCTACGGGGCTGGCCATCGCCCTGCCCGATGGCTACGCCGGCTTCGTCCAGCCCCGCAGCGGCTTGGCCATCAAGCAGGGCCTGTCTATAGTTAACACGCCGGGCCTCATCGACGCCCACTACCGAGGAGAACTCAAGGTTATCCTCATCAACCTGGATTCCTCCATTAACATTCAAATCAATAAAGGCGACCGCATAGCCCAACTCGTCATCCAAGAAGTCCCCACGGTCAACCTCATAGAAGTAGAAGAACTAGACGAAACCGACCGAGGCAAAGGAGGCTTCGGCTCCAGCGGCATCGCCTAGGGCGCTCGTATCCCTCCCGCCCGGGGCTTACCTATATCATTCCATGCTCAAACATTCTCGCGTCGCTTCGCTCGCTGCGAAACTGCGCGTGGAACGATATAGGTAAGCCCCGGGCGGGCGGCTACTCGCTTGAGATAATATTTACTTTTCTAGTAAGCCGACGCGATAAAGGGACGCCTCCTTTGTCGCGTCGGCTTACTGTATTTATATTTTCTGGTTCCCCTTTGCAGATTCTACTGGAGGGGAATCTGGTAT
>CAJMPZ010000065.1 GCA_905215445.1 uncultured bacterium | reverse complement strand
CGGCTCAGGGCGATATACGCCGTGATGCGCGACCGGGTGCCCTACCGGGAGTAGCGTCGAAGGTTGACAAAACTATAGGAACACCCAATGACTACCCACAGAATGAGGGTCTCATCGGGGACTAGGTAAATAGCAAAAGCCCCCGCGGCCGAAGCGGACCGCGGGGGCAACAGACCTGCAAGAGTTAACTCAAGTCCTCGCCATTTGATGCAATGACCTTTTGGTACCAGCAGAAGCTGTCCTTTCGGTAGCGATCGAACGTGCCTTTGCCCATATCATCGGCATCAACATAAACAAAGCCATAGCGCTTCTTCATCTGCCCCGTCGAGGCCGACACCAAATCGATACAGCCCCACGGCGTGTATCCCATCAGGTCAACACCGTCCTCGACAATTGCATCGCGCAGCGCAAGAATATGCCTTCGCAGGTAATCAATATGATACGCATCGTGGACTTTGCCGTCTTCCAGCGCATCGAGTCCGCCCACACCGTTCTCGGCGATAAAGAGCGGAAGATGGTAACGATCGTGGTAGCCGGCAAGCGTCACGCGCAAACCCAGCGCATCGATCTGCCACTTCCAGGCAGTCTCTTTATCCTTGAGGTACGGATTGCGCAGCGTCGGGAACACGTTGCCCTCCGCCTTCTCGGCGATCACCTGATCATCGGCGCACACCAAGCGCGAGCAATAGTACGAGAACGAGATGAAGTCGACCGTATGCTCTGCCAGATACTCCGTATCGCCCGGCTCAAAGGGCACGTGAACACCCTCTTTCTCGAGTGCACGCAGCTTCCAAGCAGGATAGGCGCCCGCAGCCATCACGTCTGTGTAGAAGTAGCGGCCGCGGTCCTCCTCATACGCAAGCCATACGTCCTCGGGCGCACAACGGTACGGATAGGTCGCACCGGCAGCGACCATGCAACCCACCTTGTTTGCGGGATCGATCTTGTGCAGAATCTCGACAGCGCGAGCGCTCGCCATAAACATATGGTGCGAGAACGCCGCAGTCACGGCTGCACGGTCACGCTCATCCTCGAGCGTGACACCCGCGTTGAGATAGGACAGCGCCACGCTGTTGATCTCGTTGAACGTAAGCCAATAACGCACGAGGCCCTGGTACGCGCGTCCGACGGTCTCGACGTAGTGCGCATACCGCTCGATCATCTCTCGGCTTTGCCAGCCACCATAGCGCTCGACCAGAGCCAACGGATAGTCGTAGTGCGACAGCGTCACAAGCGGCTCGATTCCATGCTCGCGCAGCGCCTCGAATACCTGACGGTAAAACTCCAAGCCCTCGCCGTTGGGCTCGGCCTCCATCCCTGTGGGAAAAATACGGCTCCAGCAAATTGAAAGACGCAGGCACTTAAAGCCCATCTCGGCAAAGAGCTCGACATCCTCGTGCCAATGATGGAAGAAGTCGTTGCCCCAGCGGCATGGATACAGCCTGTCCGGATCGTCCACGGGCTTTTGCCTGCCAAACATTACATCCCAGCGGTCGGAACCCTGTGGGATCAGGTCGGAGTGCGACATGCCGCGGCCGCCCTCGTTCCAGCCCCCTTCGGCCTGGTTGGCGGCGAGGGCACCACCCCACAAAAAGCCCTCGGGCATACCGGCGGCAGACGTTCTGTCAAAGCAACTCATGCTACTCAGCATCCTCGGCAGAAGCTGCCGCGGCGTTCTCCTGCTCCTGAGCCAGGAGCTGATTATCGTACACCTTAAAGAACGGGTACCAGACCACAGCCATGACCACGATCAAAACGATCGTAAACACCCAGATGCGCGGGTCGAGGCACTGGACAAAGCCCTGAACGAAGATGGGGAACGTGCCGCTCACCAAGATGTAGAAGTTAGAGACAAGACCCAGTGAGACCGCACCCCAATACAGCAGGGCCGAGATCATGCCGCCTAGCACAAACGGAATCATGAGGATCGGGTTGAAGATGATGGGCGCGCCGAAGATCGCGGGCTCGGAGATACGGAAGAAGCTCGGCACGATCGATGCCCTGCCAAATGCCTTGAGCTGCTGCGACTTTGCCCTAAACGCGCAGAGCGCCACAAAAGAGAACGTATTACCCGTGCCGCCGATGAGGTTGATGGCCAACGACATGAGCACCGGGTGGAACTCAAGCGGCTGCCCGGCAGCATAGAGCGAGGCGTTGGCGGCAAAGGCGGCAAGCGAGACCGGGGCGGTGATGGGCATTACGATCATGTTGCCGTGGACGCCAAAGCACCAAAACAGCAGAGTCATGAAGCAGATAAGCAGTGCGCCGGGCACAGAGTCAACTGCGACGGAAAGCGGGGCAGCGAGCAGCTTCTCGATAACCGAGGGGATGGACAGCGCGGGATCGATCATCTGGATCAGCAGGTTGCCGCCAAAGAAGATGAGGATGTTGGCGAGCATAGGTACGATGGCGCCAAAGGTTTCGGACAAAAACGGCGGCACGCCATCGGGCATCTTGATGGTGATGCCCTTGGTCTGGCAGAAGCGCGTGACCTCGACGGAGACCAAGGCAACGATGATGGCGGTAAACAGGCCCTGCGCACCCAGATAGGTGCAGGGGACCGCCTGGAGCACGGACTCGTCAGCAAGCTGGTAGTAGGACGACGGCGCCGCGGCGATCAGGAACATCACCAGCGAGGTCATGCCGGCGTTAAGCTTGGGCATCTTGTAGGTGCCCGCCAGGTTATAGGCGATTGCGAACGTCACGATCACCGACAGTATGCCCATCGTCATATTGAAGGGGATGAGCAGCGTGAGCTTATTGGCCGTCGCAAAATCGAGCCAAGGGCCAAAGACGGACCAGAACCCGCCCTGCGCCACCAGGTCGGCCGTGACCGGCGGGTTGGCGAGGATCATAAAGACGGCAGATACCAAGATGAAGCTGATCGCGCTCATAAAGCCCTTTTGCATGGAGGCAAAGTGGCGCTCGGTGCCGCAGAAATTGGCGATAGGGGTCAGTTTTTCCTGAAGCAGGGTCATGAACTTCTCCATGGTCGCCTCCTAACCCAACAGCGACTGGGCGAGTGCCAGCACGTTGGCGGCGTTGCCCATGCCGTAGTCCTGTGCGGGGATGACCGCGGTCGGCTTACCGCTCCCCTGCTTGACGGTGTTGAGCTGGTAGGACACCTGCGGCCCCAAGAGCAGCACGTCATAATTGGCGCACGTCTCCTGATACTCGCCGATACCCACCGCATCGATATCGAGCTCGATGCCGTTTTGCTCCGCATATTTCTCGAGTTTCTTCATCAGAATGCTTGTAGACAGACCAGCTGCGCAAACAAGAAGGATCTTCATAAGGGATTCCCTTCGCATTGATTGGTTGGATAGTCACCGCACGCCGCTAGGCGTTCTTGGTTGCAGTGCACTCATACAGGCAGATCAGCTCCTGCACGAGCTCCTGAGCAAGCATGGAGCACATGAGGTGGTCCTGAGCATGGACCAGCAACACATCCACCGACAGATGCTCGCCCGCTGCCTCAGTCGAAAGCAGCTGCGTTTGAATGTGGTGAGCCTTGATTCCCGCATCCTTTGACTGCTTCATGAGTTTGGCGGCGGCGTCAAAATCCCCCGCTTTTGCCTTTTCAAGGGCTTCGAAGGCAAGGCTGCGTGCCTCTCCCGCTGCAGCGACCAGCTGAAACGAAACCATCTCGGTTCCCTGATCGTCCATAACGGTCTCCTCTCCCGTGATGTTTGGTTTGTACTTGAATATTCGAAACGCCTATCTCCCGCCCGCAATCCTCGAGGTTTATTGCAGGTAGACAGACAGGGTTATCGACAAAAGAAGTCTTAAGCCGTATGCGCTTGCACAAGCGCCATCAGCTCATGCCAGGACCGGCGCTCGCGTAGGCGCTCGACCCCCTGGCGGTCCATAAAGATCTCGGCGAGCAGTGAGCTCAAGATCCGCGCCTCATCGCCGCCCGACCGGGCAAACGACACCATAAAGACGATATCGACCTCATGGCCGTATTCGTCCCAAAGAATGGGATGTTCGAGCAGGCCCACGGTAACAAAGGCCTCGGCGCTCAAGGGATGCATCCCATGGGGCATGGCTACCCCATTGCCAAACGAGGTGGCACTCGCGCTCTCGCGCTCGGCGACCTCTTGGGCAAACGGGGCATCGACACGGCCGCTCTCGACGGCGCGCTCGGAGAGATATCGGAGAACGGCCTGCTTCGACGACGCCTCAACGCGGTTGAAGAACAGGGCACGGCTAAAGAAAGAGCTTACGGAGTCCGATTGCGCAGTGTCGTCGCTCAGCACCTTGCGGATAGCGTTGACATCGCTCGTCTCCAAGAAGAAATCGGCCTCGCGGACGGGCACGGGCAACTTGACGTTGAGCGGCACCGTTGTGAACACGTAGTCGATGTGCGAAAAATCGAACGTTCCCACGCGGGCGACATCGCATGTCTCAATCGAATCGATATACATGCCAAACTGCTTGCGGTACTGGTGCTCGAGCATACGGGCGCTTCCCGCTCCCGAGGCGCACACGATCAGGATGCGCTTGCGACGCGGCTGGTCGGCTTGCTGCTCGAGGGCCAGGGCAAATGCCATGGCGATGTAGCCGAGCTCTTCATCAGAGGGCTGGCTGCCAAAATGACGCTCGAGTACCTGCGAGGTGCCAGCTGCCATCGAATAGGCCAACGGAAACCTCGTCTTGATATCGGGCAGCATGGGGTTATCCATATGCATGTGATATTCAAGGCGATAGCCCAGAGGGCCGATATGCCGAGCAAGGTTCATGCGAAGTTCAAGATCGCCGCTAAAGTCAAACCTAAACTCATCGTTGACCGCACGTACCATCTCGGAAGCAATCTCCCACATCTCGTCCGAGATAACGACAGAGCCCTTCTCGGGCACGCCCGTGCCCCTGCCGAGCAAATGGATTGCGATAAAGGCAACCTCTTCTCGGGGCATGCTCACGCCCAGGGCATCCTTGATGTTTGCGGCAATCTGGAAAGCCGCGGCGTATTCGCGCGTTCCCTCCAGTTTTTGAACGTCCGATTCTGCAGCTGGGACATAGCAGCCCTGCTCGATGCGGCCAAGAGCAATGTAAAGATGCATGATGAGATTGCGGGATGCCAGCGAGCTCACCGTGACGGGCGAGGCCGTCAGGGCATCGTCCACACATGCGGCGATGGCCCGCAGGCGCTCGGCGAGCTTTGCATCGTCGGTGTCGGGCAACACGGGCCTCACCAGCGAGGCCAGGCACAGGCGCCGTTGTGACTCCCCGCCCGCAACGCGGATTCCGTAGCGTGGGCGCTTTTCGAGCGTTAAGTCAAATTGGGCGAGTTTCTGCTCTACCAGACGCATGTCATTGGACAGAGTTCGCGCCGAAACGTAGAGTAAATCCGCATACTCCTCAATCGTCACCCACTGGGACCGCATGAGGAGGTCGTTAAGAAGGAAGGACACACGGCCATCGCGCGTATCAGGAATGCCCGGATGGGCCAGAGCCGCACCGTCTAGCAAGCGAGCAAGCTCATCTGCACGTGCAACATCGATACGATACTGCCCCTTGCTGCCAACGATGCGTGCAACCCCTGCAAGGCTGTCGTTTGCGCGATGGATATAGTTTCTCACGGCGCGCTCGCTTACCTCGAGACGCTTGGCAAGTACCGCGACAGCGACAGGCTGAGCGTCCTCGATCATATTTACAAGCTGCTTGACGCGAGCATCCATGTCCTCCTCCTTTCCCTGCGTCTAGTCTAACGCGGTAAAGAATGACACTCCACGTCGCGCTCGTTCCGCCAACTCGGAACAGGTTGCGGGGAGTCCAGCTGAGCTATGGAGAGCCTGGGGAGAGGGCCCGAAGGCAATGCGTCGGTGTGGGATGCGCCTTCCCAGCCATTGGGCAGTCATTGGGGACAGACTTAAATGAGTAGTCGTTGGGGACGTTCTTGTTTGACTAGTCGTTTAAGAACGTCCCCAATGACTATTAAGGACTGTCCCAAGCTGCCGGCAGGAAAGGACCGTCCCCAAGTGCCGGGTTTGTCCCCAATGACTAGGTGAATAGCAAAAGCCCCGCAGTCGGAGCGGACTGCGGGGCTCATGAAGAGAGGCTAGTTTGCGGGCGTCTTGCCTGGCGCCCACGAGAGAGGCAACAGAGTAGAGACTACTCGTGGATGCGCGTACCGGAGAGACCAGCCATGGTCTCGGCGGCCTTGTCCAGAGCGCCAATGATGCAGGTGCGGCCCTTGCGAGAACGGGCGAACTTGATGGCAGCGCGGACCTTGGGCTCCATGGAACCCTTGCCGAACTGACCCTCGTCGGCCAGGCGCTCGGCCTCGTCGGCGGTGAGGTCCTCGAGCTCCTCCTGGTTGGGCTTGCCAAAGTTGATGGCGACATGCTCAACGGCGGTCAGCAGGAACAGGACGTCGGCGTCGCAGTCCTCGGCCAGCAGCTCGCCGCCCAGGTCCTTGTCGATGACGGCGGGGACGCCCTTGTAGCAGCCCTTGTTCTCGTAGTCGCGGACGACGGGGATGCCGCCGCCACCGCAGGCGATGACGATGAACTCGTTGTCGAGCAGGTTGAGGATGGAGTCGGCCTCGACGATCTTCTTGGGATCGGGGGAAGCGACGACGCGACGCCAGCCGCGGCCGGAATCCTCGACGAAGACCTTGGAGGGATCCTCGGCCATGAATTCCTTGGCCTGCTCCTCGGTATAGAAGGGGCCGATCGGCTTGGTCGGGTTCTTGAACGCGGGATCGTCGGGATCGCACTCGATCTGGGTGACGACGGTGGCGGCGTGCCAACGCTTATAGCGCTTGTGCATCTCGCGGCCGATGCCCTGCTGCAGGTGATAACCAATGTAGCCCTGGGACATGGCGCCGCACTCGGGCAGCGGCATCTCGGGGGTGCCGATGGCGTCGTGGGCGGCGGCGAAGGCGTTCTGGATCATGCCGACCTGCGGGCCGTTGCCGTGGGTGATGATGATCTCGTTACCCTGCTCGATAAGACCAAGGAGAGCGTGGGCGGTGTTGCTCACGGCCTGGATCTGCTCGACGGGGTTGTTGCCGAGGGCGTTGCCGCCAAGGGCGACAACGATGCGGTCGGGCTTACCAAGAGGCTTAGACATTGCTGGAATCCTTTCTGTAAAAGGCCTACAACCCATTAATAACCCGCGTCCGTGCGATACGCGAGTTTATTAAGGTTTATATTCTCTTTATCGCTCATTTTATTCATTTTGAAAATACCTAAGCGGCGAACGGTCGATTTTACCCGCTCAGCGTAAAGAAGCCCAGTTCAGGCACATCTACGCCATTTACGTGCAACTTTATTTAAATAGAGCAGGGATTAGACCAGATTATGCAAACTATATCTTTGCTAAACACAAAACGGACAGCGCAATATCTTACTCGCACTATACGCGATTCTATACATTAATTTGACGAGTATGCACCCCTGCAAAAACATGGGGCTTTTCATCCAACATAAGGGATAGCCGATCGCGCTTCACCCCGCGGCAAGCGACTGCGAGTTCGCAGTATGGAACTTTACCGTCGGCTTCTGCATGAACGCTGCCGACGCCCTTTCGCTCCTGCGCGCCCAAGCAGCCGAGAACGCTAACGGCGCCACTGTCAACCTGGCCACCCTCAACAACGGCGCCGCCAGCCTTTTCGCAAAGTACCGTGCTGGCTCGCTGGCTTTGAGGCCTAAGTGAGCTTTGCTATTTCCCAATTTTTGTATGATTTGGGTCAAATCTATTTGTCAATTTTTGTATGATTATGGGCAAATCTATTTGCCAATTTTTGTCAATGAGGTGTTTTAATGCTACGCCGCAAAGTCACTGATAGGCTTTTGAGCTGGAAGAATAACTCCCATAAGGCCCTGCTTGTTACCGGTGCGCGTCAGATTGGCAAGAGCTATGCGATTCGCGCGTTTGGAAAGAGCAACTACGCTTCGTATTATGAGGTCAATCTGCTACTTGATGCCGAGGCAAGAGACGTACTTGTTGGCGCTAAGAACTCCATTGACTTCATCAACCGTGTGGCCCTTCTTGCGGATGCACCGCTTGTTGAGGGAGATACGCTTATCTTTGTCGATGAGATTCAGGAGTATCCGCAGATCGTTACACTTATGAAGGCGCTGGTCGAGGACGGACGCTTTAGCTATGTCTTCTCGGGGTCTATGCTTGGGACTGAGTTTAAGGGGATCTCTTCTTTTCCGGTAGGGTATGTCGAGCACATTGTTATGCGGCCGATGGATTTTGAAGAGTTTTGTTGGGCAAACAGCGTCAGCGAAAATGTGCTTGCAGATATTCGCAGCCGCCTTGTCGAGAGACGTCCCGTCGAAAACTATATTCATGAGGCGATGCTCAAAAACTTTAGAGCCTATATCGTTTGCGGCGGCATGCCGGAGGTCGTTCAGAACTATATCGATTCGGGCTATTCGCTCGTGAGAACGCGTGAGCTTCAAATTCAGCTAGTCGATCAGTACAAAAGCGATATCTCTAAATATGCATCGACTCGAGCGTTTAACGTTCGCTCCATTTTCGAGCAAATTCCCGTTCAGCTTGAGGCGGAGTCCCATCGCTTTATCGTCTCGTCTCTAGGCGAGGGAGCTCGTCTTCAAAAATACGAGCAGGATTTCCTATGGCTGGTGAACGCAGGCGTTGGATTGATGGTCCCCCAGGTGACGGAGGCACGAAGTCCTCTCAAGAGGACGGAGAAAACGACGGCCTTTAAACTATACGAGTCCGATACAGGTATGCTCGCATCGCGGTATCCCGGCAGCACGGCACGCGCCGTCTACCTTGACATGAAAACCCCCAACCTCGGCGGCCTCTATGAGAACGTGGTCGCACAGGAACTCGTTGCCCTCGGAGCAGATACGTGGTACTACCAAACGCGTGAGGTCGGTGAAGTCGACTTTGTAATCGAAGGTGCCCGCGGGCATGTTGTCCCAATCGAAGTCAAATCGGGCAAGAAAGTTCGAGCACATGCAGCCCTCGACCGTTTGATGAGTGTGGGCGAGTACAAAATTCCCGAGGCCGTTGTGCTGAGCCACGAAAACCTTTGCAAAGAGGGCAAGATCCTTTACGTTCCAATCTATATGACATTCTGTCTCGATGAGTTTATGGAAAAGGACGACCCCAACAACGATTTCTCGTTTGCACCCATATCTCTCTAGGTCATCTGAGTCCGCAACCAGGTCCCCCTCTATGCCCAAAGCAGCGCGTGGTTTCGCGGCAAAGCCGCGAAACAGCGACCGGGATAAAAGGCCCCACCAACCACGCCCCTCGTTCAGCCCCACAATCCGAGGACGTAGTCGTAGCAGGATCTGAGGTCTAACCTTCGCGGACACTCCGCAGGACGAAAGAACCCCCGCCGCACGTCAGTGCGCAGCGGGGGTTCTTTCATGTCCGAGGACGTCCGCGAAGGTTAGCCCTCAGATCCTGCGGTGGGAGACCTAGGCCTCGTTGTACACCGTCTTGAGCTTCAGCAGGTGCTGATAGCGGTCCATGGCGGCCTGCTCGTTCTCCTTGAAGAGCTCCTCGGCGCGCTCGGGGAAGGAACGCGTCAGCGAAGCGTAACGGGCCTCGTTCATCAGGAACTCCTGATAACCGCCCGCGGGCTCCTTGGAATCGAGCGAGAACTTCTTGCCGGCAGCGGCCTCGGGGTTGAAGCGGAAGAGGTTCCAGTAACCGCACTCGACAGCCTTCTTCATCTCGGCCTGGCAGTTCTGCATGCCGCCCTTCTTGATGGAGTGCATCTCGCAGGGGCTGTAGCCGATGATGAGGGACGGGCCGTCGTAGGCCTCGGCCTCGTGGATGGCCTTGAGGGTCTGAGCCGGGTTGGCGCCCATGGCGACCTGCGCCACGTAGACGTAGCCATAGCTCATAGCGATCTCGGCCAGGGACTTCTTCTTGGTCACCTTGCCGGCAGCGGCGAACTGAGCAACCTGGCCCAGGTTCGAAGCCTTGGAGGCCTGACCGCCGGTGTTGGAGTAGACCTCGGTATCGAAGACGAAGACGTTGACGTTGTGGCCGGAAGCCAGGACGTGGTCCAGGCCACCGAAGCCGATGTCGTAGGCCCAACCGTCGCCACCGAAGATCCAGAAGGACTTCTTGGTGAGGTAAGCCTTGTCGGCGAGGATCGCCTTGGAAGCGTCGCAGCCGCACTTCTCGAGCTCGGCGACGTAGGCAGCGGCAGCGGTCTTGGAGGCCTCGGCGTCGTTGACGGAGTCGATCCAAGCCTGACCGGCGGCCTTGAGCTCGTTGGACGGACCGTCAGCGGCGATAATCTCCTGCGTAGCAGCGATCAGCTTCTTCTGAACGGCCTCATAGCCAACGGCCATGCCCAGACCGTGCTCGGCATTGTCCTCGAACAGGGAGTTGTTCCACGCCGGGCCGTGACCGTCCTTGTCCTTGCAATACGGAGCGGTGGCAGCGGGGTTGCCCCAAATGGAGGAGCAGCCGGTGGCGTTGGAGATGAACATGCGGTCGCCGGCGACCTGGGTCACCAGACGTGCATAGGCGGTCTCGGCGCAGCCGGCGCAGGAGCCAGAGAACTCCAGATAGGGCTGCTTAAACTGGCTGCCCTTGACGTTGGCCGCGATGAGTTCCTTCTTCTCGGAGACGTTCTCGACCATGTAGTCCCAAACGGGCTGCTGGTCCATCTCCTGCTCGGTGGGAACCATCTCGAGGGCGCCCTTGGGGCAAACCTTGACGCAGTTGGTGCAGCCCATGCAGTCGAGCGGGGACACGGCCATGGTGAACTTCATGCCCTTGGCCTTGGGGCCCATAGCGTCGAGCGTGCGGGTAGCCTCGGGCGCGGCGGCAGCCTCGTCCTCGGTCATCGCGAACGGACGGATGGTGGCATGCGGGCACACATAAGCGCACTGGTTACACTGGATGCACTTGGTCTCGTCCCAGTGAGGAACGACCACGGCGACGCCGCGCTTCTCGTATGCGGAGGCGCCCAGCTCAAACTGGCCGTCGGCGCAATCGGCAAAGGCGGAAACAGGCAGGCTGTCACCATCCATGCGATCGATGGGCTCGAGCAGGTTCTTGACCTGCTGGGCGATGGCGGACTTGGTCTCCTCGGAGAGCTCGACGGGAGCGGCATCCTCGGCAGTTGCCCAGTCGGCCGGAACCTCGAACTTACGGAAGGCGGTAGCGCCGGCATCGATAGCCTTGTGGTTGGCGTCGACGATGGCCTGGCCCTTCTTCATGTAGGACTTGGTAGCCGCGTCCTTCATGTACTGCAGGGCGTCCTCGGCGGGCAGGACCTTGGCCAGCGCGAAGAAGGCGGACTGGAGCACCGTGTTGGTGCGCTTGCCCATGCCGACCTTGGCAGCCAGGTCGATAGCGTCGATCAGGTAGACGTTGACGTTGTTGTTCGCGATGTAGCGCTTAGCCACGGCGGGCATGTGCTCGGCGAACTCCTCGTCGCTCCACTGGCAGTTGACCAGGAAGGTGCCGCCCGGCTTGACGTCGCGGACCATCTTGAAGCCCTTGACGATGTAGCTGGGGTTGTGACAAGCGACAAAGTCGGCCTTGGTCACGTAGTACGGCGAGCGGATCGGGGAATCACCAAAGCGCAGGTGCGAGACGGTGACACCGCCGGTCTTCTTGGAGTCGTACTGGAAGTAGGCCTGAACGTACTTGTCGGTGT
>CAJMPZ010000064.1 GCA_905215445.1 uncultured bacterium | reverse complement strand
GTCATACGCGACGTTATCGAACGCCTGAAGGTCTCGGACGTCCCGACCCTGCGCGATATCACCAAGTTCCTACTCCATAGCATTGGAAACCGGATCTCGATTAAAAAAATCTCCGACACGCTCTCGTCCAACGGCAACAAAACCGACCAGAAAACCGTAGCCAAGTACCTCAAAGGCTTAACAGACAGCCTTGTGTTGTACTTTGCTCCGCGCTATAACGTGCGCGGTCGGCAGCTTCTTTCAACAAACGGCAAATACTACGCCGTTGACCTTGGACTTAGAGGCGCTCTCGTCAAAACCCAAAGCAGCGATATCGGTCATATCCTCGAAAATGTTGTTTATCTCGAGCTCCTACGCCGTGGATACGACGTCTACGTGGGCGATATCGACGGCGGGGAAATCGATTTTGTTGCCCTAAACTCAGACGAGACAGCCTATTTTCAGGTTTCAGCCACAACGCTCGACGAAACTACCCTCAATCGAGAGTTGGCCCCCTTTAAGAAAGTCCGAGACAACTACCCCAAGACGCTTCTTACGCTCGACACGCTGTTTGCGGACGCGAACTACGAAGGAGTCCGCAAGCGCAACGTGATCGACTGGCTCCTGGAGTAACTTGTAACGTCATAACCCTCCGCCAGCTCCTTACCAAGGCCGCAGCCTCAGTCGCTTAAAGCACAATGCCCCTCTTATCGGCCAAAACAGCAATCTTGGCGTGATAAGAGGGGCTGACTGCGTCAGCGCCTCCACGCAGGCGCCGTTGCCGCCACCGTCCTGCGAGCTCGGGCGCGGGACATGGCGACTCGCGTGCAAACGCTAGCGCACGGCCTTGACTGCCGCCGCCAGGTCGAACAACGTATCGAGCACGGCCTCGCAGCCATCCACCACGTCCTGCGGCAGCGGCACGATATCGGGGACGGCAAAGACATGGCAGCCGGCCGTAATGCCCGAGACGCAGCCGTTGCGAGAATCCTCGACCACGGCGCACTCCTCGGGAGCAAAGCCCGCGCGCTCGCAGGCAAGCAGATACATCTCGGGGTCGGGCTTGCCGTGCACGACGTCCTCGCCGCAGGTCACCGTTTCAAACTTGTCAAAAAGACCAACCATCTTAAGGTTGCGCTCGGCCGTAACGAGGCGCGACGACGTCGCCAGGCCCACGTGATAGCCCGCAGCCAGCAGCTCGTCTATGCACTCGGCGGCGCCGGCCTTAAGTTCCAGTTCGGTCTTGACCATCTCGTCGCGAATCTCCTTGTGGCGACGATAGATCGCCTCGGTGGTTTCATGGCTGCCGTAATGCTTATCAAGGATGTCCATAACATCGGGCAGCGTGCGGCCGATAAACTGATGGATCAGCGCTTCATCAATCGCGACCCCCAGCTCAGCAGCGCCCGCTTTCCATGCCTTGACGCCCAAACGCTCGGTATCGACCAGCGTTCCGTCCATGTCAAAAATAACAGCCTTGATCATATCGGTCCCCTCACCGGATTGCATTACTGCCACTCTACCGCACTTTACAAACTTGTATATAACGTATATAGCATATTGCACTTTCGTTACATAGATAGAAGTCTTATGGCAAGTAACGCATTAGGATTATAGTTTTCGATCGAGTACTCAACGATAAGGATCGTTTCATGATTTTAGACACCACGGCACCCGCAGAGGAGCTTCAAGACAAGCTATCGGCGCTCGAACAGCTGCTTTTGGCATACGGGCGCGTGGCTATCGGGTTTTCCGGCGGCGTTGACAGCAGCTT
Source organism: uncultured bacterium (assembly GCA_905215445.1). Taxonomy (GTDB): domain Bacteria; phylum Actinomycetota; class Coriobacteriia; order Coriobacteriales; family Coriobacteriaceae; genus Collinsella. Next base: position 9,888 of record CAJMPZ010000064.1, on the reverse strand, counting down.
TTTGGCCGCCGTATGCGCCCGCATCATGCCTACCAACACCCTCCTCGTCCATCTCACCACGCCGCTCATCGGCACGCCCGAGCAGGCTTCGTTTGAGCGGGCGGTTGACGGGCAGGCCGATGAGGGGCCGCATTTTAAGCTCCCCGTGCTCAACCTCTCGGTCGATCAGCTGCAGCTCCCCCAGGTAGCCTGCAACGACGCCAACCGCTGCTACCACTGCAAGCGCGCCGGCTTTACCGCCATCGTCAACCATGCCAAGTCGCTGGGCTTTCCCACCGTCATCGACGGCAGCAACGCAAGCGACCGCGGCGACTACCGCCCCGGCATGCGCGCCGCCCAGGAGCTCGGCGTGCGCTCGCCGCTTATGGAGGTCGGCTTTACCAAGGACGAGGAGCGCGAGCTGCTACGCGCCTGGGGCTACCCCGTTTGGAACCTGCCGGCGGGAGCCTGTCTTGCCACGCGCGTCCCCACGGGCGAGAAGCTTACGCGCGAGAAAGTCGGTTTAATCCGCGCCTGCGAGGATTACTTGCACGATCTTGACCTGGCACAGGTACGCGCGCGCCTGATCGGCGGCTGCATGCATATCGAGGCCGCACCCGCAGATGTCGCCAAGATTTCCACCCTCGGCGGTGCCGCCGTCGACGACAAGGGCAAGACCCCGCTGCCCGCCGTTGTCGAGTCCGCGCTGCGCGAGCTGGGCTGCGACCATATCTCCCCCGAGGTCACCCCCTACATCCACGGCAACATGAACCTTTAAGTTACGCCGTTTAACCTATCAAAAGAGGACAGGTTTATTTTGGCAGGTTTTATCTGGGGAAATATCGCGGAGCCACCGCCTCTCTAGTATCCATCTAACTTCGAGAGACACTAGAGAGGCAACTCGGCTGCATCTACCTCTTCCGATAGCGGCGGTTGCGGCTCGTCGATGAACCCATTACTTCAATGAGTCCTTTATCCGCCATTTTTGGCAGATGGTAACGGACGGACGAAATCTTGACCCCCGATGCAACCGCTATTTCTCGCGCCGTCATATCCATTCCGGCGCTGAGAGCCTCCAGGATCCTATCCGCCGTCGAAGCTGACGATTCTCTGCTCATATCGATAATTTCAAACGCGTCTTTGCCACATTTTGACAGGACATGTTTATCGACAAGGTCCCCGCAGATCAGGCGAATGTCATCCGAATCCCACTTCAAAGCCTCTCGTATTTTTTGAACATCGCATACGCACCCATGCTCCCGCATAAACATGAGTAATGTTTCCTCGCGATGCGTCAGTTCGGTGTCCACATGGCCCTGAATCCACATGCGGTTTTCAGCAAGCTCCGCCCCGTGCCGGGAAAGCAGCACCGTAAACGAATCGGCCTTAACGATAAATTTCGGCCTGCCAAGCGAACGAGACTCCATCTCGCGAATCATAGCCGGGATGCCAGATCCCTGACTTTCCGCAACAGCCCCCTCAGCATGCTCTAACGGCGTCGCCCCCATCAGACTCATGAGCTTTGGGTTTCGGCAGCGCGATTCCCCGTCCGCAAGATTGTCCACCGTCTTTCCGCCCCAAAGCCCGCCGGGGTTTTTGATCTCTATTCTGTCTGGGTAGATATCGACGCTCACGGCCTGCCCCACAAACATGGGCGAATACTCTCGATGGATGCAGGCATTCGCCAAGGCCTCGCGCAAAACCTCCTGGGGTACTTCCCAATCTTCCCTTCTACCAGCGCCTCGCACTATCGCCGCTTTGCGCAAGTTTCGTCCGATCGCAGCGAGGGCATCTTCGATGCAAGCCGGAATCGGGCCATCGCACAACTGGCGGTCAATAAACCGGGGTTGCCCAGGAGCAGATTTTTCCACATCGGAATGAACGGCGACATCGATCATCAGCTTGGGATAGAACTGCTGGGGGTAAATTCCCGCCGACAGAAGCCCCGCGAGCTTCACATCCCCATCCTTTGTAGTGATATTGAGTCTGGCCAGCTGCTTTTCCAGCGTATCGGCCCCGCGCAAAACGCGCGGGGTCTGCAGCCGGCGATTTGCGATAATGGACCGCACGACATCCGGATCCAAATCCTCGACTGTTGCCTCCGAAACCACCGTACCGTCTGCATCACTCGGAAGCAACGCACTCTGTAGCTCATATAGCTCAGCGGGCGACATCTTGATATCTTTATCATCCACGCGCTTGTAGCTACCGTTCTGCACGCCGCGCGCGCCGATATAGCATGGCTTCGCTTTGAGCTCAAGTTCAAAGATGCGCACCAGAAGTACCTGGAGCCCGTCGACCTCGCCTCGATCAAGCTCATACCGCGGCGCATGGGTCACCACCGCCGCTGAGCCTCCGTCTCCGATACCCGAAACAAACTGGTCGCGCACCCTGTCGATAGCAAAGTTGGCAGAAGGAACAAATCCTTCGGCTTCGTTCAGGCCCAAAATAATGAGCCCGCCCGCAGTGTTCGCAAAAGCACTCACTGTCTCCCATACGTCTGCACTCAATTTATTCGTGCAGGCTTTAACTTCTACCGATGCGTCATCGGTCCCCCGCCTGCGAAGGCGCTCAACGATAAGGCCAAGAGGTTCATCCAACAGCATTGGCATTCCGTCTCTCTAAAACAATAGATTTATCTCTCTAAAGCTTAGTATATCTCTCTAACTTTAGAGAGATGAGCACCTTCTTTTAGAGAGATATTTAGAGAGATGTATCGAATTCACTGCTAGATTACCTAAGGCCATCTCTCTAACCGATTTTTTCTTTAGAGAGACATTTAGAGAGACAAGCGTAATCTCTCTAACCATGGGCGCCGCTCTTTAAAGCGTACACATCCCAACCGTGTCCTAAGTTGCGGCGGGCATTGCCCCGCCAACCCGCCAAAAGAGGACAGGTTTATTTTGGCAGGTTTTATCTGGGAAAACGCAAGCGGGGCCACGCCGAAGCTACCGTCATCAACCTCGGCGCATACCTTTAGCTCACGGCCTTGACCGCCGCCCCCAGATCGAACAACGTATCGAGTACCGTCTCGCAGCCGTCCGCCACGTCCTGCGGCAGCGGCACGATATCGGGAACGGCAAAGACGTGGCAGCCGGCCGTGATGCCCGAGACGCAGCCGTTGCGGGAATCCTCGACCACGGCGCACTCCTCGGGAGCAAAGCCCGCGCGCTCGCAGGCGAGCAAGTACATCTCGGGGTCGGGCTTGCCATGCACGACGTCCTCGCCGAAGGTCACCGTTTCAAACTTGTCAAAGAGGCCGACCGTCTTGAGGTTGCACTCAGCCGCAACGCGGCGCGACGACGTCGCAAGGCCCACGTGATAGCCCGCAGCCAGCAGCTCGTCGAGGCACTCGGCGGCGCCGGCCTTAAGCTCCAGGTCGGTCTTGGCCATCTCAGTGTGAAGCTCAATGTTGCGGGCAAAAATCGCGTCGGCGGTTTCGCCCTTGCCGTAATGTGCCTCAAGGATGTCCTTAACATCGGCATTCGAACGGCCGATAAACTGATGGATTAACGCATCATCAATCGTGATCCCCAGCTCGGCAGCGCCCACCTTCCATGCCCTCATGTCCAAACGCTCGGTATCGACCAGCGTTCCGTCCATGTCAAAAATGACAGCCTTGATCATATCGGCCCCCTTCGCCGGCTTGCGTTACCGCAACCCCACCCCACTTTGCAACTTGTATATAACGTATATATCATATCGCGCCAAGCTGCTGAAAAGGGACAGGTTTATTTTGGCAGGTTTTATCTGGAAAAACGACCTGCAGCGTCTCCTGCTAGACTGGTAGATTCCGAACCGTCCATCCAGGAGCCTCAATGCCGCGCAAATCCGCCTACAAGCAAGTACTTTCCATCGGCACCGCCGTGGTGCTGGGGTTTGCGCTGTTTACGGGATCGCTCGACGGGGCGCCCAAGCTGCTCTCGCCGCAAAGCGACGAGCAGGCGGCGGCTCTGGCCGAGAAGCAAAGCGAGAGCCCCAACCGCACCGACGACGAAGCAGACCTGGTTGCCCGGCTCGAATCGGGGACGGCAAGCTCCTCGGATTCCAAAGGCGGCCAAAGCACCGGCGATGGCTCCGAATCCACCACAACCGGCACCGCTGGCGATGTCTCTTCGAACGCCACCCCCATCGACGAAGTGGAAAACCCCGATCTCGACCGCGCGCGCGGCGTATACCTCACCAGCATTCCCGACTACGCCGGCAACCCCTACGTTGCCCTTCGCGCCGATGGCACGCACCCGCTCGGCACACCGTCGTTCACGCTCGATGAATACGAGCGGGCCACCGAAGAAGGATGCTTTAAGAAGTTCTCAAAGCTCGACAGCCTGGGCCGTACCCGCAAAGCACTCGCCTGCATAGGACCCGAATCGCTCGGTCAGGGTAAGCGCGGCGATATCTCGCGTATCCATCCTGCCGGTTGGCACCAGCAGCGCTACGACTTTATTCCAGGCCAGAGCCTCTACAACCGCTGCCACCTCATCGCCTGGTCGCTCTGCGGCGAAAACGCCAATCGCAAGAATCTCCTCACCGGCACGCGCTATCTCAACGAAACGGGCATGCTGCCGTTTGAAGAGCAGATCCTCGGCTACATCCGCGACACGGGCAACCACGTGCTCTACCGCGTCACGCCCATGTATAACGAAGAGGAACTCGTCTGCCGCGGCGTTCGCCTCGAGGCACAATCGGTCGAGGACCACGGCAAAACGCTGTGCTTCCACGTGTACTGCTACAACCTGCAGCCGCATGTGCAGATCGACTACGCCACCGGCCGCAACCAGGCCTCGGGGGACTAACCCCTCAGCACGACAAGAACCGATTTGCATCCCCCAGGGATCAAAAAGGGCCGCTCCGGATCACCCAGAGCGGCCCTTGCATCAACATGCGTGGCGCAGGCAAAACCACACGTTACTTGGCGCGGCCCTCCTCATAGCGCTCGACCAGCTTGGCCTGAACGTCATAAGGCACCTGCTCATAGCCCGCAGATTTCATGGTAAAGTCGCCCGTGCCGCGCGTGATAGAGCGCAGACGCGTCGAGTAATCCGTCAGTTCGGCGAGAGGCGCCTGGGCGATGACCACGGTATCGCCGCGCTCATCGGTCTCCATACCCGTCACGCGACCGCGCGAGGCCGAGATGTCGCCCATCACGGCGCCGGCGTAGCTCTCGGGAATAGTCACCGTGATTTCCTCGATGGGCTCCAGCACCACCGGGTCGGCATCGGCACATGCCTTGCGCAGGCCGATGCGAGCCGCCGCGCGGAACGCCATCTCGTTGGAGTCGACGCTGTGATACGAGCCGTCGTACACAGCCACGCGAATACCCGTGAGCGGGTAGCCGGCAATGATGCCGTCCTTCATGGTCTCCTGGACGCCCTTGTCCACGGCGGGGATGAGCGAGCGCGGAATACGGCCACCTACGACCTCGTCCACAAACTCATAGCCATCGCTCGTGCCATCGGGCCCAATGAGCGGCTCAACGCGCAGCCAGCAGTCGCCATACTGACCGGCACCGCCAGTCTGCTTCTTGTGGCGACCCTGGGCACTCGCCGTGCGGCGGATGGTCTCGCGATACGGAATGCGGATCGGCACGCTTTTGGCCACGACCTTGGTGCGATCCTCCAAACGGTTGAGCAGGACCGAAACCTGCGCCTCACCCACGGCGGAGATGATAGTCTGGCCCGTCTCCTCGTCGCGGTCGATGCTCATAGTCGGATCGGCCTTGCAGGCCTTCTCGATAAACGTGTAGAGCTTCTCCTCGTCACCGCGGTTCTCGGCCTCGATGGCAATGCGGTACTGCGAGTTGGGGAACTTAAACGCCGCAGCCTCGACCTTACCGGTAATGGAGAGCGTGTCACCCGTCTCTGCCGCCAACTTGGGCGCCACGATAATGTCGCCGGCATAGGCGTGACCGACCTCGGTCATGTCGCGGCCGCACATCACATACAGGTGAGCCAGACGATCGCTCTTGCGGGTACGTGCATTGACCAGCTCAAGACCCGGCTCAAGCGTACCCGTCAGCACCTTGATAAAGCTGATGCGGCCCTGCTGCGGATCGGCCAGCGTCTTAAACACAAACGCCACCGGACGATCATCGTCACTCGAGATCTTAAGCGAATCACCGTCGATGAGCGGCATCTCGCCATAGTCGGTCGGCGCTGGGAAGTATGTGGCGATGTCGTCCATCAGTGAGTTGACGCCCTGCTCCTTAATGCAATCGCCCGCAAAGACCGGCACAAAGATGCGCTCGGCGATCGCCTTCGACAGCAGGCCCTCGAGCTCTTCCTGCGTCAGCGTCTCCTCGCCTTCCAGGTATTTCATCATCAGTTCGTCGTCAGCCTCGGCCACCAGCTCGCACAGATGGTCATGGGCCTCCTCGGCCTGGGCACGATACTCCTCGGGAATCTCCGACTCAACGGCTTCGGTACCGTTGCAATGGCGCGCCTTCATGCGCACCAGGTCGATGATGCCGTCGAAGTCCTCGCCCTCGCCCCAGGGAAGGGTCACGGCGCCCAGGCGCGTGCCAAAGCGCTCCTGCAGCAGGTCCATGGTGGTCGTAAAGCTGGCCTCGGAGCGCGACAGGCGGTTCACGAACACCGCACGCGCCAGGCGCAGGTCCTCCGCCGCATACCAAAGCTTGACGGTCGTGGGCTGCGGGCCGGCCTCGGCATCGACCACAAACAGAGCCGTCTCGCAGACGCTCATCGCGGCATAGGCGTCGCCGATAAAATCGGGGTAGCACGGAGCATCGAGCACGTTGATACGCGCGCCCTTCCAGTCGATCGGCGCGATGGTCGTAGAGATGGAAAATGCACGCTTGACCTCTTCGGGGTCATAGTCGAGCGTGGGCTTGGTGCCGTCGTGGCCGCCCAGGCGGGCGGTCTTGCCGGAAAGGTGGAGCATGGCCTCGGCGAGTGAAGTCTTGCCCACCCCGCCTTGGCCTACGAGCACCACGTTCCTTACATTGCCGGTCTTGGGAGCACCCATGATGACCTCCTTGCAGGGCCGCGCGCAATGCGCGACGCCAACGGGGAGAGTTCGCGGTCGGTGCCGTCCCGGGAGCAGCATGGTCGGCAGCCGAGCCGACTCACCCTCCAAATGTCCTATGCCACCACCCTACCCTCACGGGCGGCTGTCCATGCAGACCTTTCGGCACGCGTATGAATACAGGCGGCGAGAGGAAGAGACAAGCTTGTGGGGCAATTATTGAACCCCGTCGATGTAAACAAAAAGCCGCCACAGACCGTAAGACCCGTGGCGGCTTCGCCTCAATTAATAGTTGAGTAAATACCTGAGTCTATCCCTCGATACGGCTCAAGAACTCACGCGTGCGCTGCTCGCGCGGATGGTCGATAACCTGCTCGGCAGGTCCCTCCTCGACAATGCGACCGCCGTCCATAAAGACCACGCGGTCGGCAACATCGCGCGCAAACTGCATTGCGTGGGTCACGATTACCATCGTCATATTCTGCGCCGCCAGGTCCTTAATGACACGCAGCACCTCGGCCGTCAGCTCGGGATCGAGCGCCGAAGTCGGCTCGTCAAAGAATAAGATTTCCGGATCGAGTGCCAGGGCGCGGGCAATACTCACGCGCTGCTGCTGACCGCCCGAAAGCTCACACGGCACCTTGTTCTCGTTGCCCGTAAGCCCCATCTGCGCGATCAACTCATGCGCACGCGCCTCCGCCTGCTCACGCGGGCGCTTGAGCACGCGAATCGGAGCATCGGTGATGTTTTTCATCACCGTATAGTGCGGGAACAGGTTGTAATTTTGGAACACCAGACCGAATCGCGAGCGCGCCTGCTTGGGCACATCGCCCTTCGCATAGACCGCGCCCGAACCCGCATCCGTCGCAACGGCAAGGTCGCCAAACGAGAGCGAGCCTCCGTCGAGTGTCTCGAGCAGCGTGGCACACCGCAGCAGCGTGGACTTACCGCCACCCGAAGGCCCGATAATCGCCACGACCTCGCCACGCTTTACCTCGAGTGAGATATCCTTGAGCACCTCATTGCCGCCAAACGCCTTGCGCGCGTTCGTTATCATCATTACCGTTCCGAACACGGGAACCTCCATGTGTTTGAGAAGTCAGCGAGCGTGTGGCTGACGAGACAATGTGCTTCGAAAGAGGAGCGCCGCGTACTTCTGTACGCAAGCGACGGTTTGAGGAGCAGATTGGCCGTCAGGCACGCGCGCAGCGTCGAGCAGTCCGCCGTTCGCTAGAACGGCGGAACGATCTAGTCATGATAATAGTCCAGCTTCTTTTCGGCGGCGCCCAGCAGCATCTCGACCACAAAGTTAAAGACCCAGTAGATCAGCGCCGCAATCGCAAACGGCACCATGCTCACTTGCGAGGCAACCAGCGCCTTGGCCGTCGAGAACATCTCCCCCACGCCGATGGCAAACGCCAGCGAAGTGTCCTTGACCAGCGTGATGATCTCGTTGCCCATCGCCGGCAGAATACGCTTGGCGACTTGCGGCATCACAATGTACAAAAATGTCTGCAGACGCGAATAGCCCAGCACCTCGGCTGCCTCGTATTGTCCGCGCGGAATGGACTGCAAGCCCGAGCGATAGATCTCGGCAAAGTAGCCGGCGTAGTTGATGATGAACGCCACAACGCACGCCGTCCATTTGGAATCGGGCGTGAGCGAAATGCCGAACACGTAGTACGGGGCGAAGTAGATGGCAAACATCTGCAGCATGAGCGGCGTACCGCGCATGACCGAAATGTAGATGCGCGCAATCCAGCGAAGCGGCGCAATTTTGCTCATGCGCATAAACGCCACGGGGATTCCCAGCGGAATCGACCCCAGCAGCGTCAGCACAAACAACTGCAAGCTGACCAAGAATCCCTGGCCAAGCATCTGCATCATGACCTGAATAGACAACCTAAGCTCTCTTTCACAGCAACGGAACAGCGAACCCAATGCTAAAGCGGGTTTTCCAGGTGCCCGAGTTTGCCGTGAAAGAGGAGCGCCGCGTACTAAATGTACGCAAGCGACGGTTTGAACGGCAAAATCGGGTGCCTGGGAAAGCCGCTATTTCAGAACCCAGTTGTCGAAGGAAAGACCGTATTCTGCATACTTGCCGCACAGGTCCTTGACCGCGCCGTCCTCGTAGAGCGCCTTGAGCGACTCGGTCACGGCATCGGCCGACTTGGTGTCGCCCTTCTTAAAGCCGACGGCATAGTGCTCGCTGGACAGCGGCTTATCAAGCTGCGTATAGGCATCGGGCTTTGCGGCAAGCTGATACTGGGCAATCGAAAGGTCGCATGCCACGGCATCGACCGCGCCACTCTCGAGCTGCATAAAGGCCGTGTTGTACTCGCCGATGGTGTCGAGCGTGGCAAACGTCGCCGCCAGATCCTTCTGATCGCCCTCGAGCACGTCCTGAGCGGCGGAATCGGTCTGGGTGATCACCGTCTTGCCGGCAAGATCATCCCAGCTCTTGATGCCCGCATCCTTCTTGACCACGAGTACCTGCTCGTTGAGCATGTACGGCTCGGAGAACGTGTAGTCGTCCTCGCGACCCTCCATGGTAAAGCCGTTCCAGATGCAGTTGATGGCGCCGGAGTTGAGCAGCGTGTCCTTGGCATCCCAATCGATAGCCTCGTATTTGACCTCCCAGCCTTGCTTATCGGCAACGGCCTTGGCAAGGTCGAGGTCAAAGCCGGTGTACTCGCCATCGTCGCCCACAAAGCCATACGGAGGATAGGACTTGTCAAAGCCCACGACGAGCTTCTTGGACTCCGCGGCACCCTTCGTATCCTTGGCCGCAGCAGAGCCGGCAGCAGAGCCCTTACCGGCACCGCCGCCACAACCGACAAGACCAAGGCCAAGCACCGTGGCAAACGAGCCGGCTAGACCAACAAACTGACGACGAGACATATCGGTATTCATGGTATTCCCCCT
>CAJMPZ010000063.1 GCA_905215445.1 uncultured bacterium | reverse complement strand
GGGGCTCCTATCTTTTTAGTGCCCTCGGATTGGGTCATAGTGTCTGTCGTTGCCAGAACATCGGGGTACTCATTGGGGACAGACATAAATGAGTAGTCGTAGGGGGACACTCCTTCTCATTGCGCGGGGTGGCGTGTGCCGTTAAGCGGAGGGGGGTGTATTCCCGACCCATCGTTTGGGCATACAATGGCTATTGTCTTGCTGCGGTGAAGGCCTGTCCGCTCCGCAGCTGTTTTCTACGGTTAAAGGAGTATGTATGTCCGTTGAGGTCATGAGGTCTGTGATCGACGCTGCCGAGGGCCGCGTGCCCGTCGACACGCTGTTTGCCAATGCGCAGATTGTCGACGTGTACGGTCAGCGCGTGGCGCCCGGTAGCGTTGCCGTCAAGGACGGCGTAATCGTCGGCGTGCTCTACAACGGGCGCGACGATGCCGCCGGTACCTATGAGGCTGCCGAGGTTATCGACTGCCAGGGTCGCTATCTCGCCCCCGGTTTTATCGACGGACATCTGCACATTGAGTCCTCGAACATCCGCCCCGCCGAGTATGCGCGCATGGCGGCGACGCGCGGTACCACCACCGCCATTGCCGACAGCCACGAGATTGCCAACGTGGCGGGCCTGGACGGTCTGCGCTTTATGATCGAGGACGGCCGCCGTACACCCATCTCCATCAAGTACATGATGCCTTCGTGCGTGCCCGCGCTGCCCGATGAGCAAGCGGGCGCTGTGATTACCGCCGCTGACATGCAGGCGTTTTTTGCCGAGCATCCGGGCGACGTTTTTGGCCTGGGCGAGATGATGAACCTGCCGGGTGTCTTTATGGCCGATCCTGAGACCTGTGCTCGCATCGATGCTGCCAACCAGACGCCGTCCAAGCAGGTCGACGGCCATGCGCCGCTCGTTGCCGGCAAGGACCTCAATGCCTATGCCGCGGCGGGCATTATCGCCGACCATGAGTCGACGATTCCCGAGGAGGCGCTCGACAAGCTGTCTCGTGGCATGTACGTGATGCTGCGCGAGGGCACCTGCAGCCATGACCTGGCCAACCTGTCGCCGATGCTGCTGGAGAATCCCGCGCGCGCCCGCCGCTGTTGCTTTGCGACTGACGACCGCGCCCCTTCCGATGCGCTTGCGACCGGCATGATCGACAATGCCTGTCGCGTGGCTATCGAGGCCGGTATCGACCCCGTGGTTGCCATCTCTATGGCGTCCCTCTCCACGGCCGAGGCGTTTGGCCTGGACCACGGTTGCCGCGACCCGCACGAGCTGCGTGGCGCCATCGCCCCGGGCAAGCGTGCCGACCTGCTGGTACTCAACGACCTGACGTTTGCCACGGCTCCGCATCGCGTATATGCCGCCGGTGCTCTGGTGGCGCAGGACGGCACCTTTGTGGGCGAGATCGCACCCGAGATGGCCGAGGTTGCGGCCCTTGCCGATGAGCTGCGTGCTTCCGTTAAGCTGCCGAAGCTATCGCTTGACGTGTTCGACTATGCCTTTAAGCCGGGCGAGGCCGTGATCGACGTGGTGCCGGGCAAGGCCATCACGGGCATGGCTCGTCCCGAGAATGCCGAGGGCCTGCGCCGCATTATGCTGATCGAGCGCCACGGCCGCGGCTTGTCACTGCAGGCCGAGGGGGCCGACGGTGATGGCCCTGCGGGCCTGGGTCTTGTTGGCAAGCACATTGGTCGCGGCTGGGTGCGTGGCTTTACCATTACGGGCGGTGCCATCGCCTCGACGATCGGCCACGACTCGCACAACGTGTGCGTGGTGGGCGACAACGCGGCCGATATGATGGCTGCCGTTGAGGCCGTGGGCCAGGGCGGCCACGTGCTGGTGCGTAACGGCGAGGTCGTGGCGCGCATTCCGCTGGCGCTCGGTGGCCTTATGAGCGAAGGCACGGCCGAGGACGTTGCCGCGCAGCACGACGACTTTATGGTCAAGGCACGCGCCATGGGTATTGAGCCGCCGCTCGACCCCATCATGGGCATCATCTTCCTGCCCCTGCCGGTTATCCCGACGCTCCGCATCCGCCCCGAGGGCATGTTCGACGTTACAACCTTCACCTACGCCGACTAGTCATCGGGGTGGCGTGTCGCCTGCCGCCGCGGTCGTGGGCTCTCTGGCACGCGTGAGCTATTTGCCAGGTCTATGTAACGTTTACGCCCGCGGAGTCTTATTTGAGCTCCCTTTGGGTACGTTGGAATCGGATACACGTTCGATTCCAACAAGCCCGAAGGGAGCTTTTCTATGTTTAAACTGATTGCATCCGATATGGACGGCACACTGCTTGACGAAAACGGCCAGGTGCCTCCCGAGACCTACGAACTGATTCTGGCGCTACACGAGCATGGCGTGCATTTCGCCGCATCGTCAGGTCGTCGCTACGATCGCCTGTGCGAGTTCTTTGCGCCCGTTCGCGACAAGATGGACTTTGTCGCCGCTAACGGCGCCCAAGTCTACGCCGACGGTAAGATGGTAGACCGTGAGGTGTATTCCCACCTGGCGATTCGAAGGCTCGCCCAAGCCGTCAGGACGTTTCCCAATCTGCATCTTGCGCTCTTTGACCGAACCAAGTCCTTCCTGCTCGATGACGAGTGCAAGTTCGTGCGTGAGGTCGATAAGGACCTTCCCAATGCCGAGCGTATTTGGGAGCTGCCCGATCCCAGCGTAAATATCATCAAAGCGAGTATCTTTTGCGACGACAGTGCGGTTATGGACAGTGCGTACGTGCTACAGCGCGAACTTGGTCAGCTCTTTACTTTTGCGCCTTCGGGCAACGCGTGGATCGATGCCATGCAGCCCGGTGTGTCGAAGGCCTCGGGTATCGCGCAGCTCGCGGAGCATTACGGCATTGGTCGCGACGAGGTCATGGCGTTTGGCGACTCGATGAACGACTACGAGATCATTCGCTTTGTCGGCACGGGCTGCGCGATGGAAAACGCGCGCCCCGCGCTTAAGGCGGTGGCCGATCGCGTGGTGGGTTGTAACCGCGACCACGCCGTCCAGCAAGAACTCCGCCGTGTTCTGGAGAGCCTTGCTTAATCCAGCAGTTAGGGACGTTCCTTTTCTGCCGGGTTGCTGCTGCTAGGCGAGGGCGGCCATGATGGTGTGGGCGACGCCGTCGTGGTCGTTGTCGTATCCGGTGATGGCGTCGGCCACCTCGCGGTCCTCGGGCTCGGCGTTGATCATCGCCATGCCGTGGCCTGCTGCCTGCAGCATGGGGATGTCGTTGATGTTGTCGCCGAACGCCCAGGCGTCGGCGAGACGCTCGCCTAAGTGCTCGCATAGCCACGTGAGGGCCGTTCCCTTGGTGGCGCCCTCGCCCATGACCTCGATATTCATGGCGTACGAACGTGTGACCTCAATGCCTCCGAGCGTGTCGAGCTCCGCCGCGATGGCGTCGCGATCGGCCGGGTCGTGCCAGTACATGGCGATGCGTTCGAGCGTCTCGACCTCGTCGATCTTGCTGTCGATATCCATGTCGATCGGCGTTCGCGTGCGCTTGAGCGAAGCCGCGATGTGAGGATCGCCGCCACAGAATTCGTCCAGGCGCGTGTAGAGCGGGCGGGGGAGGAAGCACTGCCCGTCCGCGAAGATATCGAAGGTCACATCGTGGCCGGCGGCAATGCTATGGACGCGGTGGGCGATGGCGCGGTCGAGCGGTCGGCTCAAAATGCGCGTAGCACGTGAGGTATCGGTGGGCGTACCGTTCTCGAGCTGCCAGACGCTGGCACCATTGGCGCAGACCGCGTAGTGCACGGCAGGATGGGCGAGGATGGGCTCAAAGATGCCCGACAGCGGACGTCCCGTGCAGGGCACAAATTCAATTCCGCGTCGAGCGAGTTCGTCGAGCATCGACCAGGTGGCATCGCTCATTTGCTTATCGCTCGTCAGCAGCGTTCCGTCCATATCGGAAAACACAATCATTTGATACAGCCCTTTCTGCTGGCATAAAAAGCGTGGCCGAGGGCGGCGATGCCCTGGCCACGCTCGAGTTCTATAACGGTTCGCGTCCTAGCGGTCGGCGAGCGGCTTGTACGCTAGCGGCTCGATCACCGGACGATAGGCCGGGCGAATAATACGGTGCGCGCAGAAGAGCTCTTCCATGCGGTGTGCCGACCAGCCGGCCATGCGGGCGACGGCGAATAGCGGCGTAAAGAGCGTCTCGGGCACGCCGAGCATCTTGTAGATAAAGCCTGTGTACAGGTCGATGTTGGCGCAGATAGGCTTGGTCATGCCGTGGTCGCGCATCACCTGCGGTGCCAGGCGCTCGATGCGCTCGATGAGTGCGAACTCATCGCCCAGGTCCTTCTTGGCGGCCAGTGTGCGCGCGTAACGGCGACACACCTCGGCGCGCGGGTCGCTCAGCGTGTATACGGCGTGGCCCATGCCGTAGATGAGACCCGTGCCGTCGAAGGCCTGCTTGTCGAGAATCTTGCCCAGGTAGGCTGCGACCTCGTCCTCGTCCCCCCAATTGGAGACATGCGCACGGATGTCCTCGTGCATGGACACGACCTTGGCGTTGGCGCCGCCGTGGCGCGGACCCTTGAGCGAGCCGATAGCCGCGGCGTAGGCGGAATACGGATCGGTGGCCGAGGAGGACAGCACGCGGCAGGCAAACGTGGAGTTGTTGCCGCCGCCGTGCTCGGCATGCAGCATGAGCATCACGTCGAGCAGCATCGCCTCATCGCGGGTGAACTCCATGCCGCCGCGCAACACCTGCAGGATGGTCTCGGCGGTGGAGAGGCCGGGTGTGGGGTGCGGTACATGAACCTCGGAGCCGCGGCGCTTGGCGACCGAGGCCATATGCGCGAAGGCAGCGATGCGGGGGAGACGGGCGAGCATGGAGATGGCGACGTCGATTTCGTGCTCGGGTGTAATGGCGTCGGGCTCGGCGTCGAAGGCGTAGAGCAGCAGCACGGCTCGCTGAAGCACATTCATGATGCTCGACGACACCGTGGTCATGGGGAACTCTTTGACGTATTCGTCGCTCAGATGCCTAAAGGCGCCCAAGCGCTCGCAAAAACCGTCGAGCTCCTCTTTGTTGGGCAGCGAGCCCGTGATAAGCAGATAGGCGACTTCTTCGTAGCCATAGCGATTCTCGGCCTGGGCATTGTTGACCAGATCCTCGATGCTATAGCCGCGCAGCGTAAGCTTGCCCTGGTCAGGCACGACTTTGCCGTCGACCTTGTTGTAGCCGTGCACGTCCGAGATGCGGGTAAGGCCCGCGACCACGCCCGAGCCGTCGGCATTACGCAGGCCGCGCTTGACGTTATGCTCGACGAACAGACCCTCGTCATACGGATTAGTCGGCATGCCGTGGTAGAGGTTTTCGCTCTCGGGCGAAATCTGGCGGCTCGCCTCATAATCCAAGACCAGGCGGCTCAGATGGTCATCGAAGCGGTAGTAGATTTTCTTGGCGTCGTAAGCCATGCGCGCTCCTCTCGGGGCCGTGTGGGGGCGGCGTGCTTGGGTGTAGATGCGCCGGCCTGTTCCCGCACGGCCTGTTCGCTACAGGCGGTACATAAAGTTAAAGACGTCCTCGCGCTGGATAGACACATTGACGCCCGAAAGCTCGCCGGCCTCGGCCAGGGCCTTCTGCAGCTCGGCAAAGTCGAGCTTGGACTCGGCGGTGTCGGCCAGCATGGTCATGGTGAAGATGTCCTCGATAATGGACTGCGTAATGTCGCGGATGTCGACGTTGGCCTCGCCCAGAACGCGGGTGACGCCGGCGACGATGCCGGGGCGGTTCTTGCC
Organism: uncultured bacterium; assembly: GCA_905215445.1. Taxonomy (GTDB): domain Bacteria; phylum Actinomycetota; class Coriobacteriia; order Coriobacteriales; family Coriobacteriaceae; genus Collinsella. Next base: position 6,149 of record CAJMPZ010000063.1, on the reverse strand, counting down.
AAGGACGGTGATGACGATACGGGAGGACGAGATCTCGGCCATGGGAAACCCTTTCGCGTGGTTGCGGCGCGCGCGGGGCGCTCCGCTACGGTACAGTGTTCATCATTGTACCTGTCTGGCGCAAAAAAGGTGCGCTCGCTGCGGCGTTACATGCCTGCAACATGAGCGTAAGGGGGAAGGCCGTACGGGGAAGAGCCGTCTGGCGCGTGTCCGGCTCGTGTTGGGTTGATTTCCGATCTCAGCCGAACACATTGAGCGGACAGGCCGTTCCCGCAGTCAGCCGAACGCCTCCGACGGCTGATTCCGAACTGGAAGCGGAGGGCATCCCCGCCCTTCGGTAGGGGATACCGCTCCGCGGCGCATGCCGCGGGCGGCGCCCCTATCGGACCACCGTGACCTCAGTTGGGATGGGCCCAGCACTGCCGCGTACTCGGTGAGCTAGAGCCAACTGTTCGTCTTCACGTCGCGTATGGCGATATTTCGGTCGTCCGGCTCGGTGATGCCGTAGCCGAACGCCTAGAGCGTCTCGATGGACTCCTGGATCCTCTGTTGGACTCTGTTGGAACATGGGACCCGGATCGACCCTCGGCCCGAGGTGCCCGCGCCAAAGGCACGGCGTGGCGCGCAGCATGTTATGGATTTTGGAGATGGGCTCGATGTCGGCGTAGACGTTGAGCGTCGCCATGGCGTCCTTGTGGCCGAGGATCGATTGGAGCGCCTTGATATCGCCGCCTTGGCGGATCCACTGCGTTGCGAACGTGTGGCGAAGGCCGTGGAACGTGATCAGCTCGTCGTTGGTGCCCATGAGGCCGTTGGTCTCCGAGAACGTCTTGAACGCCCTGCGGATATAGCTTGTCGTCGCGAAGGTCGCGCCCGGCTCCGACAGGATGTAGCAGTCCCCGATCTCGACCGCCCCGGTAAGGCCGCGCAAGCGCAGCTTTCCGCAGTCGATCTCGTGGGTCTCCTTCAGGAAGGGGAGTAGGCCGACCGGGTCGATGGGGATACCCCTGGCGTCATGGGTCTTGGTGTCCTTGATGAACGAACCCATTCCCTTCGCGTACGCCACCGAGTGTCTGATCGAGATCAGGCCCGTCTCGAAATCCACATCGCACCACCGAAGGCCGCAGACCTCGCCGATTCGCATCCCCGTGTGCAGGGCGAGTACGACCGCCCTCTAATCCTCGGCGGACCAATCGAGTCCGAACTCCTTTCGGGCATCCTCTTCGCTCATGACTTCGAGAAGGTCTCCGGGTTGGCAACGAAGGGCGAGGCATAGCTGCTCGAGTGTGTTGAAGCGAATGCCGCGAATATGCCCTTTTTTAATACGGGACAGGTTCACGGGCGTGGTTCCAATCCTTTCGGCAAGTTCGTTCGAGGAAATCTTTCGCTCGGCCATGATCTTGTCGAGGCGAACAATTACGGGCATGGCGTTTCCTTACGCAATCTCGTCGGAGTCGAGGTACAGCTCTCGGGCGTACAAGAAGAGCTGGGAAAGCATGAACAGGACGATGCCGAGAACCAGAGAGGTCCAATCGAATGATGAAGCGATCTCTTGGGCGCCGACGGCCCCCTCGCCGCCAAACATCGAAACGGAGGTTTTGAGTGAGCCGGCGTAGAGGCTGGTGGCAGCTTGAACAACGAAGAGAATGCCGAGCACCTTCAAGCATGTCGCAGACCCTTTCTTGAAGGGGTCTCCGCTCTTGATCGTCCACACGAGAACGGCGCTGAGGATGGTCGTAGCGATACCGATGACGGCAGGGACCAATGTCGAGATCGCAAGGGCTGGATACGCGGGGGAGTCTGCAATTACAGGGTTGTCGAGCACTTCGATTGCTGGCTTTAAGGAGAACGCCACTTGTGCGATGGCGGTGGCGCAAAGGGTCGCAGAGGCTATCGCACATGCGATGCGGAAGGAATGAAGCCGGGGAGTGCGATTGTCGGAACTCATAATAACCTCCGAAGAATTTAAAAAACTCAGGTTACTTTTTAACAGTTTATGTTAAATTGACTTTGCCGGCAAGTAATAAGGGCCGAGCATTTTGTTCGGCCCCTCTGTTCCGACTGGATGAGGTTAAGGTTGGCGATGAATATGCTCAAAATCTCGAAGGCGATCTTTAGGTCGCTTCTCTCCTCCAGGTCGCTCTGTGTTGTCGTTGTTGCGTTGATGGTTCTTTGTGCTCTGCCCGTCTTCAGGAGCGCGGCTGGCATCGACGGACGGGTCGAATACCTCGAGTCGGGAATAACCCGTGTTGAGCAGGAATTGTCAGCATCCTATGCGGATGCGCTTGTGAATGCGGGGGAGGACGGTGTCTATACCTCTTCATCAAGCATGCCCGCGCTTCTGTACCCTCTTGCCGCGGGACGTCTTATCTTGGCACCGCTCTCTCCCCTACTTCCGTTTCTGCAGATATCGGATGGAGAGTACACCTATTATGACGGATCGAAGGAGTACTTGCTATGGGTCGCAACGGCCGTTGCCGTCTCGTTCCTTGCCGCGCGTCTTAACAAACGTGAAAAGCTCATCATCCAGGCACCGATGGGCGAGCTGGGTAGACTTGTTGCATCGAGCGTATGGGCGAGTGTTTTTGCAATGTTTGCCGTCCTCGCCATCAATCTTCCAGGGATAATCGCCGCGCTTGTGAAGAATGGCCCGGGCTCGCCGTTCTATCCGATAGGCTACATTCAATATGCGACTCCGGTTATCAAACCGGCTTGGCTGGTGTTCGCGCAGACGGCCATCTTGCAATTCTTGGTGGCAGCGTTCATCTCGCTTGTCGTTCACCTTGCCGTGAAGATTGCCAATAACCCTACGCTTGGAATCGTGTTCGTATGTGCCCTGATGGGGGTGACGATGGTTCCCGGGTATTACGGAAGATCCATCGCTTTACGTGAGTTCGCCCTGTTGAATCCCCTTACGTATACGAACACTGAGTTGACCGTCGGCGCCTATAGCCCGTACCCGACAACGCAGATAGTGAATCTGCCTGGACTTTGCTTCGAGCGTGACGCGATTGCCCTCGTATGCGCAATCGGGATCGAGGTGCTGGCAATTAGCCTGCTTTGCGTTGCTGGAAAGAGCGGCTGCGCGTGCCCGATATCCCCGATTTGTCTTGAGAGAGGTTCCTTCACTGCATCGAGAACGGCAACTCGTTCGAGCGCTTGTGCCTCCGCCGTTGCATACGTAAGAACGATGGGGAAACTGCTCCTGCGTTCTCCTACCCTCGCCGTATGCGCGATTGCAATGTCGACGACGATGCTGGCCCCGGCTCTGGTCGAGATGTTTCCTGACGCTGATAACGTTTCCGCTGTTCGGTATAGGGATGGGGAGCTCCGTTCAATAGATCGGTATTTAGAGCAGAACGCTGCGAATATGGACGTCGAGGGCAAAGCGGCCCTGGAAGACATGCGGGATGCTCTTTCGGGTTTCGTGTACGCGCCTATGCCTGCGGAGGGGTTTCGAAGCCTTGCGACGTACGAGCGCGCTCGAGGTGAGCTGGGCGCGGCAGATGCGACTCTCCTGCAATCGATCGGAATCGAGCCGGAGACTCCTTCTCGTGCGGAGGCGCGCGCCCTTCTGCTTGAGTCGATCGCGAGCTTGCCGGACCCCAAGGTTTACGAGTTAAGTACGAAGATGCCCCCATTAATCCTCCTTTCGTATCTCCAGGCAGCGCTTCCCTCCTTATTTTTGCTGTTGCCCGTGGTTGTCACATCGCTCGCGTGCACCCACCTGCGGTGTCGTTCCCTTCTGGTTCTCCAGATCCCCGCAACAGCGCATGTGCGTTTTCTGACGGCTGTTGCGCTGGCTCTCCTGCTTGGCTTGGTGCTGCTTTTGGTGTCGATGGTTCCCGCTGTCGTTGTGTCCGTGATTAAGAACGGTGCGGGTGGATCGGAGTATCCCGTCGCTCTCATTCGGGCGGGAGCTTCGACAACGTCCATGGTGGGGGAGGCGGTGTTGTGCAGTATTCCGTTGCTGGTCATGGCATACGGCGTGATTTCCGTCGTCGCTGCGTTGACAGCAGCGATTAGCCGCAACCCCGTTGTCACCGGAATGGTTTGCGCGGTTCTCTTGGTGTTGGGTTCGTTGAGCGCTCATGTTGAAAGCGTGGGCATGGGCGTCGCGCTGCTGGCTCCATTCGCCTCGTTTGATCCCGCTTCCCAGGTGGGGACGATTGGGTTCCTTGGGCGAGGGACGAACGCGATGCCTTTTGGAGAGGTCGTCGGCGCATCGGGCGCTCTGCTGGTGGTCTTGGGCGCCGTATCTCCGTTGATGGTGCGCCTGAGTGTTCCAAAGATCGAAAGGGGATGATCTCGATGATTGACCTTCAAACGCTGACGATCTCTTATGGAAAGAAGGTGCTCGTAGATTCGGTGAACGCTGAGTTTGCCCCGGGTACGGTCTACGGTCTCGTCGCTCCGAACGGGCATGGAAAGACGACGTTGCTGCGTGCGATGGCAGGTTTGCCGGGTCCTCGCGTGGACGGGAGCATCGTTCTGGATGAGGTGCAGGGTACGGGTGCGAGAGAGGTCCGTTCTATGATCTTCTATGCACCTGGTGAGGGGACGCTGCTGTATCCCGGATTGCGTGCGGAAGATCACCTCAAGATGGTTTGCGATATGTGGCCGCATGCTCGCGATATCGAAGAGATAGTGGAACAAACGCAGATAGGCGAGTTCGCGAAGATGAGGATCCGCACTCTGAGCCAGGGCATGAAGCAGCAGCTTACCCTGGCGATTGCGTATGCGACGGGCGCGCGGTACCTTCTATTAGATGAGCCCATGAACGCGCTCGACCCCAGCAGGGTGGACTTGCATTCCGAGATTCTCAGGAAGCTGGCCGATTCTGGTACGTGCATCATCATGTCATCCCACATCTTGGATTCGGTCGATAGGCTGTGCGATGAGATTCTGTTTTTGAAGGATGGGAGGCTCATTAGAAGCATTCCGCAAGATGATGCTGCGCCGAAGTCTCCTGGATCCCATTTCGCAAAGCCTGCCGGACGCGCCGAGGGTGCGCTAAGCACGTATCGGCGACTCTACGAAAAGGGCGGGTAGAAATGCAAGTTAAAAATCTATGTGGCCAATGTGATACCGTTGAACCCGCGTATCGATACCGCTCAGCCATTCGCCTCGCCCCCGTCGCACGTATCTTCATCCGGTCTGTTACTTTTAATCTAACGATTCTTTGAGGAACGTAGGTGCTTCCAAATGTACTGTCGACTTCTTCTCAAACTGATCCTAAGAGACAGGGCCGCATGGATTTGTACGCTCGTTCTCGCTGCAGCCTTTTCCGTCCCCATTGCGTTCAATTCACCCATCTACGGGCCCTTCTTTATGAAGCAGGGCATGCAGGGCTTTGTCGACGCATTCAATACGCGCGCACCCCAGGCCAACGGCACAGACCTATCGCCAGAGCAGCAAGCTGACGCGGAGCTTGCAAGATACGCGAACGCCGCCCTTGCCGCTCAAACCGACGCCGCCTTTCTCGATTCTGCCGAGAGCTACTACGCGCTCATGGGCGAAGGCTTCCAATCCGGGTCCATCGTGGGAGACCGAGAGACCAATGACGCAGACCTCGCGTATTGCCGTGCCCTGAGCAGCTCCGGCATCACGGATATCCCGGCCTCCGCAAACGACCTGCCATTCCTTTCCTTCCTGCCTTACGCCATTGCCACGGCGCCGTCTTTCCTTCCCTTCATCCCCTTCCTTCTCTCGTCGATACTCGTGCTCGGCGCCACAAGGCCCGGGACCCTGGCGGCAAAGGCGCCCGTGCCCAAATTCCGGCGCCTTATCCAGATCGTGTTTTCGATAATCGCCGCGGGGACCGCGATGCTCCTCGCCGGCCTCGCACCCGGGGGCATTTACGCCTTGGTCCTAAACGGCTTCGGGCAAATTGGGTACCCGATCGCCTTCTTCCATGACGGCGCGCTTACCACCACGACCGCGGGAAACGTCTTCACAGCCCTGCTTCTCGCGCTGCTTGCGGGCGGAACCTTGATATCCGTTTGCTCCGCCGTCCTATCGACCGCAACGAGGCGCGTCCTCGCGGGCCCCCTTACCTCCGCGCTGCTTGTCGCGGCCCCGGCATTCCCGTTATTGTCCGATTCGGCACTAGGGCATAACGCCGCGCTCAATCTCCTGCCGCTGGCCGT
>CAJMPZ010000062.1 GCA_905215445.1 uncultured bacterium | reverse complement strand
TGCTTGAGAGTGCAGGGGCTGCCGCAGTCGCCGTGCATGGTCGTTGCGCCACGCAGCTCTACACGGGCCAGGCCGATTGGTCGGTCGTCGATGAGGTTGCCGACGCTGTCGAGATTCCCGTGATTGGTTCGGGCGATGTGTTCTCGGCCGAGGAGGCCGCTGAGCATCTGCACGGCTCGGGTGCCAGCGCGGTGTTTATCGCGCGCGGCATCTACGGCAATCCGTGGGTGTTCGGCGATGCCCGAGCCCTTGCACTCGATGGCACGCCGGTTCCTTCTCGCTCCTCGGTCGAGCGCCTGGAGGCTCTGCGCGAGCACCTGACGTTGACGCATGAGCTTCTGCCGCTCATGTCGCGTGCTCGCACGTACGCAAGCTGGTACTTAAAGGGCATGCCCCATGCCGCCGCCTGGCGCGCTCAGGTGGTGCGTTGCTCTACGTACGAGGAGTTTATGGCGCTGGTCGATGATATCGAGCGCGACGTGGTGGCCTGCGAGGCCGCGCTTGCCGCCGGCGAGTCGGTGCCTGCTCATCCGCTGGAGGCCTAACGGTGGCCGTTACCGCGCTGTACGTGCACGTGCCGTTTTGCGCCCAAAAGTGCCGGTACTGCGACTTTGACTCGCGCAGCTTTGCTGCGTGTGATTTGGATGCCGCGCTCGATTCGTATTTTGAGCAGTTGTATGCGCGCCTCGATTCCTTTGGCGACGCCGGGGCGCTTGCGCAGGTCCGCACGGTCTATACTGGCGGCGGCACGCCGTCACTTGCTGGGGAGCGCCTGGTGGAACTTGCCCGTCGTATCTCCATGTGGTGCAAACCCGTTGAATTTACTTGCGAAGCCAATCCTGAGTCCCTGACCGCTGAGCTCGCCACCGCGCTTGCCGAGGCGGGTGTCACGCGCATCTCTCTGGGCGTGCAAACCCTCGACAATACCGAGCTGGCTGCTATTGGCCGCATTCACGATGCCAATCGGGCACTTGCGGCTATCGCGACGGTGAAGGACGCTGGCCTCGATGTGTCGTGCGACCTGATGTGCGGCCTTCCCGGGCAGACGGCCGCAAGCTGGCGGAGCACGCTCGATGGCGTGCTGGCGGCGGCGCCTCATCATGTGTCGATCTACCCGCTCACGCTTGAGGAGGGGACGCCACTCTATCGCATGGCGTGCCGTGACGAGTCGCTCGAGCCTAATGAGGATTTTCAGGCCGCCTGCATGGATGTGGCACGCGAGCTCCTGGGTGCCGCCGGCTATCACCCGTATGAGGTGGCGAGCTACGCGCTCGATGGGCATGAATGTGCCCATAATATCGCCTACTGGACTGGTCGGGGCTACCTGGGCCTGGGTCGTTCTGCCGCGGGCATGCTCGACGACGAGGATTTCGACCGTCTTGCAGGTTTGTTCCCCGGCGTGTCTTCTCGAGGCGATGCGTACCGCGTGCGTCTGGTGCAACGTGACGATGACGCGACGGCGTTCGAGGCCGAATATCTGTCGCAGCGCGAGGCTGTCGCCGAAGACTTGATGCTCGCCTGTCGCATGACGCGCGGTGTTGCGTCCGACCTGTTGGCTCGTGCAGCTTGCGTCATCCCAACGGGCGAGCTGGCAGCTGCCTGCGATCGCGCGCTCGAATTGGGTCTTGCCACTTGGGTGCCCGAGACGCTCTGGGGTCATGAGGGACCCTTCACTTCGGCAGATGTCGTCGCGGGTCATGTTCGAGCTCGTTTGGCGCCGACCCATCTGGGCTGGCTCGATGGAAATGTTCTGTTCGAGCTGTTTTGGGATCTAGCTTAGGCCGCTCGGGTAGAATTACCGGAATATATACGCTGCTGTGAGCAGGAGGTTGCCGCGCATGGCGACGATGAACGAAAAAGATTACTACGAGATTCTGGGTGTCTCCAAGGACGCCACCTCGCGTGATATTCAAAAGGCCTTCCAGCAAAAGGCCCGTAAGCTCCATCCGGACGTCAATAAAGAGCCGGATGCCGAGGAAAAGTTTAAAGAGGTTTCCGAGGCCTACGCCGTGCTTTCGGATGAGCAAAAACGTGCGCGCTACGACGCCATGCGTTCTGGCAATCCCTTTGCCGGTGCTCCTACGGCTTCGCCCTATGGTGGCGGCTACGCCGGCAGCACGGGCTATGGCAATCCCTTTGAGGGCGGCTTTCCCTTTGGTGGCGCCTGGGGCCAGCAGCGTCGCGGCCAGGCTGCCTACAATCCCGAGAACGGCGCCAACGTGGTCGTCGATATCAAACTCGACGCCAAGGAGGCCAAGGGCGGTGCCCGCAAGACCGTCCGCTACACGCGCTTCGATACCTGTGGTCACTGCGGCGGCTCGGGCTCCGTTTCGTCCGAGCATGCACATACCTGCCCGAGCTGCGGTGGCCGCGGCCACATCGACGTCGACCTGTCCTTCCTGTTTGGTGCGGGCACGTTCCAGTCGGTCTGTCCCGAGTGCGGCGGTTCCGGTAAAGTCGTGGCCGATCCCTGCCCTGATTGCGGTGGCAGCGGTCGTACTCGCGTAACCTCCGAGCAGACGATTGAGTTTCCTGCCGGCACGCACGATGGCGACGAGGTCCGCATTAGCGGCATGGGCCATGCTGGCACTAACGGTGCCGCGGGCGGCGACTTGGTCGGCCGCGCCCATGTTGAGGCCGAGCGCTTGGAAGGCAAGGCCCGTACTGGCTTTTACCTGATGGGCATCGTGGCGCCGTTTTTGGTACTCTCGGCCATCTCGGGCGTGTTCTCGGCCTTTGCCGTGATGTGCTTTATCCCCTTTACCATGGGCCTGTTCATGGTGCTTTCGGACGGTGTGCTTCATCGCAGCCTGCTGTGGTGGAAGCGCGGTGCGATGCAGTTTGCCAACGGTTTTGCCAACGGCTTCATGTTCGCGCTCGTGTCGGTTTGGTTCGCGAGCTGCTCGCAACGGGCCATGCTTTCGCCGTATCAAATGCAATAACATCAAACCCTTTGTTTGCGGTCGGCCCAGCTTGGGTATAGGACGCACTGTGACAATAATGAAAGTCGGAAGGATTCGGTCGTGTCGGAAAATAGGGATTACTACGAGGTGCTTGGCGTCGACAGGGATGCCGACGCGCGGACGATTAAGCGTGCGTTTCTAAAGAAGGCCCGTACCGTACATCCGGATGTTTCGGACGATCCCGAGGCCGAGGCCAAGTTCAAGGAGCTCAACGAGGCCTATTCCGTTCTTTCCGATGAGCAGAAGCGTGCTAACTACGACCGTTACGGCACCGCGGACGGCCCCGGTGGCTCTGGTTATGTCGACATCAACGATATCTTTGGCGGCATGGGTATGGACGACCTCTTCTCGTCGTTCTTTGGCGGTGGCGCCGGTGGTGGCGCCCGCAGCCGTCGTGAGCGTCGTCGCGGACGTGACATGGCCATCTCCCTTTCGGTGACGCTCGAGGAGGCGGCGCTCGGTTGCAAAAAGACGATCAGCTATGATCGCCTTGCTCCCTGCGAGGACTGCAACGGTACCGGTAGGGCCGAGGGTGCACAGGAAAAGCAGTGCAGTCGCTGCCACGGTACGGGCTACGTCACGACGGTTCAGCGATCGTTTTTGGGCCAGGTTCAGTCTTCCTCGCCTTGCCCCGACTGCCATGGCGAGGGCACGGTTATCGACCATCCCTGCGAGACCTGCGACGGTCAGGGCCGCACGCCTTCGCACGAAAAGATCGACATCGATATTCCCGCCGGCGTTTCGACCGGTCGCCAGCTGCGTGTGAGCGGCTTTGGCGAGGCCGGCCTTCGCGGCGAGCCTTCGGGCGACCTGATTGTCAACGTGCGCGTTGCCGACCATGAGCGCTTTAAGCGCAACAGTGACGACCTGTACCTGGTGAGCGATATCTCGATTGCGCAGGCTGCGCTTGGCTGCGAGATCGAGGTCGAGGGCATTATGCCCGACGAGGTCGTTAAGGTGACGGTTCCCGCCGGCGCCCAGTACGGCGACACCGTGAGCGTCAATAATTACGGCATGCCGCGTATCGGCGGTGGCGGTTCGCGCGGTCGTCTGGTCGTGCAGCTGCGCGTGGTCGTCCCCACCAATCTCTCTAACAAGCAGCGCGAGCTGCTTCGCGCCTTCGCCGACGAGATGGGCGATGACGTCGCATCCGGTAAGAAGTCGGTGACCGACCGTATCAAGAGTGCCCTCGACGACATCCTCGATTAAGGAGCCCGTGTGCTCGCACCCCATATTTCCGTCGTCAACCTCGGTTGCCGTGTCAACCGGGTTGAGTCTGACCGTATCACTGCCGATCTTATGCGCCTGGGCTTTGCTATGGTAGAGCCCCAGGATGCCGATCTGATCGTAATCAATACCTGTGCCGTGACGGGCGAGGCCGAGGCTAAGACCCGCAAGGCCGTCCGTCATGCGCTGGCCCATCCAAACGAGCCTTATGTGCTCGTGACCGGTTGCGTGGTCAATTTGCATCCCGAGGAGCTGTTGGAGCTCTCGGATCGCGTGATCGCCGAGCCGTCCAAGATTGATGTCGCCGAACGTGTCTGCGAGGTGCTGGGCGTTGAGTCCGATAGCGTTCCCGCCTGCAGCGATGGCGAGGTGGTCGATGCGCTCGGTCGCTCTCGCCTGGGCGTGAAGATCCAGGACGGCTGCAACCATCGCTGCACCTATTGCATTGTGTGGAAGGCGCGCGGCCCCGAGCGCTCCGTGCCCGTCGAGTCCGTGCTTGAACAAGTTCGCGAGGCCCAGGAGGCCGGCGTGCCCGAGGTGGTGCTGACCGGTGTGAACCTGGGTGCCTACGATGGCAAGAGCGCGACCGACGAGCATGTCGAAATCGATGAGCTGCTCGAGGCCATCATGGAGCGCACGACTATTGCGCATGTGCGCATTTCCTCGGTCGAGCCCATGGATATCTCTGAGCGCCTGCTTAAGGTTATGGCGCGCTATCCGCAGCGTATCGCCCCGTTTTTGCACCTGCCCGTGCAGTCCGGCTGTACGGCGACCCTGCATCGCATGGGTCGTCCCTATAGCGCGGAGGCCTTTGAGGACACGGTGCGTATGATTCGCGCCAACTTGCCCCAGGCGTCTCTTTCGTGCGATGTCATCGTCGGTTTTCCTGGTGAGACGGACGAGGAGTTCGAGGAGTCGCTGGCGCTGTGCCGCCGTGTGGGTTTCTCGCGTATGCACGTGTTCCGCTACAGCAAGCGTCCCGGTACCCTTGCTGCCGACATGCCCGACCAGGTGCCGCCCGAGGTTATGGCCGAGCGCAGCCGTCGTATGCGAGACACGGCGCAGGAGCTCGCTATTGCCGATGCTCGTCGTCGCGTGGGCACTGTCGAGCGTGCCGTGCTCGAGTATGGTGACAACCTGACGCTCGGTTCGTTCCATCATGCCCGTCTTGACGATACCTGTGGACTTACAGCCCCGTGCCTGCTCGATGTTGCTATCATCGGAGTCGATGATTCCGGCTTGGTCCATGCGCGCAGGGAGGTCCATGGAAGCCTCGAAGATTAGACTTACCGTTCCCGAGGGAGTTGATCCCTCGCGTGTTTTGGGCGCCGGCGACGGCGTCCTTCGTGCGCTCGAGAGTTTGGTTCGCGCTCACGTGGTCGCCCGTGGCGATAGCATCGCCGTGAGCGGTGACCCGGACGAGGTCGAACTCGTGGCGCGTTTTTTCGAACACGCTTTTCGCGAGGCGGCGGCCGGTCGTACCCTGTCTGCCGACGATGTCTCTCGCTGCCTGGCCGTCTTGCGCGACGGTGAGCACGAGGCTACGTCGCTTCGCGATGACGTGCTGCTTTCGTATCGCGGTCGCGTTATCCGCCCCAAGACGCTCGGGCAAAAGCGCTATGTGGATGCCATCCGCTCGCATACCATCACGTTTGGCCTGGGTCCAGCCGGTACCGGTAAGACTTATCTGGCCATGGCGCTCGCCGTTGCCGCGCTCAAGCGCCACGAGGTGGGCCGTTTGATCTTGACGCGTCCGGTTGTCGAAGCAGGGGAGAACCTGGGCTTTTTGCCCGGCACCCTCGAGGAAAAGATCGATCCGTACATGCGTCCGCTCTACGACGCCCTTTTTGACATGATGGATCGCGAGCGCACCGATGAGCTTATGGAGCGCGGCGTGATCGAGATCGCCCCGCTTGCCTATATGCGCGGTCGTACGCTGAGCGATGCCTTCGTGGTGCTCGACGAAGCGCAAAATACCACGCCCGAGCAGATGAAGATGTTCCTGACACGACTTGGATTCAACTCCAAGTTCGTGATTACCGGCGACCTGAGCCAGCGCGACCTGGTGGGTCGTCGTGGCGGTCTTGCCGACGTTGAGCAGATTTTGGGGCGTGTCGACGATGTCGCATTTTCTCACCTCGAGCGTGCCGACGTGGTGCGCCATGCCTTGGTGGGTCGTATCGTCGAGGCATACGATGCTTATGATGACGTGCGTGAGCAACGCTCACGCGACTGAAAGGAGTCCCGTTGAGTGTATTGATCAGCAACGATGCCGAGCTCGATACGCTGCTCGATGCTCAGGAGGTGGAGCACATCTGCGAGGTCGTGCTTGCCGCCGAGGGCGTTGAGCGTGAAGTCGAGATTTCCCTTTCGTATGTCGACGAGGACGAGATGCACGAGCTCAACCACGAGTGGCGCGGTATCGACCGCACCACCGATGTGCTCTCGTTTGAGTGCGATTCGGCCTTTGACGATGACATTCCCGCCGATGAGACGCTCGAGCTCGGCGATATCATCTTGGCCCCGCAGGTTATTGCCCGTCAGGCCCCCGGTTTTGGCAATAGCCCCGCTGACGAGTGCCGTCTGATGCTCGTTCACGGCATGCTGCACCTGCTGGGCTATGACCACATCGAGGACGACGAGGCCGAGGTTATGGAGGCCCGCGAGGACGCTGTCCTGCGCGATCTGGCGCTCGAGCGCGGCGAGGATCCCAAACTCGTTCACGTCGGCCCCATCACCAATCATGCCCACGACTAGGAGCCGTTTATGATTCCCGGATCGAACAAGGACCATCCGTCCTTTTTAAAGTCGTTTTCTTACGCTATGGAGGGCTTCGTCACCGCCGTCAAGACCGAGCGCAACATTAAGGTCATGCTCGTGGCGGGCGTGTGCACCGTCATTGCAGGCTGCATCGTGGGGCTCGACATTGCCGAGTGGGCCACGATTATCATCTGTTGCGGCCTGGTGATCCACGGCGAGCTTTGCAATACCGCCATGGAGGCCATCGTCGACCTGGCGACCCAGGAGCTCCATCCGCTGGCCAAGCGTGCGAAGGACATCGCCGCCGCCTCCGTATACGTTCTTTCCATCACCGCCGCGATTGTGGGCTTGCTGGTATTTGCCCACGCGCTCGGCTTTATTTAGAAAGGGATTCCCATGTCCGACAATATGCAGTCTACCGATGAGATTTTGGACGACGAGTCCCCGGATGCTAAGGCGACCGAGGCCTATGAGGAAGTCGAGGAGTTCGACCCGTTTGAGGGCATGAGCGACGAGGAGCTCGACGCCCTGTGCGATGAGGACGACAGCCTCGCGGGCTTTGGCGACGTTGAGCCCGGTTTCCGCAGTGGCTTCGTGGCCTTGGTCGGCCGCCCCAACGCCGGTAAGTCAACGCTGCTCAACGCCTGCTATGGCAAAAAGGTCGCCATCACCTCGCCGGTGGCCCAGACGACCCGCCGCCGCATGCGCGCCGTCGTCAACCGACCCGGCTACCAGCTGGTCTTTGTCGATACCCCGGGTATCCACAAGCCCAAGGACGGTCTAGGGTCCGAGCTGAACAAGAGCGCGCTGTTCGAGCTGAACGATGTCGATGTTGTCGCGTTTTTGATTGATGCCACCAAACCGATCGGCAGGGGAGACGCCTGGGTTGCCGAGCGTGTCAAGAATGCCCGTTCCAAGAAGGTCCTGGTGCTCACCAAGGCCGATGAAGCCGACCCCGCACAGGTCATGGAGCAGCTTAAGGCCGCCCACGAGCTTATGGAATATGACGACGAGATCGTGACGTCGTCGGTCAAGAACTTTAACGTCGATGCCTTCATCGAGACCGTTGCGCACTTTTTGCCCGAGGGTCCGCGTTGGTTCCCCGAGGACATGGGTACCGACGCTTCCGACGAGACGCTCGTTGCCGAGTTTGTGCGCGAAAAGGTCTTGCGCCGCACCCGTGATGAGATTCCGCACTCCGTTGGCGTTATTTGCGATGCGCTCGAGCAGACCAAGAAGGTGCTGCGTGTGCACGCCACCATTTATGTCGAGCGTGAGGGCCAAAAGGGCATCATCATCGGCAAGGGCGGCGAGATGATCAAGCATATCGGTATCGACGCCCGTCGCGATCTTGAGCGCATCTTTGGCACGCAGGTCTTTTTGGAGTTGGACGTGAAGGTCAAGGCCGGTTGGCGCGACGACGAGGCTCAGATTCGCCGTTTTGGCTACAACGCCGAGGACTAAGGACGCGCAGCGCGCATGGCAGGCTCCCGGACATATCGCACGAAGGTGCTCGTGCTCGACAAGACCAAGCTCAAAGAGACCGACCTGATCTTGACGATGCTTGACGAGCGGGGGCGGCAGGTTCGTGCCGTGGCAAAGGGCGCCCGCAAACCCGGCGGACGCCTGGCTGCGCGCTGCGAGCTGTTCTGTACGGTAGATATGCTGCTCGCACATGGACGGTCACTCGACGTGGTTTCCCAGGCCGAGCTTATGGAGGCGCCGCTCGGCGTTGCGCCCGATTACGAGACGACCTGCGCCGCAAGCGCGATCGCCGAGGTCGCGCGCGTGTGCTCGTTCGAGGACGCCGAGGACCCGTTTACCTTTGCTATAACGCAGCGAGCGCTTGCCCTGGTGGGCAGCGGGCTCGACACGGCGCATATGGATCTACTTGTGGCGGCATATGTCTTTAAGCTGCTGTCGCACGTTGGCTATCGACCCGATTTTTCGGCCTGCGTGCTGTGCGGAGACCCCATGCTGTCGTATTTTTCGCCCCAGGCGGGCGGCCTCATGTGCGGGTCGTGCGCGTCGAGCGTTCCAGGTGCCGAACTGGTGTCGACCGGTGAGGCCGCATGGCTGCGCGCCCTCATGTCCATGACCTTCGATGCGCTTTTGGCCGAGCGAATCGACCCGCATACCGCAGCCTTTTTGCTGGGGCTTTCGCATGTTTGGGCTGCGACGCACACCGATCAGCGCCTCCGTGCGATGGAATTCATGTTGGGTCGGTGATGATGCGCAGGCGCGGGCTGCTTGTGGTAACATACCGACCTGTTGGTACCTCGACCTTGGTTGCTCGCTCCACCGGCGGCTTCCCAGTCCGAGGCGAATCGAGTCGCCCGATGGCGACGCAAAAAGAAAGGTGAAACAATGACTGTTTCCAAAGAGCGCAAGGCGGAGCTGACTGCCCAGTTCGGTAACACCCCGGTCGACACCGGCAACCCCAAGGTTCAGGTCGCCATCCTGTCCGAGCGCATCAAGGAGCTGACCGAGCATATGAAGTCCCATCAGAAGGACTTCCACACCCGTCGTGGTCTGCTCATGCTCGTCGGTCGTCGTCGTCGTCTTCTCTCCTACATCAAGAAGAACGACATCGTCGAGTACCGTGAGCTCATCAAGGCTCTGGGCATCCGCGACAACATCCAGTAGGATTTGTACATGCTAAGAGCGTCCTGCGCAGCGGGGCGCTCTTTTTGTGTAAGGGCGCGAACAATCACGCTCTGAAGCGTGGCGGGGGCAGGGGGTCCGCGTCACATGAGAAGCCCGCAGGCAAGGGGCCTGTGGGGTAAAGGAGAACAATGACACTCGTATCCAAGACCTTTGAGCTGTACGGCAAGACCTACACCTTTGAGTCGGGCGAGCTTGCCAAGCAGGCCACCGGCGCCTGCCTGGTCAAGCAGGGCGACACCACGATGCTCGATACCGTGGTCGTCTCCAAGGAGCGCAAGAACTATGACTTCTTCCCGCTGACCGTCGACTTCAACGAGAAGATGTACGCTGCCGGCCGCATCCCGGGTGGCTACCTCAAGCGTGAGGGCCGTCCCAGCGAGAAGGCCACGCTCACCGCGCGCATGATCGACCGTCCGATTCGCCCGAGCTTCCCGGACGGCTTCCGCAACGAGGTGCACATCGTCGCTACCTCGCTTGTCGCCGACCAGGTCAACCCCTTTGACGTCATCAACGTCATGGGTGCTTCCCTGGCCATGACGCTCGGCGGCGTGCCCTTCGAGGGTCCGCTTGCCTGTGTACGCATCGGCCGCAACGTGGAGACCGGCGAGTTTATCGTCAACCCCACTTATGAGGAGCGCGAGAACTCCGACCTGGACCTGGAGCTGGGCGGCTCTGCCGACTTCATCTCGATGGTCGAGGCCGGCGCCGAGGAGATCTCCGAGGACGACATGCTCGCCGCTATGAAGTTTGGCCAGGAGGCCCTCGCTGCTTTCTGCCAGGCTCAGGATGAGTTCGTCGCCGAGTGGGAGCAGGTCAACGGCCCCATCGTCAAGAAGGAGTACCCGCTCGACCAGCCCGTCGAGGAGGTCCAGGAGCGCATCTTCGCCCACTACGACGAGATGGCAGCCGCCTTGCGCGACGCCGACAAGCTCTCCCGTATCGGCAAGGTCGAGGCTCTGAAGGAGTCCATCCGCGCCGAGTTCACCGAGGAGGAGCAGGCTGCTTGGGAGCGCGAGATCCCCGTGGCGCTCAAGAAGCTCGAGAAGAAGGCCATGCGCACTATGGTCGTCGAGACCGGCGAGCGCGTCGACGGCCGTGCCGCCGACGAGATCCGTCCCATCATGGTGAAGGACAACTACCTGCCGCTCGTTCACGGCTCCGGTCTGTTCCAGCGCGGCCAGACCCAGGTGCTCTCCGTCCTGTCGCTCGGCATGCTCAACGAGGGCCAGCGTCTGGATACCATCGAGCCCACCGAGGGTAAGCGCTACATGCACCACTACAACTTCCCGCCGTTCTGCACCGGCGAGACCGGCCGCATGGGCAGCCCCAAGCGTCGCGAGATCGGTCACGGCAATCTGGCAGAGCGCGCTCTGCTTCCGGTGCTTCCCGACGAGAACGAGTTCCCCTACGCCATCCGCGTCGTCTCCGAGGTCATGGAGTCCAACGGCTCCTCTTCGATGGCTTCGACCTGCGGCTCCACGCTCGCCCTTATGGACGGCGGCGTGCCCATTAAGCGCCCGGTCTCCGGTATCGCCATGGGCCTGATCCAGGAGGAGGGTAAGACCGTGGTCCTGTCCGACATCCAGGGTCTCGAGGACTTCCTGGGCGACATGGACTTTAAGGTCACCGGCACCACCGAGGGCATCACCGCCCTGCAGATGGACAACAAGGCCACCGGCCTCACCTTCGACATCCTGGCCCGCGCCCTGCAGCAGGCCAAGGAGGGTCGCGCCTTCATCCTGCAGAAGATGCTCGATGTGATCCCCGAGCCGCGCCACACCACACGCAGCACCGCTCCGCGCATCGTCTCCATCCAGGTCCCGACCGACAAGATCCGCGACGTCATCGGTTCCGGCGGTAAGGTCATCCGCGGTATTCAGGACGAGACCGGCGCTTCGGTCGACATCCAGGAGGACGGCACCGTCTTTGTCGGCGGCACCGGCGAGTCCGTGGACCAGGCCGTCGAGCGCATCAAGCTCATCATCAAGGTTCCCGAGCCGGGCGAGGAGTACACCGGTCGCGTGGTCTCCATCCAGCCCTTCGGCGCCTTCGTCAACCTGCTGCCCGGTAAGGACGGCCTGCTGCACATCTCCCGCGTCGCCAAGGGCCGCGTGGAGAAGGTCGAGGACGTCCTCAACGTGGGCGACGAGGTCAAGGTCGTCGTCATCGAGGTCGACGACCGTGGCAAGATCTCGCTCGATCGTCTTGACAAGCCTGAGGCCCCGGCTCGCGCCGAGGGTGCCTCCGAGGGCGACGGCGAGCACTTCCAGCGCCGTGAGCGTCCGCGTCGCGAGCGTTCCGAGCGCAGCGACCGTCCGCGCCGTCCCGGTGACAACGGAGGCCGCAAGCCCCGCCGTCACCACGACGCCGAGTAACAGCCGTACATAAGCAGCTCATGCAAGGGCGACTCCTAAGGGGTCGCCCTTTTGTTTGCGCCCGGGAGGGCCGCATATGAAGTTTCCTGCTCTACAGTCCTGCGCAAGACGGAAAGCACATTAAGTGCTTTCCTTTGCGTG
>CAJMPZ010000061.1 GCA_905215445.1 uncultured bacterium | reverse complement strand
CAAATACCAGCTGTACTTTAATGCACTGTTCTTTCCAGCGCAGGCTATTTTGTTGAGCATTGGATTTATCTATAAACCGCAGCTCCTACGTCTGTCGAGCATTTGGGCGAATCCGCGCAAGCGTCGCCGCTTTGACTTGATTATTGTTGCCGTTATGGCACTGATCGTGGTCATTACCGGAGCGTGCGCCGCATTTATGGCAGACCCCGGCATCCCCATCATGAGCTTTATGTACGGCCTCAACTTTGAGCGCTACCGCACGCTGGCACTGCTAATGGTTGTCGCCGGCGGCGTCACCGCGGCAATCGACTTTATCTACGCCATCATCACGGTGTTGCGCCACGCCGGCGATGTCACCAAGATCTACCTGATCTGCTTCGCCGTAAGCGTGGTGCTGCCGGTGATCCTGATTAAGCTGCTGGGTCTGATGGGCGCCGTGGTGAGCTACCTAGCCATCATGGCCCTACTCCTGGTGCTGCTGATTATCGAATACGCCCACATCCGCCAACGCATCGAACGCGACCGCAACCCGTACGGCGCCTAATTGGCGCAATGGGGGGTCTCGTTGCGGACGATTTGCGACACGCAAAACTAAGTGAGTAGACTTTTGCCGAATCCCTGACCACACCGGCAAAACACAAGTCAGTGACCTGCGGTTTTGTTGAGGCAAATTTGCCGGCTGCTCGGCATTTCCAAAAAAGTCTACTCACTTAGCCAGCGGGCAGCCAAAAAAGAACCGTCGCAACGTCGTTTGACTCCGTTGCGACGGTTTTTTGAGCATTTTCGCACTGCCGAGGACGCAGACGCTCCTCATTTCTCGCGCTTACCGAGCAAAAAGGCGCTATTCTCCGAAAGTAGTCAAAAAAGCTCCGTCCCAAATTAGCTACCCTTTGCACCGATTATTCGCCTGGGTTGATGTTCGCATAGAACTCGGCGCCGTCATCAAGGCGCAGGATACCGACGCGGCCGAACTCGGAGCCGGTGGCGGCGGCGCAGTCGATATCGATACGATCGGGCACGCCGGCGGTATCCTCGCCACCCAGGCGCACAATCTGCCCGCGGCCCGACTCCTCATCAAGCCCCGCCAGGCCGCCAACCTCGCAATAGCGCCCAAGCGACACCGTGGGCGTGTGGCCGCTCACCACGACCGGGCCCTCGCCCTCGGCAGAAAGCAGTCCCGTCGGCGCATCCCAATAGCCGTGACGAATCCACAGCAGGTCATCGGACGACTGCACCGCGAGCATCTGCTGCAGCAGCTCGCGATCGGCACCCACCGCTCCGACGCCATCGGCACAATCGACGCCATGCTCAAGTAAAAACGCGCGCGCCGCCTTCATCTCAATTCCAGCATGTACCAGCAGATACGGGCGCTCCTCGGTCTCGGCCACCGCGTAGAGCGGCAGCGCGGCCATCCATCGCACGAGCTCCTCGTATGCCTCAAATTCCATGTCGTTGAGCTGCTCGCGCGTCGTCCAGCCACCGTTGATATCCCAGGTCTCGGCATCGAGCGGATCCTGGCCAATGATAGCATCGAGCATGATCTGCTCGTGATTGCCCTTGAGAACGCGGGCGTTAGGCAGCGAGCGCACGAGCTTAATAACGCCGACCGGATCGGGCCCGCGATCGATCATGTCACCCAGTACGTACAGCGTATCGTCGGACGCCAGCGAAATCTTGGACAGGGCCTCGTCAAGCGCACGCACGTGCCCGTGAGCATCAGATGTCACATAGATCGCCATGGTACGTCTCTCCTTGCATTGCGGCCGAAGCCCGGCGCCGCAACTAAAACTTCAAGTTGAACTTAAACGTTACCCATTGTACTCCGTTGCAATAAAGCTGGAAAGGGTTTCCGAGCAGAGGCAAAGACGGCAGCCGTCTATGACGATATCGCGCACGCCCGCAATCCAACCCCATAAACCCACCATCTTTGGGTACAAATAACCGCAGACAACTGACCGTGCCACGCCAACCACCCAGGAGCGGACACTACCCATGAACCAGATACTTCTCTTTATCGGCCTCGTCATCATTTTGTGTCTGACCATCAAACCCGTCGGCAAAAAGCTCCCCTTCCCCACCCTGCTCATCTTTATCGCGCTCGGCATGCTGTTGGGCGTCAACGGGCCGGCGCACATCGAATTTAGCGACTACGCGCTCACCGAAACCGTCTGCAGCACGGCGCTGCTGTTCATCATGTTCTACGGCGGCTTTAACACCAATATCGACCGCGCCAAGCCCGTCGCCGCGCCCGCGGTACTGCTGAGCACGCTCGGCGTCGTCATCACCGCTGGCATCACCGGCGCATTTGCGCACTTCGCGCTGGGCTTCGACCGGATCGGTGGCCTGCTGCTAGGCTCGGTCGTGGCGTCGACCGATGCGGCGAGCGTCTTTAGCGTGCTGCGCGAGCACAACCTGTCGCTGAGGAGCGGCACCGACTCGCTGCTCGAGGTCGAATCGGGCTCCAACGACCCCGTCGCCTACATGCTCACCGCGGTGCTCGCGACCCTTGCGGCGGGCGGCAATATCGACATTCCCGTGCTGCTGGCCAAGCAAATCATCCTGGGCGTGGGGCTGGGCCTTGCCATCGGCTGGACATCCAGCCGTCTGATTGAGCGCGCACACGCAACGGCCGAGGGCGCGCAGACCATCTTTTTGTTCGCCGTGGCGATCGTCGCCTACGCATTGCCGAGCTATCTGGGCGGCAACGGCTTTTTGGCCGTGTACCTGGCCGGCATTGTGCTGGGCGCGAGCGACATCACCGGCAAGGTCGAGATGGCGCACTTTTTTGACACCCTCACCGAGATGGCCGAGATGACCATCTTCTTTTTGCTGGGCCTGCTCGTCACGCCCGCGCGCCT
Source organism: uncultured bacterium (assembly GCA_905215445.1). GTDB lineage: Bacteria > Actinomycetota > Coriobacteriia > Coriobacteriales > Coriobacteriaceae > Collinsella. Next base: position 9,688 of record CAJMPZ010000061.1, on the reverse strand, counting down.
GCCGCAGATGCTGCTGCCGGGCCTGGCGCTCATGGCGTTTATGCTCTTTGCGAGCCGCCCCATCGCCGTCGGTCTGCTGCTGGTGCCCTTTAAGACGAACCCTCGCCAGGTCGCGCTCGTAAGCTGGGCGGGCCTGCGCGGCGCGGCTTCGGTCGTGTTTAGCCTCTTTGCCGTGGTGGCCGGTGTTCCCGGTGGGCACGACCTGTTTGACCTGGTGTTTGTGATCGCCGTGTCGAGCATTGTGGTGCAGGGCTCGCTGCTACCGGCGATGGCAAAGAAGCTCGACATGATCGATGCGGAAGGCGATGTGCGTCGCACGTTTAACGATTACCGCGACGAGGACGGCATGTCGTTCGTTAAGCTCAAGGTGGGCGCTGGACATCCGTTTGCCGGACGCTCGCTCGCGGACATTGGCAGCGCGACGGACATGCTCGTGGTCCTGGTGCTGCGCGACGGGGCGCATCCGGTACTGCCCAATGGCGACACCGTGATCCAGGAAGGCGACCTGTTGGTGATGGCCGCTCCAACGTTTGAAGAACGTGCCGAGGTTACGCTGCGCGAGGTCACCGTGACGCCCCACGGTCGCCTGGCAGGACAGCGCCTGCGCGATGTGCCGCAAGGCAAGCACCCGTTTATCGTCGTGATGCTCAAGCGCGACGGCCAAACGATCATCCCCGACGGCAACACCCTCATATACGCCGGCGACGAAGCCGTCATCGCCACGCTGGCGTCGTAGTGACCAGGGGTTAGCTAATTTGCGACGAAGAAATCAAGCGCCTAGAGAACCTCATGCCTTCGCTCGCAGATTTGGATTTGCCCGAGGAGTAAAGCACCCCTCCCCCATGTAACCATCCTGTAAATCATAGCGGCGCACTCGAGTTTTACCGTGATGCGGTCGCGCCTGACGCTCCACTGTGCTAAAGTATCCCGAACGTTCAAACGACTACGAGGGGAACTAGAAGATGGCACGTGTGCACAACTTCTCAGCTGGCCCGGCCGCACTGCCTACAAGCGTGCTCGCCGAGATCGCCGACGAGATGACGGACTACCGCAGTTGCGGCATGTCCGTGCTCGAGATGAGCCATCGATCTAGCATGTACCAGCAGATCATCGACGACGCCGAGGCAACCCTGCGCCGCCTGCTGAGCATCCCCGATAACTACCGTGTTCTGTTTTTGCAGGGCGGCGCCACGCTGCAGTTTGCGGGCATCCCGATGAACCTCATGCGCCGCGGCCGCGCCGGCTACGTCGTGACCGGCAACTTCGCCAACAAGGCGTACAAGGAAGCCGCCAAGTACGGCGAGGCCGTGCTGCTCGCGAGCTCCGAGGACGCCAATTTCGACCGCATTCCCGCCATGGCCGACATCAACGCGCGCATTGCCGCCGAGGCCGCGGGCGGCGGGCTCGACTACGTCTACATCTGCCAGAACAACACCATCTTTGGCACCATGTACCACGAGCTGCCTAACTTCGGCGACGTACCGCTGGTCGCCGATGTCTCGAGCTGCTTTTTGTCGCAGCCGCTCGACGTCGAGCGCTACGGACTCATCTACGCCGGCGCTCAGAAAAACGCCGGCGCCGCGGGCGTCACCGTGGTTATCGTGCGCGACGACCTGATCGCCGACGGTCCAGCCTTTGCGCAGACGCCGCAGTACATGGACCTTAAGACCCAGGCCGCCAAGGGCTCCATGCTCAACACGCCCAACACCTTTGGCATCTACGTATGCGGCAAGGTGTTCCGTTGGGTGGAGCAAACCGGCGGACTTGCCGCCATGACCGAGCGCAACTGGGCCAAGGCCAATCTGCTCTACGATCTGCTCGAGCACAGCGAGCTGTTCCATGGCACCGCGCAGACCGGCAGCCGCTCCATCGCCAACGTCACCTTCCGCACCGACGATGCCGGCCTCGACGCCGCCTTTGTCGCAGGCGCAGCCGAGCACCAGATTCAAAACGTCAAGGGCCATCGCCTCGTCGGCGGCATGCGCGCCAGCGTGTACAACGCCGTCACCATGGAGGACGTGCAGGCGCTGGCCACGTATATGAAGGACTTCGAAGCGCAGCATAGTTTGAGCCCGCGATCTAACTAGCCCGCAACGAGCGGGCCGACCAGCCACTTCAAACCACTTGTTTTAAACAAACCTGCTAAGGAGCTTTCCATGCGCAAGATCAAGACCATCGACGACATCACCAAAGACGGCGAAGTCGAGTTTGGCGAGGGCTACGAATTTGTGAGCACCGCCGAGGAGGCCGACGCCATCCTGATGCGCTCGACCGACCTGCACGGCTACGAGCTGCCCGAGGGCATCCGCGCCATCGCCCGCTGTGGCGCCGGCGTCAACAACATCCCCGTCGAGGAGTACGCCAAGAAGGGCGTCGTTGTCTTTAACTCCCCCGGCGCCAACAGCAACGCCGTCAAGGAGCTCGTCCTGGGCATGCTGGTGCTTTCGAGCCGCGGCGTGGTGCAGTCGATGAACTGGGTGCGCGACAACGCCGACGACCCCGATATCCAAGTCGACGCCGAGAAGGCCAAGAAGGCCTTTGTGGGTCGCGAGCTCAAGGGCAAGCGCATTGGCGTCATCGGCCTGGGCAACGTGGGCTCCAAGGTCGCCAACGCCTGTGTCGATCTGGGCATGGACGTCTACGGCTACGACCCATTCATTTCCGTCGAGCACGCGTGGGTGCTGAGCCGCGAGGTGCAGCGCGTGGGCACGCTCGAGGATCTGTGCCGCGGCTGCGACTACCTCACCGTGCACGTGCCCAGCAAGGCCGACACCATCGGTATGATCAGCACCGAGCAGATTAACCTGCTAGCGCCCGACGCCGTGCTCATCAACTACGCGCGCGAGACCATCATTGACGAAGACGCCGTCGACGCCGCCCTGCGCGAGGGCAAGCTCAGCTGGTTTAGCTGCGACTTTGCCACGCCCAAGACCGTCAAGATGCCCAATACGTTTATCACCACGCATTCGGGCGCCGGCACCGGCGAGGCCGAGGCCAACTGCGCCGACATGGCCATCAGCGAGCTCAAGGATTACCTGGAAAACGGCAACATCGCGCACAGCGTCAACTACCCCGCCTGCAGCATGGGCAAGGCGCGCGCCGCAAGCCGTATTGCCTGCCTGCATGCCAACGTGCCCAACATGATCGGCCAGATCACGGCCATTCTCGCCAAGGACAACGCCAATGTGCAGCGCATGACCAACGAGTCCGCTGGCGAGAACGCCTACACCATGTTCGACACCGATGAGCACCTGGACGGCAGCACGATCGAGGCGCTCAAGCAGATTCCGTCGATGTATCGCGTGCGCGTGATTAAATAGCGCCGGTGCCAAGCCTGCCAGACAGACCACGAAGCCCATTCGCCCCCCCGTATTCACGAAACGGGGGGGCGATTTTGTTGCTCCGGACGACTTTAAAATGATACCCAGAACAAGTTTTTTCAGATAATCGATAGTGAGGCTCCAGTCGCTAAGCACACCCGCTTTGATAAACAGCTTTATCAGGGACTTTAGTAGGTAAAAATCGGTCTCTATGTGCCGAATGTAAGTTGACTGTCTATTTTCCGAAACAACTTATTCTAGATAGCATTTTTAGGGTCCCTCCAAGGCAAAATTGAAGCCTTTTTGCGACCAGAACTCTAGCTCGCGCTACCGTTTACCCACCGCGCGACTACATTCCCGCCCAATCGATAAAAATCTCCTCACGAAGCCGCCGTTCGAGCTCCTGCTGTCGCGGCGTCTTGTCTTTCAGCGGCACATCGAGATAGGACATGATGAGCTCCATCACCACGCGGAAGGCATCGAAGTCGGCCAGCTGACCATAGGTCATCAGAACGACGGGATATCCCATGGCTTGCAAGGCCGTCGTTCGATCGGAGTCCGAAATCTTGGATTCAATGGATCCGTGAATGGCTTTACCCTGGCATTCAACCAGACACTCTCGGCTGCCGTCCTTATTTGCCAGCAGGATATCGGCATAGCGCCTATCAAGCCCCGAAATCAGGCGGGCGCTGCGCGTCATACGAATCTCAACGTTATTGGTAAGGCGCAGCCCTTCGCCGCCGCGCAACCTCGTAAGGCCAAATAGCATCGAAGCCTGGACCTCGAGCGGCGATGCTGCCACCCCCGTAATGCATTTCGCGGCTCGTATGAACGATTTAGCGCCGCGGAGCCCCCGGACCTTATCGACGAACTCTGTAAGCTCAGAGAGCTCGATCAAGGGAGGTCGTTTCCACAAGTCCGTTGGATTCCCCGAGACATCCTTTACGTTTTCCCAGCCCGACCGTGCGTCACTCCATCGGCTCCCATATGCCTGCTCAAGTGCCGACTTTACCTGAGGCGCAATCTTGCACACGGCAAAGGTGCCGCACATCTCATACATGCACATGATTAGACGCTCGTTTGAGACCGAGGAAGCCAGGGTCAGCAGGGTAAAGAGTGGGGACGCAACATCGAAGCCAAACTCCGTCTGCCGCACGGAATCAAACGGCCTCTCCCCGTTCCAAACATGCCTGACAATGCGATCGCCCTTACGTCCGCAGCTGCCCTGCGCCAACACGTGTAACGGGGTGCCCAGGAAATGCGTGACGAGCGGATGCTCACATAGGTGCTCCCTGCGCGGATCGTCCGCAGAATCGGGCAGGTCCGGCATTATTGCCAAGACCTGTGGAGGTATCCGGTGATACCGAAAGGCAGATATGTCGCACAGCATGTCGTCCATGAAGGGTACGTACCCACCGCATCGTTCGTAAACCCGCCTGGACGGCAAACGCGCTGGCTCGGCCTGCGAACGGTAAATACCGCTGCGCGCACGCCGCGGATCTCTCAAGAGGCTTACAATCGGTTTGGAAAGCAGACTGATTGTGAGGTTGCATATGGTTGATGAGGACTTTGCCTGGCGGCTTGCGCAGGACCTTGTGAAGATTGACAGCTCAGACCCGGGCGCGTATGAGGATGAAATTGAGCGCTTCATTAAGAGGCTCATTGAGCAGCAGCTGGCACAACTTGATAGTTCTGCGCTCGATGCCGTGCAGATTGAGGAGCTCGAAGTGCTGCCCGGGCGCCGCAACCTTAAAGTCACCGTGCCGGGCCAAAGCGACGAGCCGCGGCTGGTCTATATCTGCCACATGGATACCGTCACCTTGGGCGATGGCTGGGACGCAGACATCGCACCGCTTGGGGCGGTTGTGCGCGACGATAAACTCTATGGCCGCGGTGCCTGCGATATGAAGGGTGGCCTGGCCTGCGCCATTGCCGCACTGGTCCATACGCTCGAGCGCGTGGCGGCAAGCGGTGAGCTGCCCCGACGTGGCTTTTCGCTCATCTGCTCGGTCGACGAGGAAGACTTTATGCGTGGCTCCGAGGCGGCCATTGATGCCGGCTGGGTCGGTTCGCGCGAATGGGTGCTGGACACCGAGCCCACCGACGGACAGATCCAGGTGGCGCACAAGGGGCGCACATGGTTCGAGATTGAGATGGCAGGCGTCACGGCGCACGCGAGCCAGCCTTGGAAGGGCGCCGACGCCGTCGCCGCCATGGCAGAGGTCGTCTGCGCGTTGCGCCGCGCGTTCATGGCGCTGCCCGTACACGATGAGCTGGGGCCATCGACCATCACGTTTGGACAGATCGAGGGCGGCTACCGCCCCTATGTCGTGCCCGACCATGCCAAGGTCTGGGTCGATATGCGCCTGGCCCCGCCGACTGATACGGCCGCCGCGACGCGCATGGTAGAGCAGGCCATCGCCGGCGCCGAAGCCGCGGTCCCCGGCTGCCATGGAAGCTATACCGTGACAGGCGACCGCCCCGCCATCGAGCGCGATCCAAGCTCTCCCCTTCTGGCTGCACTCAAGCGTGCCGCCGATGACGTGACGGGCACAGACACGACCGTCGGCTTCTTTACCGGCTACACCGACACTGCCGTCATTGCCGGCAAGACAGGCAACCGCAATTGTATGAGCTACGGCCCCGGCTCGTTGGCGCTCGCGCACAAGCCCAACGAGTATGTGCCCCATGCCGATATCGTTCGCTGCCAAAACGTGCTCATCGCGCTTGCCGATAACACGCTCTGGGACGCAAGCGGCCAAGTTGGGGCATAATAAGCCGCGAACAAACCGACTCGCGCGTTAGGACCGCCCATGAAAGCACTTCCATTTCCCTGCATCCGCCCAGCTCAGGACCGCGTGCTCGAGGCGCTGCCTGCGATGGGCGGTATCCTGAGCGGCAACGACGCCCTGCGCGGCGCCATTGCTGACGGCCTAATGCTCAAGGATCCAGGCGCGGCGTATTACGTGTACGAGTGTTCGGGAGAGCTGGGACGCGTGACGGGCGTTGTGGCAATTTGCCCGGTTGGTGTACTGACGGACGACAACGCGTCCTCCGCAGATGCGGCCGCAGCCGCCCGCGCAATCGCCGAGCTTAAGGTGCAGCCTCGCCCTGTAACGCTCGCCTACGAAGCCTCGCCCGTCATGGATATCATCCTCGGCGCCGCCAAAGAAGGCGCGTCGCTCTATGCCGTCACCGACCCCGCCGGCATTACGCACCGTGTGTGGGAGGTCAAGCGCGAGGACGCCGTTGCTGCCATCCGTGCCATGCTCGATCAGGCACCCGACCCCGTGTTCGCCGGTGACTCCGCCTATGCCGCCGCACTGGCTGGGGCATCGCAGATTCTGGCCGATGAGGCCCGTGCCGCCGGAACGTACACCGGCAAGGAGCCGTTCAACTTTACCGTTGCCGTGCTCTTCCCCGCCGCGCAGGTCAGCGGCGCCGCGCCGCAAGTTCCGACAGGTCTGCTCACGCACCAGGTCGCGCGGTTCTAGCAAGACCAGACCGCCCAGCACAAAAATCGGCAGCTCAACAAACAGGGGGCGGAGATGCAGCAGGTACATGCATCTCCGCCCCTTTTGCGTCGAGAAGTAAGTCGGCGACCCGCACCGCCACGCCCAAACTACCCGCGCTGCGGACCCGCGGCAGCCACGAGCGGCTCAAGCCCCAGCTCGCGCGCGTAGTCTTCCTGCGTAAAGATCTCAACCAGTTCAAACGTATCGGTCGTATCGTCAAACACGAAATGCAGCACCGAGCAGTTGCCCGGCACGCGCTCGCGCTCGTCGGCCTCCGTGCCCTTCACGTAATCCAAAAACTCCTTGATGGCCGACCCGTGGCTCACCGCGAGCACACACGTATGGTCCGGACGCTGCATGAGTTCGGTCAGCGTCGCCACCATGCGCTCGCGCACCTGGATCTGGCCCTCGCCGCCAAATTGACGATAGAAATCGCGCCACGGGCGCTCGGGCATAAGCATCACACGCTCGGCCTCAAAGTCGCCAAAGAACCACTCACGCAGGCCGTCCAGGCGCTCGTACGCCAAGCCCGGCCACAAGTTGGCGATAGTCTGCTCGGTGCGATGAAGCGTGGAGGTGTAGGCATGATCGGGCTCAATGCCGCGCGCACGTAAAAACATGCCGGCGCGCGCCGCCTGGTCGCAACCCAACTGCGTAAGCGGCGAGTCACTCCACCCCTGAATGATACGCTTAAGGTTGAATATCGTCTGTCCATGACGGACCAGATACAGATCTTTATTCATAGGGGTCCTTTCGTTCGTTACCAACCCAAGAGCGAAAACGCCCCGTCGCAATAGCCAAAATGAAGCACGGCACCGTTGTCGGGCAGCTCTCCCCCGCCAGTCACATACTCAAGAAACTCCTGGCAGGCTGAGCCATGGGAAACCGCCAGCACGCAGTCGTGCTGCGGCCTGGCCATGATGCGGGACAGCGCCGCGACCATGCGCGACTGAAGCTGCACTTCCGACTCGCCGCCAAAGGCCACCGGATAATCGCCCCAGGGCTGCGGCGGCATCTCGCGATTTGATGTGCCCTCCAGCGAGCCAAAATGCCACTCACGCAGGTCATCGACCAGCTCAATGGAACGGCCCTCGCCAACGATAAGCTCGGCCGTATGCCGCGCCCGGCCCAACGGCGAGGAATACACATGGTCAAAGGTCACGCCACGCGCTTCAAACGCCGTACGCACCGCCAGCGCCTGCTCGCGCCCGCGCGCCGTAAGCGGCGAATCGTGCCAGCCCTGCAAAATGTTCTGCACATTGAACTCAGTCTGCCCATGACGCACCAAATACAGATCGGCCACATGCCCTCCCCTCGCACCACCGCAAAGGAGACAGCACCTTTGTGGTGATTTTGCCGCCGGATTGAACCGCAACGATGCTCAACTACACCAGCACGTCGGCGAGCGAACGCTTGGGTACGTGGTGCACCTGCGCCTCGTCGCGCCAATAATTGATGGAGCCGTCGGGGTTGGAATCAATCGCATCGACCACCTGCGTCTCGGCCGGAACGCCAAACGCCATGGTCAGCTTGAGCTCATACTTGTCGTTATCGAGCCCCATGGCATCGATCGCGTGGGGCGTAAAAGCCTTGAACATGCAGGCTGCCACCTCGGGCGTGGCGCTGCGGGCGGCGAGCATCATCGTCTGCGCGGCAATGCCCGTGTCGACCTCGGTAATGGGAGCGGCGGGCTTGCCCGGAACGGCGCGCTCGGCCAGAATCGCGATATAGCCGGTCGGGCGCTCGCCCTCGGCAGGACCCGGCCAATCCTTAAGTGCGCCTGCCCATGCGAGCTCGTCAAATACACGCGCGCAATCCTCGGCACCGCTCACCACGTGAAAACGCAGACGCTGAGCATTGGCGCCGCAGGGAGCCAGGCGCGCCAGTTCCGCCAGCTCGAGCAAAAACTCGCGCGGCACGCGCATGGACTCGTCAAAACGGCGGCACGTGCGGGCACGACGGACCAGCGCATCAAACGCTTCCAGACCGAGCTTTTCGCAACCTTGCTTTGCCATCGATTCGACACTCGACGGTGCCTCGGGAACTGCTTCGTTCATAGGGACCCCCAATACAAGCCAATTGTCCTTAGGAAAATCTAACCTAAAACGTAGGCAATAACGAACAGGGCTGCAATGTTCTACACCTGTTGAATAGAAAACCGCGACGTGGGGAACAACGGAAACAATTCGGGACCTTTGGGTTACGTTTCGCCCTCCCCGACCCATACGCCAGCGCCTTTAAGCGATACTGGTTGTAACGATCAAGGCTTACGCCGCACGGAAAGGAGACGTTATGGGTATCTTTAGGAACGATGACCAAAAATCGAGCCAGTTTGGATTTGACGAGAAAAGTATGGCGGGCAAAGCCGTCAAGGCCGTGCGCTGGATCTACGCCATCACGGGCGTCGTGGCGCTCATTGCTGGCATCGCGCTGCTTTTTGCACCCGCCAAGTCCCTCGTCTTTTTGACGACCGTCCTGGGTTTTTACTTTGTAATCACCGCTGCCATCAGGCTGTTCACTGCCATTTTTGAGCCGCTGCTGCCCACTGGCTGGCGCGTGACGAGCATCATCTCCAACCTACTCATTATCCTGGGCGGCGTCATAATCCTGCGCAACCAGGCCTTCTCGACCGCGACACTCACCACGATGGTGGTTATCGTGGCCGGCTTTGGCTGGATTGTCGAAGGTGTCATGTCCATTCTGGAGTCCGAGCTTTCGTCCAACCGCGCCCTTGCCATCCTGAGCGGTGCACTCTCCATCATCGCCGGCATGTTCGTGTTTATCTATCCGCTGTGGTCGGCCAAGATGCTCGTCATCTTTAGCGGTGCCGCGCTGCTGGTGTTTGGCGTGACG
>CAJMPZ010000060.1 GCA_905215445.1 uncultured bacterium | reverse complement strand
GCCGTCGAACGCCCAGCCCTTGCGGGTCGGGGCGGTCTTGGGCAGCGCGAAGGTGAACGAGGTCTTGCCCGGCCCGGTGGTCTTGGTCTGGGAGGCGGGGTCGGCCTTGGTCTCGCCGCCGTTCTCGTCGAAGGTCACGGTGACGTCGCGGGGCACCCACTTCCACTGGGCGTAGACGGTCGTGGACTTGGAGACCTCGGTCTTGTCGGTGAACTGATCGCCCGACCCGTCCCTCTCGGTGTTCCAGCCGTCGAACGCCCAGCCCTTGCGGGTCGGGGCGGTCTTGGGCAGCGCGAAGGTGTAACTGTCCTTATCTGCAGTCTTATCTTGCAAAAACTTTTGAGGATAAGCAGGATCGTATGCGCCATTATCATCAAAAGTCAGCGATAACTTTGCTGCGACCTGCCACATGTGAAAATCATCAGTACTGTCGGCATCCCTGACGCGCTTAAGGTAATAGCCCTCACCAACCGCATCCTCGTTGCCAAGAATAAAAGTGCTTTGCTTAGGTGCATCACCACTAGCTTTGGAGAGTACGTAGTTATCTCCGAGTGACGGCAGTTTCAAATTCTGCCAATTGTTCGGATCCACCGTATTAACAGTAGTCTTCCCTGACGATTCCCCTTTTACAATAAGGGGTATGTCGCCGCCATCATCCGTGCCATCATAGTTATTAGTGACAGCTGGCAGTCTAATTTCAGCGTCATCGCCACGGTAATTTCCTTGGAATAATGCGGGTGCCATTAAGGCAAGTGTGCCCTTATTAATAACGGCACCTTTCAAATTACTTGAACCGTGATCGATGAGAATGCCCTTACTGCCAATAGAGGTGGTTCCCTTAACGAAAATATCGTTATAGTTTTTCGCAGTATTGTATTGTTGCTCCCAAGTACCATTGATATCGACATAACCATATACGTAGGCTTGAGAGCCAGCTGTCGTCAAAACGCTGCCCTCATCTACCCGAAGGCCATTGTCTTCAATTAATTCATTGCTAGAAGCATTGTTGCAACCAAATTTGGTCGTTACATTTGTATTCGATTGACCAGTAATAGCGATCTTATTTACAGAAGAAATCGTACCGGCCGTAATTTCGGAGTTATCAGTAACATTCAATGCAGATGCGTACTTAATATAAGGAATCTCAGCCACAGTCCCTGCAATATTGATTGTGGGAGAAGAAGACCCCTTGGGAAGCCCATAGTACACACCCGTAACGCCCGTAGCTATTTCCGGTCGTCCAGCAATATTAATGAAGGAACCGTCAGAAATCGATACATTCTTGTTCGAAGTCAACGAAACGTAGCCAACACTGCCGCTATTCAGACTGATAGATAGCTTTCCTCTAGCCTTTACGCTCGATCCCTCATCCGACGAATTGGTCAGGTCATTCTCGCAGAAAACATACCCATGAGAATCGCCCGCTTCATCCCTCAGCTCAACACCAGAAGCGTTCACGGCGATATCACCGTTTACAGCACTCCACTCTGCTCCATAAATAGAGCCAACATGGGAGCCGTGGACATTAACGGTAATAGATCCGCCAACGTTCGCTTTCTTCGAACCTTCAATAAAAGGGACATCATTGGGTATCGATCCACCTTTATCCCAGCCCCAAACATTCTCGTAAGCATCGATAACGACATCGCCATCGACCTCATAAACTCCATCTGGGATCATTTGTCCTGCGCCAATTATTGGCCAATTGCTATTAAGACGAAGCGTTTTGTCGGTGTTTTCATAAGTACTGCTGCCCGCAATAATATGAATGTTGCCTTTAATAGGCGCAGGGTCACCAAAATGACCGCAAATTTCATTTACCCGACCCGAGCGAACATCAAGCGTCACGTTGCCGCGCATCTCGCAACCGTAAGTGCCTTCGATAGCAGGAGAAACTTCGGAGTTGGCATTGTCGTAAACAAGCGTGGCGTTACCACCTACATAAACAGCAGGAAAGCCGTTTCCATCGCCGCTCGACCCATCGCCGCGCATGCAACCGGGATTAACGTGATTACCGCTAGCCATGCGAAGGTTACCGCTGATCTCAAGATAGGTGTCATGCTCGACGGATCCTTGATATGAACCACCGATGACGTCATGAAGGCCAGCGCCACTACCAGGATTGATATATCCAGACGCGGCTATCACCACATGTGTGTGATCGACAGTCGACCTATAGCCACCGCCATAAAGTGTTTCAGAGAGGTTGAGCTCGCAGTTACGAGTGAAAACGGTATCGAAACCATTGCAATAGAATTTTCCTGAACCAACCACTTCGACGTTGTCAAAAGTACAAGATCCGGAAAGCATGGCACGGTTGGAGAAGTGCAAGGTTGCGCGATTATCACCGTCACTCGTCACGGTAATCTTCTTGTTAGCAACGCCGAAAGTCGAAACGTAATCTTGGGTCGGTACCACAAAAGACGAGCCGCCTTTTAGGACAAGTCTGATCTCCGATAAATTATCGGAGGCGATTTTATTCAGCGCATCCTCAAATGTTAATTGATCATTAACTTGATAAACACCAGATTCTGCTGCATCAGAATTCGATTCATCAGATGTTTCATTCACATTCACATCGTTTGACTGCTTATCCGAGACATCAGATTCAGGTTTTTGATCATCACTTGAAACCGTATTGTCGTTAGACGAAGCCTCGACCGCCCCCCCCTTGACCCAGAATCACTATCAGCAGATTCATTAGACAGATTCTCCGAAGTCGTGTTTTGCTGAGGGTCATTATTCACTATTACGTCAGCAAATACGCTCGTAGGAATCGTGTTAAACACGAACAAAAAAGAGACGAGCCAAACGAGAGCTCGCCTGCAACGTGGCAATCTCACAAACCGCCCTTTCTACTCAACTGACATGAACCGGTAAAGGGCGACAAAATACCCAGAGGCAAAGGCATATATTTCACTCTTACCGAATGTACTGTCTGGCACATTGGTTTTAGTTTAATACCAGTGTTTTGTCTGACAAGAGAACGCGTTTATTGCCATGAAATAGAAACGACCAAAAATTAGTGTCACGACCAGCCAGAATTGATCGATGTGCATTAATTTCCTAAGACCTAATGAACAAACAATGAACAAACTCCACACCATAGCCATGGGGAAACTAGGAATTCGCCCGGAGAAGACGTTGAGCTTTTAGTTAAATAGTTAAAACGCTTCAGTTTATTGAAGCGTTTTAGTGTGCCTTTTAGAGGAATCTGACCGTTCGCCGAATAATTTCTTGCTATCATGCAAGGCGTAGGGTAAATCTCCGATCGCAAGGAGACACAAATGGTGAAAAAGTCACCGGAAAACACTACTCCCGCAATCGTGGACAACGTAGAGGCGCTTGAGGCTAAGCTCGCTCAGATGCGAGAGGCCCAGGCGCTTTTTGCTACGTACACGCAGGAGCAGGTCGACAAGATCTTCTATGAGGCCGCCATGGCCGCCAACAAGGCTCGTATCCCGTTGGCGAAGATGGCCATCGAGGAGACCGGCCGCGGCGTTCTTGAGGACAAGGTCATCAAGAACCACTACGCCGCAGAGTACATCTACAACGCTTACAAGAACACCAAGACCTGTGGTGTCCTGGAGCGCGACGAGGCCTACGGCATCACCAAGATCGCCGAGCCCATCGGTATCGTGGGCGCCGTCATCCCGACGACCAACCCCACCTCCACTGCGATCTTCAAGACGCTGATCAGCCTGAAGACCCGCAACGCCATCATCATCTCCCCGCACCCGGCTGCCGCCAAGTGCACCATCGCCGCCGCTAAGCTCGTGCTTGACGCCGCCGTCAAGGCCGGCGCCCCCGAGGGCATCATCGGCTGGGTCGATGTCCCCTCCATCGAGCTGACCAACATGGTCATGCGCGACGTCGACATCATCCTCGCCACCGGTGGCCCGGGCATGGTCAAGGCCGCCTACTCCTCGGGCAAGCCCGCCCTGGGCGTTGGCGCCGGTAACACCCCGGTCGTCATCGACGACACCGCCGACGTGCTGCTCGCCGTCAACTCCATCATCCACTCCAAGACCTTCGACAACGGCATGATCTGCGCTTCCGAGCAGTCCGTGACCGTCATCGACACCATCTATGACCAGGTTAAGGCCGAGTTCCAGAAGCGCGGCTGCTACTTCGTCAAGCAGGGTGCCGAGATGGAGGCACTGCGTGCCGCCATGTTCAAGAATGGCGCCCTCGATCACCGCATCCCCGGCATGGCTGCTGCCAAGATCGCTGAGCTCGCCGGCATCGAGGTTCCCGCCAAGACCAAGATCCTGATCGCCGAGGTCACCTCCACCGACCCCGCCAAGGAGGAGTTCTCCCACGAGAAGCTCTCCCCGGTCCTGGCCATGTATCACGCCAAGGACTTCCAGGAGGCCGTCGACAAGGCCGAGCACCTGGTGCTCGCCGGTGGCCCGGGCCACACCGCCTCTCTGTACGTGCACCCCGCCCAGGCCGAGAAGATCAGCCTGTTCGAGCACGTCATGAAGGCCTGCCGTATCGTCATCAACACCCCGTCCTCGCACGGCGGCATCGGTGACCTGTACAACTTTGGCATGAAGCCGTCTCTGACCCTGGGCTGCGGCTCCTGGGGCGGCAACTCCGTCTCCGAGAACGTTGGGGTGAAGCACTTGATCAACGTTAAGACTGTGGCCGAGCGCCGTGAGAACATGCTGTGGTTCCGCGCTCCCGAGAAGGTCTACTTCAAGAAGGGTTCCACGCCCGTCGCTCTCGACGAGCTCGGTACCGTCATGGGCAAGAAGCGCGCCTTCATCGTCACCGACCAGTTCCTCTTCAAGAATGGCAACACCCGCGCCATCGAGGCCAAGCTCGACGAGATGGGCATCGCCCACGACTGCTTCTACGACGTCGAGCCCGATCCGTCGCTGCAGTGCGCACGTCGCGGCGCCAAGCAGATGGCTCTCTTTGAGCCGGACGTCATCATCGCCGTCGGCGGTGGCTCCGCTATGGACGCCGGCAAGATCATGTGGATGATGTACGAGCACCCCGAGTGCAAGTTTGAGGACATGGCCATGGACTTCATGGACATCCGCAAGCGTATCTTCACTTTCCCCGAGATGGGCAAGAAGGCCTACTTCGTCGCCGTCCCGACCTCTTCGGGTACCGGCTCCGAGTGCACGCCGTTCGCCATCATCACCGACAAGGAGACCGGCATCAAGTGGCCGCTCGCCGACTACGCGCTGCTCCCCAACATGGCTATCGTCGACGCCGACAACTGCATGACCGCCCCGCGCGGCCTGACCGCTGCCTCCGGCATCGACGTCATGACCCACGCCATCGAGTCCTACGTCTCCATCATGGCTTCCGACTACACCAAGGGCCTCTCCGAGCGCGCTGCTAAGCTCGTCTTCGAGAACCTGCCCTCCAGCTTCACGAACGGCGCCAAGGACCCGCACGCCCGCGAGGAGATGCACAACGCCTCCTGCATGGCCGGCATGGCCTTCGCCAACGCCTTCCTGGGCCTCAACCACTCCATGGCTCACAAGCTCGGCGCCTTCCATCACCTGCCCCACGGCCTCGCCAACGCCGTCATCCTGACCCGCGTTATGCGCTACAACGCCGCCGAGGCTCCCGTCAAGATGGGCACGTTCTCCCAGTATCCTTACCCCAACGCGCTGCACAACTACGCCGAGATGGCCAAGTACTGCGGCATCGAGGGCAAGGACGACAAGGAGGTCTTCGAGAACTTCATCACGAAGCTCGAGGAACTCAAGGACTTCATCGGCGTCAAGAAGACCATCGCCGACTACGGTGTTGACGAGCAGTACTTCCTCGACACCCTCGACGAGATGACCGAGCAGGCATTCAACGACCAGTGCACCGGCGCAAACCCGCGCTACCCGCTCATGAGCGAAATCAAGGAGCTCTACCTGGACGCCTACTACGGCCGCGAGCCTCAGGACTACGCCGTCTGCTAGTTTTAGCACGGTTTTTAACGGCGGGGGTGCACGGGTGTTTCACACACCCCCGCCGTCGCTTCTATCGCATCGTTGAAAGGATGCAACCATGCTGCTACCCGATTCCAAGACCGAGCTCGTCCGCCGTGGCAACAAGGTCGTTTACGACCTGGGCGACAAGATCGTCAAGGTCTTTAACGAGACCAAGCCTGTCTCCGACGTGTTCAACGAGGCTTTGAATCTTGCCCGCATCAATGAGTGCGGCATCCGCAGCCCCAAGGCTCTCGAGGTTTCCCAGCTCGAGAACGCCAACGGCTGGGCGCTCGTGACCGAGAAGGTTCCGGGCACCACCCTTGCCGAGAAGATGACTGCTGAGCCCCAGCGCTTTGGTGAGTATCTCGAGATGTTCGTCGACCTCCAGATCGAGATCCACGGCTATACCTCCCCGCTGCTCAACCGTCAGCGCGACAAGTTCGCCCGCATGATCGACAGCCTTGATCAGCTCAATGCCACCACGCGCTACAACCTTCAGGAGCGTCTGGACGGCATGACCAAGGAGTTCAAGGTCTGCCACGGCGACTTCAACCCCTCCAACGTCATCGTCGGCGACGACGGCCAGCTCTATGTGTGCGACTGGGCACACGCCACCCAGGGCTCCCCTGCTGCCGACGTTGCCACCACCTACCTGCTCTTCGCCCTCAACAGCAAGGACCAGGCTGAGGCCTACTTGGAGCTCTACTGCGACCGCGCCGACATGCCCATGCAGGTCGTGCGTCAGTGGACGAGCATCGTCGCCGCTTCCGAGCTCGCTCGTAAGCGCAACGTGAACGATGAGTTCCTGAAGAACTGGATCGACGTCGTCGATTATCAGTAATATCTGAGCGATTTATTTCGCATCGGAGGCACAAGAAAACCCCGCAGCTCATATGGGCTGTGGGGTTTTCTTTACCCATCGAGTTTATTCCAACAAAATAGACTGCTCCGCATCTCATCCTAAGAGAGATACGGAGCAGCCCCGCAATTACATCTAATAGCAGAAACGTCGATTAACGGCGGGCCGCCTTAACAAGCTCGGCAATCTTGGCGACGACCTCGTCGATCGCCACGTCCTCGCGCTCGCCCGTGGCACGGTCCTTGAGCTCAACGGTGCCATTCTTAAGGCCACGCCTGCCAAGCACCACCTGATACGGGAATCCCATAAGGTCGTTATCGGCAAACTTAAAGCCGGGACGCTCGTCACGGTCGTCGACGACGACCTCGATACCCTCGGCGCACAAGCCCTCGACGATTTGGTCGCAGACGGTTGCGCACTCCTCCTTCTTGGGATCGAGCGGAATCACAGCGACCTCGTACGGGGCAACGGAAACCGGCCAGACGATACCGTGCTCGTCGTTGTGCTGCTCCACGACGGCAGCAAGCGAGCGGGACACGCCCACGCCGTAGCAACCCATGATAAGCGGCTTCTCCTTGCCGTCCTCGTCCATAAAGGTGGCGCCCATGGCCTCGGAATACTTGGTACCCAGCTGGAAGACCTGCGAGACCTCGATGCCGCGAGCAGCAGAGAGCGGCTTGCCGCAGTGCGGGCAGGGATCGCCGGCAACGACGGTTACCAGGTCGGCCCACTCGTCGACGGTAAAGTCGCGCTCGGGGCAGGCACCGGTAAAGTGATAATCGACCTCGTTGGCACCGCAGGCCCACTGCTTGGACTCGCGCAGGCTCTCGTCGCACACCAGGCGAATGCCCTCGGGCAGGTTAACCGGTCCGATAAAGCCCTTATGCAGACCGTAGGTCTGGAGCTCCTCATCAGTCATCATACGATAGCCCTTGCCAAAGACATGCTCGGCCTTGCAATCGTTGAGCTCGTGGTCGCCCGGAACAATGGCCACGACGGGCTTGCCCTCGGCGTCGAGGAGTGCCAGAGACTTGCGCGTGCCGTTCTCGGGGAAGCCGAAGAACTTTGCAACGGCCTCGATGGTGCCCATGCCCGGAGTCTCGACCTTGGTAAGCGTACCGTCGCCAGGACCCTCGGTCACAACGACCTTGGTGCTTGCGGCCTCATCGTCGGCAGCGAAGCCGCAATCGTCGCAGTAGACGAGCGAAGCCTCGCCAGCGTCGGCCAAAGCCATGTACTCGACGGAGGTATCGCCACCGATCTCGCCGGAGTCGGCGACAACGGGCAGAGCCTTGATGTAGCAGCGCTCGCAAATGTTGGCATAGGCCTGCTTCATCTTGTCGTACTCCTCCTGCAGGCTCTCCTGCGTGGCGGAGAAGCTGTAGGCGTCCTTCATGATGAACTCGCGGCCGCGCATCAGGCCAAAGCGGGGACGGAACTCATCGCGGAACTTGTCCTGGATGTGATAGAGGTTCACTGGCAGCTGCTTGTAGGAACGCAACTCATTGCGCACCAGGGCAGTCACGGTCTCCTCGTGCGTGGGTCCGAGCACAAACTCGCGGCCGTGGCGGTCATCAAAGCGCACAAGCTCCTTGCCATAGGCATCGATACGGCCGGACTCACGCCACAGCTCGGCATCGACCATGATGGGCATCATAAGCTCCTGGGCGCCGGCAGCGTCCATCTCGTCGCGCACGATGTTCTCAATCTTGCGGATCGAGCGCCAAGCAAGCGGCAGATAGGAATACAGGCCGGCGGCCTCCTTGCGGATCATGCCGGCACGGAGCAACAGGCGGTGGCTGGCGAGCTCAGCGTCCGCCGGATCCTCTTTAAGCGTCGGCGCATAGAGCTTAGACATATACATTGCTCGAGTCATTTACTTCTCCTCAATAAGCTTGTCGACCTCGGCCATAAGCGCGTCGACAATTTGATCCTCAGCTACTTTACCAATGATCTGGCCATGCGAAAAGAGCAAGGCCTGACCACGTCCGCAAGCAACGCCCAGGTCGGCATCAGAAGCCTCACCGGGGCCATTAACGGCACATCCCATGACGGCAATCGAAAGCGGCGCGGCATAGTTCTTAAGCCGCTCGGTTACTTCCTCGGCGATGGGAATCAGGTTAACCTGGCAGCGGGCGCACGTGGGGCAAGAGACAATCTCGGGACCACGGCGACGCAGGCCCAGTGACTGCAAAATTCCCCAGGCGACCGGCGGCTCCTCAACCGGATCGGCCGTGAGCGACACACGCATGGTGTCACCGATGCCTTCGGAAAGCAAGATACCCAAGCCTACAGAGCTCTTGATGGTGCCCTGGAGCTTGGTACCCGCCTCGGTTACGCCCAGGTGAAGCGGAACGTGGGGAATCTCACGCGACAGGGCTCGATAGGTATCGAGCGTCGTTTGCACGCTATGGGCCTTAGCCGAAAGCACAATGTTCGTAAATCCGCGGTCCTCAAAGTGCTTGACGAAACGCTCGCTCGACATCACGAGCTTTTCGGGCTGCGTGAGGTCATCGCGCTCGGCGATATCCTGCTCGAGTGAACCGGCATTGACGCCGATACGAATCGCACAGCCCGCGGCACCAGCAGCATCGATCACCGCGTCAACCTTGGCCCAATCGCCGATATTGCCGGGATTGATGCGCAGCTTGGCAGCACCAGCCTCGACGGCGCCGATGGCGAGCTTATGGTTAAAGTGAATATCGGCGACGATCGGCACCGGGGACTCAGCACAGATGGTACGAAAGCCCTCGAGCGCGGCCTCGGTGGGTACACTCACGCGCACGATATCGCAGCCCGCCTGCGCCAACGCGCGAACCTGCCCAAGCGTTGCCTGGGCATCGGCGGTATCAGTGCAGGTCATAGACTGGACCACGACCGGCGCGCCGCCGCCGATCTGCACGCCGCCCACATGCACGGGGCGCGTCAGCTCGCGCGGCAAAGGATGGGATAAAGACAATCCAAACACTCCCCTACAGAATAAAACGAAGGATGTCGGAACGAAGCATATAGACAAACAGCAGTGCAAAGAGCGCGATGCCGACATAGCTGACGATTGTCTGCACTTTGAGCGGCAGCTCGCGGCCCGCAATCTTTTGAATGATCTCGATGACCAGCTTGCCGCCATCGAGTGGTGGGATGGGCAGCAGGTTCATAAAGCCAAGCGAGAACGAAATGAGGGCGGCAAACGAAAGGAACGTGGCAGGGCCGGCAGCAGCGGCCTGTGAGGACATAACGCTAATACCCACGATCGAAGAAGACTGATCGAGAATCTCCATCGTATGCTGCGGCTGGAGCAGGCGCATCACGCCATCCGCTGTCTGCACGACATAGGAGAACGACAGGCGAGCCGACGTGATGGGGTCTAAACGGACCACCTGCGTAGAGGCATACACACCTAGGCGCTCGTCCTCTTTGAGCGCAACCGTGGTCGAATGCTGCTTGCCGTCACGCTCGTACTCGATGGCGATATCGTCCTTACCGGCAGCCTTGCCGATGGCATCGTAGACATCCATCCAAGTGGAACATGAGACACCGTCAACCGAAAGGATCGCGTCACCGCCCTCGATACCCGCCTTGGCGGCAATAGACCCCTCGTCAACCTGACCGATCACGTTGGTATCCATCGGCACGGTGACACCCGCAATGGAATAGATGCTCATAAGGAGCAAAAAACCCGTCAAGATATTGACGATAATGCCCGCGAGCAGCATAAAGGCGCGCTTGAGAAAGCCTTGGCCAAGATAGGTGTGCGAGCGCTCTTGCGCAAGGAACTCGGCCTCGCCGCACGGCAGCTCCCACACATCGCCCTCGGCAGTCGCATGTTCGCGATCGAAACGGCGACCATCAAAGGTGGTATAGCCTGCCTTGTCTCGCGGCAACGTCTGATATTTGGTGGGATAGTAGCTCGGCGAGGGCTTCTCCCCTTCCTCATACCAGGGCGCGATGGAGCCCCAGCCCAGCAAAAGGGCGCATGCCTCGAGCACATCCTCCTCGGAAAGCTCGAGCTCGACAGCAAGGTCGGCCACGGTCACGCGACCATGACGATAGATAGCCGCGAGCACGCGGTCGGCGCACGAAACATCGGTCGGATCCATACCGCAGATGGCAGCGTAGCCACCCAGCAGCAGCGGGGTCACGCCAAACTTGGTTCCAATGCGACGCGACGTGTAATGGATGTCAAAGCGGCACGGCAGACCCAAAAAGAACTCGGTCACACGGACGCCGCAGGCGCGCGCCGCCAAAAAGTGGCCGCCCTCGTGCAAAAACACGAGGACGGAAAGCATCAGCAGGCCCCAAAAGACCGATGAGAGAACGCTCAGAACAGTATCCATAAAACGAAAAAGCAATCCTTATGGGTTAGGAACGGGTTGCGGCGAGCACCTGCGCAGCCTTTTCACGCGCCCACGCATCGATGTCGCGAAGCTGCTCAAACGAATCGACCACCTGCATATCGTGGGCGTCCATGCAGGATTCCACAATGCGATCGATATCGGTAAAGCTGCAGCCATCGTGCAGGAAGGCATCGACGGCGACCTCGTTGGCGGCATTGAGCACGCACGGCATGGTGCCACCCGTCTTGCCGGCACGCTCGGCCAGTGCCAGACAGCGGAAGGTATCCATGTCGGCAGCATCAAACGTGAGCTGCCCCAGCTCGCGGAAATCGATACGAGGCGCCGGAGTATCCCAACGCTCGGGATACGAGAACGCGAACTGGATGGGAATACGCATGTCGGATGCACCGAGATGCGCCATCACGGAGCCGTCGGCGAACTCGACCATAGAGTGAATCTTGGACTGACGCTGCACGAACACGTTAATGAAATCGAGGTCGCAGTTAAACAGATGCATGGCCTCAATGCGCTCCAGGCCCTTGTTCATGAGGGTGGCGGAGTCAATGGTGATCTTGGCACCCATGGCCCACGTGGGATGCGCGAGGGCATCGGCACGCGTCACGCGATCGAGCTCGTCGCGCGTGCGGCCAAAGAACGGACCGCCCGAGCAGGTGAGCCAAATGCAGTGGGCCTCGCGCGGGTTCTCCCCCAGATAGCACTGGTAGATGGCGGAATGCTCAGAGTCGACCGGAATAAGCTGGCCCGGTTGCGCCAACGGCATAAGCAAGTCGCCACCGACGACGAGGGACTCCTTGTTGGCAAGGGCAAGGCGCTTATTCGAGGTCAAGGCCGCATGGCTCGCCTCGAGACCGGCGGCGCCCACAATAGCGACGAGCACACAGTCGACATCGTCGCGACGCGCGAGCTCGCAAACCGCCTGCGCGCCAACGCCGAGCTGTGTGCCCTCGGGCAACTCCTGCAGCACGGCGTCATCGCCATGAGCGACATCGGCAACGGCAACCGCCGGAACCGAGAACTCGCGGGCAGCGGCAACGAGCTCCGAGGTGCTGGAATTAACGGACAGCGCCGTCACCTGCAGGCGATCGGCATGCTGGCGGCACACATCGAGCGCCTGGGTGCCGATAGAGCCCGTACAACCCAGGATGGCAACGCGAAGGCGTCCATCGGGGCCATACGTCGTCTGGAAGGACATTACAGCACGCCTCCGATCATCAGCAACAGCTGTGCGGTGATGCAACCGAAGATAAGCGAATCGCTACGATCGAGCATTCCGCCGTGGCCCGGGATAAGGTTGCCGGAATCCTTGACGCCCACACCGCGCTTGATGCGCGACTCGATAAGGTCGCCGATAACGCCCAGAATGGACACGACCACGCCGCATAGCAGCGCATAGGGCAGGCTGAGCTTGTAGAAGTGCGTCGCCCACAGGATGAGCCAAATCAAAACCGAGCCCAAGATGCCGCCGGCAAACCCCTCCCAGCTCTTTTTGGGAGAGATCTTGGG
>CAJMPZ010000059.1 GCA_905215445.1 uncultured bacterium | reverse complement strand
TTGTCGGCGGCCTGGTGAGCTGTCCGGTCATCGCCGTTCCCACCAGCGTGGGTTACGGCGCGAGCTTTGGTGGCGTAGCCGCGCTGCTCGCCATGCTCAACTCCTGCGCCAGCGGCGTTTCGGTCGTCAATATCGACAACGGCTTTGGTGCCGCCTACCAGGCAAGTCTTATCAATCATCTGAGCGCCGGCACGCCCTGCGCCCGTTAAGGAGCATTTCATGTACAACCATCAGCACACGCTTATCATCGACGGCACCTCGGGCATCAGCGGCGATATGACCGTCGCGGCCCTGCTCGACCTGGGCGCCAGCGAGGAGCACCTGCGCGAGCAGCTCGCCACGCTACCGGTCGACGGCTTTACGATCGCCGTCACACGCGTAAGCAAGCATGGCATCAACGCCTGCGATTTCGACGTCCAGCTTGCAGAGGAGCTCGAGAACCACGATCACGATATGGCCTGGCTCTACGGCAACGAAGCAGCTGCCGAGCACACACATGAGCATGAGCACCATCATCACGACCATGTCGAGCACGACCACTGCCACGAGCACGACCATGAGAGCCATGGCCACGAGGGCCACCATCACGCCCACCACCATCACCACCGTTCTTTGGCTGACGTCACCGCCATCATCGATGGCTCGCAGTTAAGCGATGGCGCCAAGCGTCGCGCCCTCGCCATCTTTACCGCGCTCGCCGCTGCCGAGGCCAAGGCTCACGGCAAAACGCCCGAAACCGTCATGTTCCACGAGGTGGGCGCCGTCGATTCCATCGTCGACGTCTGCTCTGTCGCCATCTGCCTCGATGACCTGGGTATTGAGGACATCGTGGTCGAGTCGCTCTCCGAGGGTCACGGTACCATCCGTTGTGCCCACGGTCTCATGCCCATTCCCGTCCCCGCTGTCGTCAACCTGTGCCAGGCGGGCAATATCGTCCTCACGCCCGCACCAGTCGCCGGCGAGCTTGTGACGCCCACGGGCGCCGCCATCGTCGCCGCACTGCGCACGTCCGAGCACCTGCCGGCCCGCTACCGCATCGAGGCCGTCGGCTACGGCGCTGGTAAGCGCCCCTACGAGGGTTGCTCCGGTACGCTTCGCTGCCTGCTCGTTCACGCGGACGCATAGCCATGGATGCCCGCAAGGCAAAAAGCCGCGCTGCCATCGTTGCGGCGTTCTCCGAGCTGCTGCGCGAAGAGGACTACGGCAAGATCACCGTCGGCGACATCATCGCTCGCGCCCATGTGGGTCGAGCCACGTTCTACGGCCTCTTCAAGAGCAAAGATAACCTGCTCGCTGAGCTCGTGTGCGATATCTGCACCCATGCCCTCGACGACGATGGCACGCCCCTCGACGACCCACTCGTGCAGGTCGAGCATATTCTCAACAATCTATGGGAACGTCGCCAGGGCGTCCGAGCGCTGGTAGCCGGCGCCGGCTCACGCGTCTTCGCCGACTGCCTACGCAAGACCATCATGTCACGAGCAGCCGAAACCGTCCCTACCGACCCAAACGGCCCCGCCGCCACCATGGACCGAAGCTTCCTGCTACACCACATAGCCTCAAGCTTCGTAGGAATGGTCCAATGGTGGGCCTGGCACAACTTCCAAGCAGACAAAGCCGAAGTAGCCAAAGACTACCTATCAGCCATAAAACCCCTCTTCGGCTAAGTAAGGAGCCCATCCCAAAGCATCACCCCAACCCAGGGCGCCACGCATCCCAAAGTGTCACTCGCGCTTCAACGCCCCTACCAGCAACAAGCCCCTCCCATCCATATTCAGATATATATGTTGGGTTGCTTTTCCAACGCGACTAAGATCCCGCAGCTGGCCGCATGGGGTAACTTCCCAGCGCATTCCGCAGGACGAAAGAACCCCCGCCGCACGAAGTGCGCAGCGGGGGTTCTTTCATGTCCGAGGACGCGCTGGGAAGTTACCCCATGCGGCCAGCGGACAACTATGTAGCCTTGGACTAGAACATGCCCAAGAAGCCATGCACAAACAGCGCGGCCACAATAGCACCGACAAACGGCGCGATGCCAGGAACAAGCAGGCCATACTTCCAGTTGTTGTCAGCCTTGTTCTTAATCGGCAGCACCTGATAGGCCATGCGAGGACCAAGGTCACGTGCCTGGTTCATGGCGAAGCCGGTGATGCCGCCCATGCCCATGCCAACGGCCCAAACGATCAGGCCAACGCAGATGGCGAGCATCAGAACGTTCTCGCCGGCGCGGCTAGCGGCAGCAAGGATGGCGCTGATGAACACAAAAGTGCAGATAGCCTCGCAGAAGAAGTTACGGGCATAGTTCGTACCCTCGGTGGTGGGGTTGGTCGAGAAAATGTTGCGCTGGGCAATGGGGTCGACGACGCCCTCGGAAGCCTTGAACTCATCGGCATACATAAACCAGGCGATTACGGCACCCACAAAGCCGCCGAGCATATCGGCAATCATGAAGGGGATGCAGCTGCCCCACGGCACCAAGCCGACGATGCACTGGGCAAGCACCATGGCGGGGTTCATGCACACGGCGCCGCCAAAGACAAACAGGCAGACCGAGATGCCAAAAGACCAGGTGGTGATGGCAAACATATGGCCGGAGCCCTGATACTTGGTGCCCTTGAGCACGGTATCGCAGTGCACGCCCACGCCAAAGACGATCATGAGGGCCGTCGCACCGAATTCGCAGAGGAGTTTGGTAAGCATAAAACCTTATCTTTCTTGTCGGTTATAAACGATTCGTTTAGGCCGCGCACTAGTGCTGCGCAACAACAACGCCCAGGCCATCGGGAATGACGGCAACCTTGGCATCGGCACCCTTCATCTCAAAGGCGAGCTTGAGCGCCTCCTCGATAGTGTTGACCGGCGTCATGTGCATATCCTTGAGCATCTGGTGATCGCACAGATCGGTGACCATGATCACAGGGTGATGCGCCAGGATGCGGGCAAAGATCTGGCTCGTCCACTGGTCGGGCAGGGTCTCGTCCTTAGGACGGTCGATGCAGGCGCGCTCAAACTCCGCCGGATCGTTGTCGGCGATGTTGTGATAGAAGCCCTCGCCACCGTGGCCGTCGGCACAACCGGCGACGTCGATGATCACGCCGCCCTCAGGAAGCGTGGCCTCGGCAGCGCACATGCCCTTCACGGCCTGATAGATGTTCTGATCGAGGGGGTAGCCACCGTTGGTGGTGATGGCAATCTCGCACTCGACGGGCTCAACGCCGGCAAGGCTCTTCACGAACTCGCAGCCGGCCTCGTGCGCCTTGTGGATATCGCCGGCAAAGGAGCCGATGACCTCGTGCTTGCCGTTAAGCACCACGTTAAGCACAAAGGCAAGGTGAGCCATCTCGGCGGCGGCGAACATGTCCTCGCTCACATGGTTGTGGCACAGGTTGCCGGCACGCGAGTGGGAATCATTCACAAACTGACCGTTGTGGTTGTACATGATGGTCTTGTAGCTGGCAATGCCGGGCAGGACGGACTTGCGGCTACCAGAGAAACCGGCAAAGAAGTGCGGCTCAATAAAGCCCTCGGCAAGCAGCAGATCGCAATCGGCGGCAACCTTGTTGATGATGCACTCGCCACCAGAAGGCAGGGTGCCGATCTTTTTCATCATGCTGTCGTCAGTCGCGACGTGCATAACGATTTCCTCGTTGGCAACGATCTCCTCGCCATATTTGTTGACGAGCTCCTCGTGCGTCGACGGACGGTGCATACCCGTAGCAACCAGAATGCGCACGCGAGCCTCGGGCGCAGCGGAATGGATGTGATGCAGCAGAATAGGCATCGTCACACGCGAGGGAACGGGACGCGTATGATCGGAGCTAATGATGACAATATCCTTCTTGCCAGCACAAAGCTCCTCGAGCGAAGGCGAGCCATAAGGGTTGGCAAGCGACTCCTCTACCAGCTCTTCCTGCGATTTCGTAGTCTTAAACTCGTTTTGGTGACCTTCCATCACACCCGCGAAGTTCTTATCCTCGAGTTCCAGATGCAACGTCTTGTGGTCAAACGGCAGTTCACATTCAAACAATGACGAGCGCCCTCTTCCTTTCAACTGACACACTAGATAAACCGTTGGAAGGATACGCCGCTCACCGAAAAACACCACCGTCCACCGACTCATTAACACAACGTTCATATTTGACCCACAACAAAACAACCGCGATCCCAAACGGAACCGCGGCCGCTACAGTCGTAAGGCGAGAAGCGCCACATGCATCTCAATCCCGATCGATAAGACGCGTGGCGCGAAGCCCCATCAAAGTGCGCGAAGCGCGCCATCTTTTCCCCAGCCAGTAATCCGCCGAAGACCGGACATCGCAGGGCCCGCCATCAGCTTACTTTTAGGCACACTCCGCAGGACGCAAGAAGCCCTCGCCGCACAAAGTGCGCAGCGAGGGCTTCTTGCATGTCCGAGGACGTGCCTAAAAGTAAGCTGATGGCGGGCCCGGACGACTACAGGGCTATCGATTACCCCGTGTTCTGCAATCCTGCCGAGACGCCGGTCACAGTCGAAAGAATCAGGCTCATGTACTCGGCCTTCTTCTCCTCGGCCATCTCGTCCTGGTTCATGCGCACCTCGCGAAGGGCGCGGACCTGGGCGATGGACAGGGCGTCGACGTAGGGGTTACGCACGCGGACGGCGCAGCCGAGCACGCGACGACGCTGCAGCGGCCACTCGTCACCGACGATGGCAAGGACCCACTTACGCGTGAGCTGCATCTCGGTGAAGACCTTCTCGGACAGATCCTGGCGGTCGCCCAGGTGCAGATACATCTTGGCGATGCGCTGGTCAGTCTTGGCGATCGACATCTCGATGTTGTCGATAAAGGTGCGGAAGAACGGCCACTCCTGGTAGGCAGCCTTAAGCTGGTCCAGATCGCCAAACTGCTCGCAGGCGGTACCCAGGCCGTACCAAGCGGCCAGATTGATGCGCGCCTGGCTCCAGCTGAAGATCCACGGAATGGTACGCAGGTCGTCGAGCGACTTGGCACCCAAGCCGCGCTTGGCGGGACGCGAGCCAATCGGCAGTAGACCGACCTCGGTCAGCGGCGTCACGGTCGAGAACCACGGCGTGAAGTCCTCGGTGTTCAGCAGGTCCAGATAGCGCTCGTGGCTTGCGGCGTTGAGCTTCTCGGCCATATCCCAGAACTTCTGCGTGGTCTCGGTGTTGGTTTTCTCGACACTCGGGGCCGACTGCAAAAGCGTTGCGGCGGCAACGGACTCAACATGGCGCTGAGCCAGCGTGCGGTTGCCGTAACGGGCAAAGATGACCTCGCCCTGCTCGGTGAGCTTAAAGAAGCAGTTGACCGAACCCTTGGGCTGCGCCAGCACGGCCTTGTTGGCCGGGCCGCCGCCACGGCCCACAGCACCGCCGCGGCCGTGCATGAGCACCAGGTCGATATCGTTCTTCTCTGCCCACTTGGCGATGCGCTCCTGCGCGGAGTGCAGTGCGAGCATGGCCGTGGTAGGGCCGGCATCCTTGGAGGAGTCGGAATAGCCCAGCATGACCTCCATGCGGCGGTTGGTCTGGGCGAGGCGCTTTTGCACCACGGGCAGCGTAAGCATCTGGTCGAGCACGTCGACACAGCCCTCGAGGTCCTCGAGCTGCTCGAACAGCGGGATCACGTCGAGCTCGGGGACATCCTCCTCGTGCGCGAAGGACAGGTGGGCCAGCTCAAAGACGTCGGCCACATGCTGGGCGCTCTTGGTGAACGAGATGATGTAGCGGTGCGCCATCTTCTTGCCGTAGCGCTTTTGGATGGAGCCGATAGCGCGGAAGGTATCGATGACCTCGCGCGTCATGGGCTGCAGGTCGCCATGGATACCGTTCTCGTGGATATCCTTAAGGGCGCGGGCGTGCACCACGGAGTGCTGACGGAACTCCATCTCGACCATGTGGAAGCCGAAGGACTCGACCTGCCAGATGATGGTCTGGACCGGGCCGTAGGCAGCACGGACGGCACCGCAGGCGGCCAGCGAGCGCTGGACGACGCGCAGGTCCTCCAGGAACTCATCGGCGCTGTGGTACATGGTGTCGGTGATACGGCGCACGGTGGCGTTCAGACGGTCGGCCATGACGAGCATGACGGCGCGATGCGGCTCGTGCTCGGAGATCAGCTCGGCGCGGGCCGTGTACCGAGGGCTCATCTCGACCTGATGGTTCCACAGGTTAATGAGCTCGGCAGAAGGCTTGCTGTAGGTGGCCTCGAGCGTGAGGTTACGGCCGATGCGGCGGCATTTGTCCTCGAGTTTGAGCACCATGTGGGTGAAGTACTTGGCGGCGACCTCGCGGCTCACCTTGGCGGTAACGTTGGGGTTGCCGTCACGGTCGGAACCGATCCAGCTGCCGGGGTGGAAGAACGCCGGGCACAGAGGCGGCACGGTGCCGGCCTTGTCGCCCAGCACCCAGTCGTCAAAACGACGATAGATGACGGGGATAACGTTGAACAGCGTGTTATCGAAGATGTCGATGATGGTATCGGCTTCCTCGACCGGCGTGGGCTTCTTGAGCGCGATGGGGCTCGTACGCACCAGGGCGTCGATCTCCTGCAGCATATGGCGCTCGTTCTCCACCAGGTCGGAGCCGCCCAGACGCGGACGCTCCTCCAGCAGGTTGGAGATACGACGAATCTTGCCCTCGACGGCCTTACGACGGGCCTCGGTGGGATGTGCGGTAAAGACAGGGTGGAACTCGAGCTTGCCGAGCAGCTCGTTGGCGCCCTCGACACCCATCTCGTTTACCAACTGGTGATAGGCGACGGTGAGTTCGTTGGCGGGATCGACCTCGGTATCGGTCGATGCGCCGGCCTCGCGCTCGCGCAGCTGCGCCACACGGTAGTTCTCCTCCGACAAGTTTGCCAGATGGAAGAAGCTCGTAAAGGCGCGGACAATGACCTGCTGCTTATCGAGCGGCAGGCTGTCGATCAGATCGACGACCTCACGAAATGCCACGGCGGTGGGCTCGTCGGCAGTGGGCACGCCCTGCTCGTCAACGGACTCGTCGGCAGCGCGGGTACCGGGGTTGCCAGCATTGGCCACAATCTCGGCTGTCAAAATCTTGTCGAACAGGTCCGCGATCTCGGGATCATACTCGCTAAGCACACGACGTTCCAGGCGCAGGAACAGCGCCAGATTATCGCGCAGCTCCTCGGGGATCTCGATCTCGGCGAGACGCTCCCTGGACTCGGCATTCGAGCCGATTCGGTTAACGAGGCGGTTGACCACGGCAGCGACGCGCGCCGCGGCTTCGGGTACAGACTGGTTGCTTAGGTTCTCAGCCACGTTTCCTCCCATTCCTCCTTCTATGCACGTAACATGCGGTATTCATTATAGGCGCTTGAGAAATACTTTCGACACTGATTGCGCTTTACCACACAAAAGTATTTTCTGCATTGCAAGGGTTTTTGCCCCAAATGGTCGTATTTCTCGGTGGGCGGCATACGTAAACGGGGGCATTCCGCATAAAAGCGAAACACCCCCGTAACAATCGCTCTCCATGAGCAGGGCACGTTAGCAGGCCCGCAGCTCAAAAAGATGCGCTACAGGCGCTCGCGAACCGCCTCGACCACATTGGCCAGATCGACGAGAACCTCGTCATGGCTCTGCATGTCGCGCACCTTGACCTTGCCGGCGGCAAGCTCGTCGCCGCCCAAGACCAAAATGAGCTTGGCGCCCACCTTGTCGGCCTGCTTAAACTGAGCCTTGAGCGAACGGCCCTGGTAGTCGGCCTCGGTCACGATACCTGCAGCGCGAAGCTCCTGCGTAATGGCGAAGACGTTCTGGCGCAACTCCTTGCCGGCGTTGGCGACGTAGACGCACGGGGCCTCATCGGCACCCAGGTCGCCGCCAAAGGCCTGTAGGGCCAGCAGGGCGCGCTCAAAACCGACGGCGAAGCCGACGCCGGCCGTAGGCTTGCCGCCCTCGAGCTCGACCAGGCCGTCGTAGCGGCCGCCGCCGCCGATGGAGCCGACGCCGGCGCCAGGGGCCTCGACCTCAAAGACGGTACGGGTGTAGTAGTCCAGGCCGCGCACCAAGGTGGGATCCTCGACATACTCGATACCGGCGGTATCCAGATAGCGTTTGACCTGCTCGTAGTGCTCGCGGCACTCGTCGCACAGGTTGTCACCCATCAGCGGAGCCTCGGCCATGATCTCGCGGCAGTGGTCGTTCTTGCAGTCGAAGGCACGCAGCGGGTTGAGCTCGGCGCGCTCGCGACACTCATCGCACATCTCGTCTGCGTGATCGAGGATGAACTGCTTAACCTGCTCGCGGTAAGCCGGACGGCACTGGGCGTCACCCATCGAGTTGATGAGCAGACGAAGCTTGGAAAGATCGAAGCCCAGGCGCTTGTAGAACTCCATGAGCATGATGATGCACTCGGCGTCTGCCGCCGGATCGGGAGCGCCAAGCCACTCGATGCCCACCTGGTGGAACTGGCGCAGGCGGCCCTTCTGGGGACGCTCGCCGCGGAACATGGCCTCGGCGTAGTAAGCCTTAAACGGCGTGGAGCCCTGGAGCACCAGGTTGTTCTCCACGACGGCGCGCACCACACCGGCCGTGCCCTCGGGACGAAGGGCCAGACGCTGCTTAGGCTTGAGCTTGGTATCGGTGCCTTCGGTAAAGACGCGCTCCAGGTTGGCGCCGCTAAACACGCGGAACATCTCCTTGCGCACGACGTCGGTCGACTGGCCGATGCCGTGGACAAACACGTCCACCTGCTCGATCGCGGGCGTCTCGATGGGCTTAAAGCCAAACGGCTCGAATACGCTGGCCGCAATCTGCTGCATCTTTTGCCAGGCGCGCATCTCGGCGCCGATAAGGTCGCGGGTTCCCTCCGCCTTCTGTGCCTGCATGGGCAAACACCTTTCTTTTGTATCGCGTCATAGATAGTGGACATTATACGGCACAAAGCAGCAACGCGGCGGCGCGTCTGACCGAACGAGGGTATGGGGACTCGTTCGGCCAGATGCGCCGCCGCTGTTTGTGATCCGTTTTCCTCCGTCCCCTTCGGATCACGTGATCTGTTGGGGACGGAGGAAACGGATCATTTCGTAGGCCCGTGACCGCCTTGAAAACCGAATGATGGTACGAGCATCCATTCGGCTTCCAGGGCGGCCACAAACAGAACGGGGCAAACAGAAAAGAGCGACGGACGTCTACTCCCCCGCCACGCTTGCACGCAGCTTGGCGGCGATGGGCTCAGACGCCAGCAGAAACACCAACATAGCCACCGAGCACACCAAGCAGACAATCCAGGTGCTCGCAAAAGAGCCCGTGGCATCGGACAGCACACCCGAAACGATGGCGCCCACGGTGCCGCCGACCATCTCGAGCGAGGTAATGGTGCCCGTGACCTTGCCGAGGTCGGCCATGCCAAACTGCTTGGACGCGGCAATAGTAGGCGTGATGGTGCCCATGCACGTTCCGACACCAAAGCTCACGGCAGCCACGATGGGACCAAGATCGGTCGCGGGGAAGCACAGGGCAACGCAAGCGATAATGCACGCAACGGATCCCAGCACGTTGCCAAAGCGCAGGCCAAAGCGATCATAGATCGCGCCGAGCGAAATCTTGGCGGTAACGACCGTGGCCCTGATGACAAAGCCGGAGGCCACGACGAGCCAACCGGGGAAGCATTTATGCTGCTGGGGTATGGATTACTCCTTGTGGTCAGCGATGTAGCCCAAAGCAACGGCGGCATAAGCCGCGGCGCCAAGGGGAAGCTCGGCATCGCTAAAACGTGCCTTGGGATGATGCTGAGCAAAATGCTCGTCCGTATCAGTCACGGCAGCGCCCACGGTAAAGTACGCACTCGGGATCTCACTCGAGATCAACGCGAAGTCCTCACTCGCCATGGCGTGGAACAGCGGCAGGAAGGTGGCCTTGGGCAGTGTCGCACCCACATAGCCAAGTGAAGCCTGGGTCATATTGTCATCGAGTACCAGCGGCGGAACATCCGAGAGCGTCTCGATAGTCGCCGGCGTACGATAGGTCGTGGCAACGCCTTTGACGACCTCCGCGATGCGGGTCTTGAGGCGCTCCATGAGCTTGACGTCGAAGCCACGCAGCGTTCCCTCGAGCACACAAGTGTCGGGGATGACATTTGCGGCCTGACCGCCGGCGAACTTGCCAACGGTAAGCGCGACCTCCTTGGCCGCCGGCACCTCGCGGGAGATGAGCTCCTGAAGCGCCAGATGCACATGGACGCCGGCCGTGATGGGGTCGATGCAGATCTCGGGGCTCGAGCCATGGCCGCCCTTGCCCTGAAGCGTGATGCGAAAACCGTACACGCCCGAGAGCGCCGGGCTGCCGTAGAGCACCAGGTCAAGCGGCGACTGGCTATTGACATGCATGGCAAAGGCGGCCTGGGGGCGTGGGTTCTGCAGCAAACCGTCGACGATGGCAGCACGGGCACCCTCAAAGGTTTCCTCGCCCGGCTGGAACAGCAACTTAACCGTGGCGTTGGCGTCGAGAAGCTCGGACTCGCGGGCCTTGAGCATACGAGCCGCACCAAGCAGCGCCGTCGCGTGCATATCGTGACCGCAAGCATGCATGCAGCCATTGGTGGATGCAAAGGGCTCGCCGGATTCCTCGGCAACGGGAAGGGCATCCATGTCGCCGCGGAGCATGATGACCGTACCGGCCTGCTTGTCCGTGCACGTACCGTTACCCCGAGCAGCAGCTGCCGCGCCGGCACCGATAAGGCCAACGACACAGGAGCCGTCAACAAGCACGGCATAGGGAATATCCATCTCGTCCAGACGCGCCTGGATAAAGGCGGACGTCTGCGGAAGGTTGTTACCCAGCTCGGGCATCTGGTGTAGATCGTGTCGCCACACAGCAAGCTCGTCTGCAAAAGTCTGAGCTTCTGCAACAAGACCGTCACCGATAGCGGCCTGCGCCGCTGCGGTAGCCTTGGGCGCTGGTTGCGGTTGAAAATCGGACAAAGCTGGTGCCATAGATGCCCTCCAGTAACGTTTTTGCAGCAAGCACTTTGATAACGTAAAGTGCAAGGTACAACTTTAAGGGCGACGCATAAAAAATGCCGCCCCGGGAGGGCGGCGCAACAAGTTGTTCACAATTGCGGGCGCGACTTTTTGCGCAAAAAATCGAAGTGAGTCTCACTCAAGATAATCGACAGGAAGATAAGCACGAAGCCGGCGAGCAGGCGCGAGGTGAGCGCCTCCCCCATCAGCAGCACCGAAAACAACACGCCCGAAGGCGACTCCATCGAAAGGAGCAGTGAGCCCGTCGAAGCCGGGACATGCGCCAGGCCGACGTTTTGGATGAGCAGAGCCACGCATGTGCAGCCCACCGAGAGAAACGCCATCACACCGATAAAGTTCGGCGTCCACACGGACAGAGGCGCCTGGGTCTCGAATAACAGCGACGAAACCAGGCTCAGCACGCCGTTGCCCACAAACATCCAAAACGTGATAACGTTGATGTCCATTTTGCGACCGTACTTGGCGGTCACCGCCATCTGGATGGCGAAGAAGACCGCGCCTGCCAGCGTAATGACGTCACCGATGTTGAACTCGACGCTATCGAGCGCCACCAAGCCAATGCCCGCCAAGCACAGCAGTGCCGCGCCCAGGTTATAGCGGGTGAGTTTTTCTCCGCTCAGAAAATAGCTCGCGAACGGCACGAGGATGCAATACGTGCCCGTCAAAAAAGCATTCTTGCCCGCCGTAGTATATGCCAGACCGACCGTCTGCAACGCATAGGCCGCCCACATGAGCACGCCCATACTCAGGCCAACGATCAGATTGCGAGCGTTGAAATGTGCAGTGATGCGCTTGTGGAAGACGGCAAACATGACCAACGCTGCAGGCAGAAAGCGTACATAGAGCAGCTCGAACACCGGAATGGTGCCGAGTGCATCCTTCATAGTGGTAAAGGAGTAGCCCCAGATGACCGCCACCGAAAGTAGCAAAACTTTCCAGAACAGCGGGGAGCGTGCGCCGGCGCCCCTGGGAATACCGCCCGCGCCCAAATCCTCACGGGCCACAGGGCTATCGGGCATGTTTTCGATTTCGTTGGCAGCGTATTGGGCCATGAAACATCCTCACACTCAATCTGGGCGTGGTGTCCGCACGCGTATGGCTGCGTGCCGCCTCATGGTCAAATAAAAACGGGGCGCACCGGACCCCCGGCACGCCCCGCTACTGTAGCAATAATCAAGCAGCCCATGCAATTCACTCAACTAAAGCGTCGAGCCGGAAGGCCTCGATGTTCCGTCAACGCCACATTGCCGCACTAAATTAGCTTTGTCGACTCCAGCCTTTCGATGATCCAGTTGTTGGCTTTGATGACCGGACGGCGGAAGACGACGCCCAGGGCCAGCGACGGAATCAGATAGCTCGCCAGAATACCCAGCTCAGCCCAGTACTCCATATGGTAGGCGCCAGCCATGGCGGCATGCATGGCGTTGATGCCGTGAGTAAACGGCAGGAACGGATAGATCGCCTGGAACACGGGGCCGGTCATCTCGATGGGGAACGTGCCGCCCGAACCGCCGACCTGCATGACCAACAGCACGACAGCGAGCGCCTTGCCGATATCGCCAAACGAAACCGTAAGCGTGTAGACGATATTGGAGAACACGAGACTCGCGACCCAGCCCGCCAGCACAAACTGCAGCGGGTTGTCGCACTGAATGCCAAAGAACAGAATGTCGCCCGCGCACACGAGCGTTGCCTGCAGCAGGGCCAAACCGCCAAAGAACAGGTAACGGCCCAGATAGATCTCGTGCAGGCGTACGGGGATGAGCTCGTTGATGAGCTCGTCGTCGACCGAGACCTTCATCATGGCCGCCAGTACGATCGAGCCGACCCAGAGCGACAGAATCGTGTAGAACGGCGCCATGGCAGAGCCGTAATTGCGAATCGGATAGACCGGCTTGCGGTCGAGCGCGACGGGGCCGGAAAGCGACACGGCCA
>CAJMPZ010000058.1 GCA_905215445.1 uncultured bacterium | reverse complement strand
AGCGTACTTCGGTACGCGACCGACGATTGAACGTCAGATTGCCGCTTAGGGGCGTTTGCAGCGTCAACTCGTTACGCGGTTTGGTAAAACCGCGTAACAAACCTAGTCGCGCGTCAGCTTACGGTGAATACGATGCGGCTGGGCTGCGTCCTCGCCCAGGCGCTCGATACGGTTGGCTTGATAGGCCTCAAAGTTGCCCTCGAACCAATACCAGTTGCCCGGATTCTCGTCGGTGCCCTCCCACGCCAGAATGTGCGTGGCGACGCGGTCCAGGAACATACGGTCGTGGCTAATGACCACCGAGCAGCCCGGGAACTCGAGCAGCGCCGCTTCGAGCGAGGACAGCGTCTCGACGTCGAGGTCGTTCGTGGGCTCGTCGAGGAGCAGCAGGTTGCCACCCTGCTTGAGCGTGAGTGCCAAGTTCAGACGATTGCGCTCACCACCAGAGAGTACGCCAGCGCGCTTCTGCTGGTCCTGGCCCTTAAAGCCAAAGCTCGCCACGTACGCGCGGCTGGGGACCTCGGTCTCGCCGACCATCATGTGGTCCAGGCCATCCGAGACGACCTCCCACAGGTTCTTATCGGGATCGATGCCAGAACGGTTCTGGTCGACATAGGAGATCTTGACGGTCTCGCCCACCTCGAGCTCGCCCGAAGTCAGCGGCTCCAGGCCCACGATGGTCTTGAAGAGCGTAGTCTTGCCCACACCGTTGGGGCCGATGACGCCCACGATGCCGTTACGCGGCAGGGTGAACGAAAGGTCGTCGATGAGCACGCGACCGTCGAATTCCTTGTGCAGGTGATGGGCCTCGAGAACCTTGTTGCCCAGACGCGGTCCAACGGGAATGCGGATGTCGGTCCAGTCGAGCTTCTGGCTTGCGCGGGCCTCGGCCTCCATCTCCTCATAGCGAGCCAGACGGGCCTTGTTCTTGGCCTGACGGGCCTTGGGCGAGCTGCGCACCCACTCGAGCTCGGCCTCCATGCGCTTGGCGAGCTTGGCGTCGCGGTTGCCCTGCGCCTCGATACGGGCGGCCTTGGTCTCCAGATACGTGGAGTAGTTGCCCTTGTAGGGATAAAGGTGACCGCGGTCGACCTCGCAGATCCACTCGGCAACGTTATCCAGGAAGTAGCGATCGTGTGTGACGGCAAGCACCGCGCCCTGGTAGTTGTGCAGGAAGTGCTCGAGCCACAGGATCGACTCGGCGTCCAGGTGGTTCGTGGGCTCGTCGAGCAGCAGCAGGTCGGGAGCTTCGAGCAGCAGCTTGCACAGGGCCACGCGACGGCGCTCGCCGCCAGAGAGCACGTTGACCGGCATGTCGGAATCGGGCAGCTGCAGGGCGTCCATGGCCTGGCCGAGCTTGGAATCGATATCCCAGCCGTCGGCGGCGTCGATCTCGTCCTGGAGCTTTCCCATCTCGGCCATGAGGGCGTCCATGTCGCAATCCGGGTCGCACATCTCCTCGCCGATCTTGTTGAAGCGATCGACCTTGGCGATCATGTCGCCAAATGCCATGCGCACGTTCTCGATGACGGTCTTGTCGTCGTCGAGCGGCGGCTCCTGCTGCAGGATACCCACGGTGTAGCCGGGGGTGAGCTTGGCATCGCCGTTGGAGACCTCCTCGATGCCGGCCATGATCTTGAGCAGGGTCGACTTGCCCATACCGTTGGGGCCCACGACGCCGATCTTGGCACCGGGGTAGAAGCTCAGGGTCACGTCGTCAAGGATCACCTTGTCGCCATGGGCCTTGCGAGCCTGATACATCTGATAAATGAACTCCGCCACAGTCATTTCTCCTTATCTAGCTGCGGAAATCTTCTCCCCCTCTCCGTTTTGGAAAAAGCGGAGAGGCAATTCGCGCGTTCTAATAAAAAGGGGCATGGTTGCCCACACCCCCTAATACTACCTGGGAAAAGTCCCCCGGAACATACTATGAACTGCGTACGCTAGTTTTCCGCAACCTTAACGAGCGGCTCGCTGCGATTTGCGCCACAACAGATACGAGTAGACGTAGACGGCTCCAACCGAACCAAACGCCAGAACCGCAATCACCGCGGCGACGACTTCACTCGAAAGCACGCTGCCTGCCACGCCCATCACAATCAGGCCAATACCTAGCACCATAAAGCAGGCGCCGCCAAAACGCTGCGTACGGCGCCAGTTCTCGGGATCGGCAAGCGCCCAGGGTGTCTTGATACCGAGCGTATAGTTCTGCTTCACACGCGGCAAGTAGTTGCCTACGCCGATGAACAGCAAACCGACAACACCGGAAATCAGCACGTTAACCGAACCGACCGCCGGCACCACGCCCCAGACCGTAAGCTCTCCCAGCCAGCTTATGGCGCACATGAACAAGGTGAAGGCGATTACGAAGCCCTGGTAGAACTTGCCCGAGGTTCGATATGCCTCACCTTTGGGGTCGATGCGCGGCACCACGCAGAACATTGCGAGAAGCGCCAGAGGCAGCACGCCGAGCGCGGAGGCCATCCAGCTAGGACCCCAACCGTCGACGGCGCCGTTCGCGCCCCAGTGCGTGGGAATCTGCGCAGGCAAGCTCGGCATCACCATGAGGTGCGCTACGACATTGGCGACGCACAGAGCGACCAGCGCAATCCACACGCGCGACGATACCCCCGTGGGGTGAATGCCCTTGTTTTCGTTATTCATCCTTATCACCTTCCGTGTTTGTAAAGCCCATAAACCAGCCAATCAAATCCTGCATGACGGTGGTGTTTAAGCTGTATACGATGTTTTGGCCATGGCGCTCGTCGGTCACCAACCCGGCGTTTTTGAGCGTCGCCAAGTGATGGCTCAGCGACGGCTTACTGATATCGAAATGCTCGGCAAGCTCCCCCGCCGTGCAATTGCCCTCGCGCAGCAACTCCAAAATGCGCCGTCGCGTTGGATCGGCAAGCGCCTTAAAACCCTCTCCCGGCATAAGACCTCCTCTCATCATCTCTCATGACGCGCACACTATACTCGATATTTAGATGTTTGTCTAACTATCTAATCTTGTACTCAAAAAAATAGCCACCTCCGCGTAATGCGAAGACGGCCACTTCTCACGCTACAAACGTGTTTTAGAGTTGGCCAACCCGCTGCAACGGGTGCCATCTGCTTCAATCTTATGCGAACCCCGATCCCATTTCAACAAGCCCAAGGGCTCAAATGGAATCGCGATAACACCTATAATGGCGATAGCTAAAACACGATTCGCTTCCCCATCGGAGGATGTCTATGACCGAAACCGCTGCCGCTCTCGTCGAGACACGCGACACCAAGCTCGAGATCATCATGGGCCGCGAGGCACTCGATAAGCTCGCCGATGCTACGGTGTTGGTGCTCGGCTGCGGAGGCGTGGGCTCCAACTGCTGCGAGGCACTCGCCCGCGGCGGCATTGGTCATTTCGTCATTCTGGACAAGGACATCGTCGCGCCCAGCAATATCAATCGCCAGGCTATCGCCTTTCACAGCACCATCGGCAAGCGCAAGGTCGATGTTATGGAAGCCATGATCCACGACATCAATCCCACCGCCACCGTTATCAAGCGCACCGAATACCTGCTGAGCGACAACATCGACGAGTTCTTCGCGAGCGTTTTGGAGCAGACGGACGGCAAGCTCGACTACGTCGTCGACGCCATCGACACCATCTCGGCCAAGCTCACTATTGCCAAATATGCTCAGGACCACGACATCCGTTTGGTTAGCTCCATGGGCGGGGCCAACAAGCTCCATCCCGAGTGCCTACGCTTTGCCGACATCTTCGATACGGTACGTGACCCCATGAGCCGCATTATGCGCAAAGAATGTAAGAAGCGCGGAATCAAGAGCCTACATGTACTGTTTAGCTGCGAGGAATCGGTTAAGACACAGCCCCGCGACCCTTCCAACATCCACGAGCGCACCGAGCTGGGAACTGCCAGTTTTATGCCGCCCATCATGGGTCAGATGATTGCCGGCGAGGTTATCCGCCAGATCAGCGGGCGCGGCACCGAACGCGTACGCTCCGATGGCCAGCGCCTAAATTAACGAGACGCGCCGCGATGACACCGCAATTATTTGATGCGCATTGCCATCTTGATCTAATGGTTCACCCGGACGCCGTTGCCGATGAGGCGACGGCACTGGGCCTGGGCCTCTTTGACTGCGGCGTCGATCCGCGCGACTTCGCAAGCGCCAGCAAGCGCGCCTGCAGCCGTTCAAACATCTTTGTTGGAATCGGTCTCCATCCCTGGTGGCTTGCCGACGAGCGATGCGGAATCGCTGAAATCAATCTACTATGCGAAGTCGCTGCGCAAGAGCGATTTATCGGCGAGGTCGGACTCGACTTTTCCGCACGCTTTGCTGGAAGTGAGCCGCTACAAATACAGGCATTTGACCGGCTCTGCGATGCGCTCGTGCAGCATCCTCTTACCGGGCGCGTGATATCAATTCACGCCGTTCGTTCGGCGGGAACCGTACTGAACGTCCTCGAATCGCATGGACTACTCATCCCAAACTCCGACTCCCCCGTTATCATCTTCCACTGGTTTAGCGGCACTTCGGACGAACTCGTCCGCGCGCGAAACGCAGGCTGCTATTTTTCCGTGAACGAGCGTATGCTCGCCACCAAGCGTGGTCGCGAATATGCCCGACAGATTCCACTCGACCGTCTACTGCTCGAGACCGATGCGCCGGCCGAGCCAAACACAGAAACAAGTGTGCAATCGCTCATCAGATCGCTCGCAAGGACCTCGATGCACATTGCCTCACTCAAAAACTGTGACGCAAAGCGCATTGAGTCGGTAGTTTTAGCAACTGCGCACTCTGTTTTTGACCTTCGCTAACCCCTGTGGGCAAAAATGCCAAGGGACATGCGAATCGCACAACGCAGTCCCCATTGGCAGGCAGTACAATTCGGCAGCATTACACCAATTCGTGCATGAGATCACGGTTGCGTGCATACAATTCGTCAAAGATATGACGACGCGACGCATATAGCTCGTGGGCAGCCATATCGGGCACGATTGTTTGTGCAACGCCAAGGACTTGGGCGAGTTCATCCCATGATGCATAGGCGCCACCTGCGAGAGCTGCCATGATGGCATCACCGAAGCATGCGCCCACCGTAACCTTGGCAACTGAGACCTCGCGCCCGCATACGTCGGCGATAGCCTGCATCCAAACTGGATTCTTGGTTCCACCTCCGACAAGCATAATGCGCCCAATTGGCAGTCCATGCTCTCGCTCGATAATGTCGACATGGGATGCAACGGTATACGCGACGCCTTCCAAGGCGGCGCGAACCATATGGGCTCGCGTATGCCTTCCGGTCAGGCCAAAGAAGACGCCACGTGCCTCGGGATCGTTGAGCGGAGTACGCTCCCCCGCAAAGTACGGCAGGCACAGGAGCCCATCGGCACCCAGCGCCACATCGGCGGCATCATGCGCCATGACCGAATATGCATCG
Source organism: uncultured bacterium (assembly GCA_905215445.1). Taxonomy (GTDB): domain Bacteria; phylum Actinomycetota; class Coriobacteriia; order Coriobacteriales; family Coriobacteriaceae; genus Collinsella. The sequence continues at coordinate 7,994 of CAJMPZ010000058.1, read as the reverse complement.
GGGCCACCGTGGCCCTCGGCCTCCACGGCGTCGCGATACAGTTCTTGGCGCAGCCACGATGTGAGTGCACCCGCCGTATTGGTCCCCGCGCAGATCCCGTAAGTTCCGGGAATGATAAACGTCCCTGGCCACAGGCGGGCATCATCGACCATATGATCAGCTAGGTAGATGAAATACGCCGTGCTCCCCAACTGAACCATCATATCGCCGGGACGAAATACACCCGTCGAAATGGCCTCGGCACCAGAGTCGCCCGTTCCCACTAAGACAGGTGTCCCTGCCGCGAGCCCTGTCGCCTCAGCCGCGCGCTGCGTAATCACCCCGGCAATATCGGTAGCCGACATTACCTCCGCCATCTGGTCAGGCCGGCAGAAACGAGCACATTCCCGAGCATCAACCCTCCAAGTGTAGCGGTCGTATAGGGGAAGAAAATCCTCCGCCAAGTAACGGTCCACCGTAAAACGCCCCGTCAACTTTGCGCATAGAAACGATGATGCCGTCAGGAACTTCGCGGCACGTTCGTGCACCTCGGGCATATTCTCCTTAAACCATAAGATCTTAGGAGCAATATCTGATGAGCAGGGATCGTGCCCGAAAAGTTCGCGTGCGCGACCTGACCCATATTCGGAAAGGAGCTCGTCAATCTGCGGCTTCGAACGTGCATCGACTCCATACAAAATCGCGGGCGCCAGCGCGTTGCACTCGGTATCGACCGGCACACAGTCGCAACCCAATGCGGAAAGGCCCACGCATCCGATCTGCACCGCGTTAACCCCCGATCGCATCACCAGCTCGCGCGACAAGCGGCAAAAATCGCCCCACCAAACTGCCTCAGCATCATGCTGGTACCATCCATCACACGGGTTGTCCGTCTCATGTCCACAAGAGGCTTGGCAAACGATGTTGCATCGATCATCGATTAAAACGCCTTTAGAGGCGCTTGTCCCAATATCAATACCCAGATAGAGCGCCATAGGTGCCTACTCCCCTCGCGCCGTACGAGCGGCAGCCATAAAACGAACCACCCGCTCAACATCAATCGGGGCATCCAGCTTTCCGTCGCGCTTTAAGCACGTGCCGACAAACGCGCCATCGTAGTGAGCAAATACGTCAGCCACGGTATTTTCGCGACAACCGGTGCCGCATACCACGGGCACTTCGCCAACACGCTCGCGGACCTCGTCGGCAAGCTCGCCCGAAGCGCCACGACCGGCAGCCGAACCGCCGATGACCATCGCATCCGGTAGGCAATTAAAGAGAAGTGAATCGGCAATGTCCGCGGTCGTGCGGTCGTTGAGATAAACCTCGCCCTCGCTCGTGATGAAGTGAAAAAGCTTGAGGTCGTCCAAGCGCAGCGCCGCCTTGCGACGCATGGTGTGAGCGAAATCTCGGTTAATCAGCCCGAGATCACCGGCCCAGGCACCGCAAAAATTGCAGCGCGTGAACTGCGCGTCGACGGCAGCGCACAGCTCGATTGTGGCATCACCATCGTAAATTGCCTCAGCTCCCCAAGGAGTCGACAGATCATGGGACAGAGCCCCGATTACATAGCCCATCGATGCAAGGGTTGAGGGAGAAACATGCTGCTCATAGGGCATCGAGAGCTCATTGGTAATCAAAATGCCATCGACACCGCCCTGCTGCAACGCCTCGAGATCCCGCTTGGCGGCTTCCACGACCTGCGATACGCTTCCGCCCGGGTAATACAGCGGATCGCCCGGCAGAGGACGCAGGTGCAGCATTCCGATAACCGGCTTTTCGTTCTTGAACATCGAAGTTAGAAACGACATAACGTGCTCCTTCATAGGGTTATTGCAGGGACGTTACTCCCCCAGCACCTCGACGTACACTTTTCGCTTCTGCGGACCGTCAAACTCCGCAAGATAGATGTTCTGGGCACTTCCGCACACGATGTGGCCATCTTGGACGGGAAAGAAGCAACTGTTTCCACAAATCATGCTCTTGATATGCCCACAGGAGTTGTTACCGGTGGCTCCATAGCTCGGCAGGAAGTGTGCATGCGCATAGGGGGCATCGAGTGGGGCGATGCGATCAAGCGTCTCCATAAGATCCGTCTCCACGCAGGGCAGTCCCTCGTTTACCACGATTCCGCAGGTCGTATGCGACAAAATAATCGCCGCCAAGCCATTGGTCACCGAGCTGCGTTCGATGGCAGCGTGCACGTCCTCGGTAATATCGATGAACTGGTCCGGAGCAGTCGATAGATAGCTCAATGTCTCGAGCGTCACCATGTTCACTCATCCCCTTCAAGAAAACGCAGGGCATTACCCCAGTAGAGCCTTTCTCGCGCATCATCGCGCATGGGCACGGTATCGAGCGCCCGCTTGAGTTTGAATGCACGGAAGCGCGGCGTATTGCTGGCGAACATCACTTGGTGCGATAGCGCGCGCTCATACCACAGCGGCCCCATATCGACCGTGAAAAGACGCTGCATCATCTCCTCGGGCGAATCGATGTAAGTGATAGAGGTGTCCGTGTAGCAGTTGGGATACTTGAGCAGCATCGCCACGGTCTCGCGCACCCAGGGCCAGCCAAAGTGGGTCAAACTAAAACGCACATTTGGATGCGTTGCGATTGTGTGCTCAAATACAAGCGGATTACTGCGCGAGAGCTCTGCGCCCGGCTCCCAAGACATACCGGCATGGAAAACTACCGGCTTGTTATAGCGCTCGCACAGCTCGTAAAGCGGCTCGGCCACGGCATCATCGGGAGCAAAACCCTGCTTTGCCGGATGCAGGCAAAGCCCCTTTGCCCCCAACTCGGTAAAGGCGCGCCCCAATTCGTCTGCGGCACCGCTCACCTGCGGATCTACGCTCGCAAATCCCCACAGACGATCGGGATGCGCGGCAACCAGCATGGCAATCTGGTCATTGGTGCCAAAATGCCCTCCGCATGCCGTGGTTACATCGAGCGGCATGAGCACGCTCTTCTGCACATCGCAGACGTCCATCTCGACTTGAAGCTCATCCCAATCCATGGGGCCCATATGCCCCATACCAAATTCTCGTGACCAAAAACCGAATCCATCAGGCTCATCACCCGGCGTATAGATCTCGCCGTAGAGCATGGGCTGGACCAACATGTCGATAACCATTTCGCACTCCTTTCCAAGCATTTGACCCTAGTACGGCTCAAAAGAGCCGATGACGCGGGACGAAAGCTCGGCGCCCGCCTTCATACACGCCGGAATATCAAGGCCATCAATCACGCCCTTGGTAAACCCGGCGATATACGAGTCACCGGCGCCCACGGTGTTAACGACCTTCTCCGCCGGTACGATCCCGCACTCATAGAAGCGTTCGCCGTCAAAGGCAATGCTTCCCTTCTCGCCAAGCGTGGCAACTGCCACCCGCGGCCCCAACTTCTGTACGTGACGTACCCAATCACGCAGCTCCGGAGTGTCCTCTTCAAACGACATAAACGCATAGTCTACGTAAGGAAAATGAGCCTCGCAGGCATATTCGGGATCCTGGCTGAACACCGAGAAGTCCATAACCACCGTCTTGCCCGCATCATGCCATTCGGGCAGGAGGTCCAAACAATTGCCAAACAGGTCGGTATGAATGATGTCATGCTCTAGGATAAACGCCCGGTCATCTTCATTCGGTCGATATGTCTCCATTACGCCATCGATTGCCTCGAGATGCACGCGATCGACGCCGTCTTTCAATGCCATGAGCATCACCGAGGTGTCGCCATCCTCCACCCGCAGATGTGAGATATCGAACCCCTCAGCGGCCAGCGCCTCTCTCATCTTGTCTCCGTACTCGTCCTTGCCGACAACCGACACGGCGGATACCGAAACTCCCATTCGTGCAAGATGGATACCCCAGTCAATGCCATTACCAGTCGGATAGAACACGCCGATGTTTTGATAGACGTCCGCACAGCAAAAACCAGCCGCGCACGCTTTAATACTCATGGTCTTCTCCAATGTTCAAAAGGGGACCCACCACATGGCGAGCCCCCTTTTCGCGTTTCGCTTATTGTTTTGCATCGGCCGTCCAAAGCCTCATAGCCAGACCGCCGTACGCTTTCTTAAGCTATTCGACGATTGGTGCTCCGTGGCCCCAAGAACCTTCCATGCCGCACACGGTCGAGGCAAACCCGGCAGCAAAGTCGAGCGCACGCTCGATGGCCTCGGCGCCATCTTCACCACGCTTGGCGGAATCGAGATAGCACATCAAAAACGAGGTGAGGAACGAGTCGCCCGCCCCCATGGTGTCCTTCATGTCCGTTACCGGTTTAGCCAGCTGGCGGTAATAACGCTCGCCGTCGTAAGCAATGCAGCCCTCGGCGCCCGCCGTAGCCGACACAAAACGCGGACCCAAGCCCTTCACCCATGCCAGACGCTCGCGAATCTCGTCCTCACTCGCGGCATCCGCCGCACTAAAGAAAGCGAAATCGACGTAGGGCGCAATCTGCTCGTAGTACTCGTCGGTGGAGTCGTCCGAAAAGTCAAAAGAGACCGTGACGCCCGCAGCCTTCAGCTTGGGCAGCTCGCGCTCGGTAAAGCAATAGTTGCCCGAATGAACCACATCGAACTGCTTCATGTACGAAAGGTCAAAGCGATCGAGGACATAGCGCGCATCGCCACGGATACCGCCCTCGTTGGAGCCAAGGAAGACACGGTCACCGTCAACGACGGTGACGCGAGCCGCTCCGTTCTCGCCAATCATCTGCTCGCACTTGTCAAGCTCGATACCCTCATCCTCGAGGCTTGCAATGACATGCTCGGCAGCGGCGTCATTGCCAAAAATGCCCATGTATGCGGAGCGTGCGGCACCGCATTTCTTGGCATAAACGGCGAAGTTCACCGCATTGCCGCCAGGATACATGGTATGGATATGCTCGTAGCGATCGACGACGTTGTCGCCAAATCCGAGCGCGTTAACGTTAAATGCCATGGCCTTTGTCCCTTCTAGTACTCGACAACACCCATATAGCGACGGAAATCGGGATCGTGATCAAACACCTTGCCGCGTGCAGCACGCAGCTCGCAGTTCATGGCATAGAACAGCACCGGGTCCAGATAGGCACGGACGCTCGCCGGCACGGCTTCCATACCGTACTCCTTGGCATCGAGCACCATCAGCGTATCGGTATGCGTCTTAAGGAACGCCAGGGCGCGCTCGTCCATAGCACGGCACTCGCTGGAGCCCATCTGCAGGAAGTAAAAAACGCCATCCTGAGTAGCCTCGAAGGGGCCATGGAAGTACTCGGCAGAGTGGATGTAGCTGCAGTGCTGCCACTGCATCTCCATAAGAGAGCAGATAGCGAAACCGTAGGTCTGGCTAAAGTTGGGACCGCTGCCCAGAATATAGAAGAACTCGTGCTCCTGGCAAAGCTTGGCAAAGCGATCGCCCAGCTCGGCATTTACCTTCTCGCGTGCCGGGGGAAGAATCTTATCCATCTCGGCGATACCGGCATACATATCGGCAAGATCGGCGTAGCCCTCCTGCTGATCGAGCAGCTCTGCCGCAAGCGACAGCGAAATACCAGCGGGGACCTCGGCCTGCGGCACACCCTCGCCCCACGGGTAGACCCACGTGGTCCACTTGCCGGAGTCGATCTTAGATCCAGCGTTGTCGGTCTGGGCGATCACCGTAGCGCCGGCAGCAAGGGCAATCTCGCAGCCCTCGACGACCTCGGGGGTGTTGCCACTGTGGCTACAAGCGATGACCAGGGACTTCTCGCCCAGACGACGCGGACGCATAATGTCGAATTCACGCGCGGTATAGATATACGAAGTGAAGGTGGTTGCCTCGCGCTGCAGAAGCTCATGAGCCGGGATCAAATCGATCATGGAGCCACCGCAAGCAATCCAGTAGACGCTGTCGAACTTGCCCTTCTCGGCAATTGCCTCTTTGATCAGATCGTGTGCGTTCATATCCAGTTCCTTTCTTGTTTGGTCCGCAATCAATGAGATTGGCTGCGTGGCCGATAGTTGTTTTAGTCAATCAGATATTTCTCGAATGCGGCCATGTTCTTGGCATCTGCCGCCGCCGGGTCATCGTAGTAACGACCGTCCGTGATTTCCTGGCCCAGCATGCCGTCAAAACCATGGGCGTTGAGCGTGGCGACGAAGGCGTCCATATCGTGCTTGCCATCGCCCCACACCAGATGTCCATACGGGTCACCGTCGATAAAGTGCATCTCGTGAATTGCCCCATCACCAAAGGCGGCAAACCAGTCCTCGAGCGTCTCGCCTGCAACGCCCATCGCGGTTGTATCAACCATGGGCTGTAAGTACGGGCTCGCGACCTCGTCAATCATGCGCTTCGCATCGGAAACCGTCGTTACAAGGTTGCTCTCCTCGGGACGCAGGCTTTCCATCGTAAGCACCAGACCGTGCTCACCGGCATACTCCGCCAGAATGGACAAGTGCTCGCGGCTGCGCTTCCAGGCTTCCTCGCGGTCCTCGTCCCAGTCGCCCCAGCCCGAGTTGACGGACATACGGTCGCACCCAAGTACCTCGGCAAGCTCAATGCCGTGCTTAAAGTACGCCAGGCTGCGCTGTTCATGCAGCGGTTTGCGTGCGCAGTACTGCCAAGGATAGACAACATTCTCGGGGCACAGAGTACGATACCTAAGCCCACGGTCTGCAGCCTTTTTCGCCAGGACCTCAGCCTCAAAGTAGCCCGTGTGGTCGAGCGTCACATGCGGCTCCGCACACCACAGCTCAATGGACTCAAAGCCCAAACGCTGCTGCACATCAAGGAAGTAATCGAGCGACCACATGATGTAGTGGATATTCATGCCCGCAATCTGTTCGCGGCGCAGCGTCGGTTTGGATTCAGACATCTTATGCCTCCTTATTTCGATCGAACACGATTTGTCCGTCCGACATCGTCATATCAACCGAAAGATCGCGTGCGTTGCGATAATCGAGGTCGAACACATCCCGATCGAGCACGCAGATATCGGCAAGCTTGCCGACCTCAAGCGTACCCAGCTCGTCTTCGCGCATCAGATCGTACGCGCCCCCGGCAGTCCAAGCACGCAAGAGCTCGACAAGCGTCAGCGCGTTGGCCTCATTCACGGGCAGTCCATCGTCGAAGTATCCACCGCACGCGCTGTAGATTGACTCGCCCAGGCTCGGAATCAGCAGTGGCAAATCCGTACCACAGCACACCGTGCATCCGGAATCTTCCATGCCGCGGCGATTCCAGCTGTGCATAAGTCGCGTCTCGCCAATTTGTCGACGCATCATCGACAGGCAATCCTCGCGCCGGTCCAGCGTCAAAATCTGCGGATAGACCTCGCAAATTCCACCTAGCTTGCCAAACTCGACAAGATCGGTCGGGTCAGAGTTCTCGAGATCGGTAATCGCATGGCGGCGAAGCAACCGTCCATGCTCGTCTCGAGGCAGCGAGGCATAGAGCGCCACGGTGCGACGAACGGCGCCATCGCCCTGGCAATGCAAGGAATATCGGAAGCCGTCAGCATCAATTGCGCGCAGCTCGTTCTCAATCAGATCCCACTCGGGCTCCTCGACAACCGTCTTGCCGGCAGCTCCCGCATCGGCCGTGTCCTCATAGGGGTCAATCATCTCGGCAAGCCCCGCCCATACGCCGCGATCGGTCATACGGTTGAAGCCAGAAAAACGAACGAACGGTCCCCGGAAGCGCTCTCGTGCCTCGCGAGCATACGACAGATTTGCACCGGCACCCACCGGCTGCGACATCATAGAGACGCGAACCGTCAGCTCGCCAGATTCTTCACGGCGAGCCATTTCGTCGGCAAAACCGTAGTAGTCATCAAACGCCATCTCCTTGATGGCGGTAACGCCGCGCTCGTTAAGCATGCTCATGTAGTCCGAATACCCCGCACGTACCTCGGGCAGCGCGAGGAAATCGCTCATCATGCGCCAGATCTTTTCGGCATAGCACGCCTGGGGCGTGAAGCCGTATCGCACACTGGCGGCAGCATTGAGAACGCAGGTCTCCGCACCCGGTGTAAAGCAGACGACA
>CAJMPZ010000057.1 GCA_905215445.1 uncultured bacterium | reverse complement strand
CGGAAAGCACATTAAGTGCTTTCCTTTGCGTGCGGAACTCGCGACAAACTTAACCCGCGCCCGCCGGCCCCGGAGACCCTCCCTGCCGTCACATTGTTCGAGCCGTTGTTGTTGCTCGCCGCTTCGCGGCTCGGCGACCCCGTTCTCCGCGGCGGGGTTGTCTAAGGTTTTTGTTGAAGCTCGGCCTTTGGCTCATAAAAAACGGGAGATGCAATCTGCATCCCCCGTTTTTGTTGCGGTTAGTCTAGGTCAATAAACTTGGTACTTATGACATGGCCGTCTTTTACTAGCATTCTGGCCATAGTGGGGCCTCGGCTGCCTCTGGGGTAGCTGGCGCTGCCCGGGTTGAGGACTAGGCAGCGGCCCACCTGGGCTTCTTTGGTTACGTGGGTGTGGCCGTTGATGGCTACGTCTACGGATCCCACCGGAAGGTCTTCGCGGTAATGGGCTACGGCGAATTTGAGGCCTTCGTAGGTAAAGAGCGCAAGACGGTCTACATCGGGACCGTAGTCGCGGTAGTAATCGTTGTTGCCCAAGACGGCCCGCACGGGGGCGATGGTGCATAGGTGCTCGTAGTCCATCTCTGACGTGAGGTCGCCGGCGTGGATGATCAGATCTGCGCCCTCAAGCTCATCCAAGAGCGCAGGCGATAAATAGCCGTGGGTGTCCGAGATGATGTCGATACGCTTGGCGCTTGCACTGTTCATGGGATCCCTTCCGCAAAAAAAAGATTCGGCAGATACATACAAAAAAGGCCCCACGGCCCCGCAGACGATGGGTCTACAGGGCTGCGGGGCCAGTGTGCTAGAGACTCAGAGCCTTCTTGAGCGGCACGACGCGGCGGCGCGAAACCGGCACGCGTTCGTCGACGCCCGTAATGCCCAGCTGGATGGCGCCCGAGGGCACCGTCTCAACGTCCGTGACGCACGCTAGGTTGACGATATAGCGGCGGTGAACACGGAAGAAGCCAAAGTCGCAGAGCTTGGCCTCAAACTGCGCCAGCGAGGTCGTCGACAAAAAGCGATCATCGACGGTATAGATGCAGGAGTAATCGTCCTTTGCCATGATAAAGCGGATGTCATCCACGGGAATGAGCACCTTGCGGCCGCCCTTTTCCACCGGGATACGCTCGATGGTCACTTTGCTGTCCGTAACCGGCTTGGCGCGTTGCATGACCTTCTCGATCGCGCGATCCAAGCGAGCTTCCTCGACAGGCTTCATCAGATAATCGACGGCATCGACGTCGAATGCCTCGACCGCATGGTCGCTATACGCAGTCACAAACACGATCGCCGGCGGATTTTTGAGCTTATGCAGCGCCTCGGCAAGTTGCAGGCCCGAGGCACCGGGCATCGAGATATCGAGAAACACGACATCCACGCGACTTTCCATAAGCATCTCGATGGCGGAGCGGACGCTCGACGCCTCCGTGATCGTGCCGATCTTGCCCGTTTGCTCGAGCAGGAAGCGAAGCTCCGAGCGAGCCGGCGCCTCATCATCCACAATCATCGCACGCAGCATAGGGATAAAACCTTTCGTCAACTAACTACGCCGGGCGTCCGTCGCATGACGTTGAGCCCGTAGCTTTTTATTTTACTCTTGAATGTCAAAGATGCTCTCTGACAAATCAAGATGAAGGAGCACTTTGGTGCCCTTGCCCGGCGCCGATTCGACACGCGTATAGGAGTGCGGCCCAAAAAAGCGATGGATGCGCTCCGAAATATTGTGCATGGCCACACCGGCGCCGCCACCCTGAGGAGAGCTGGCGTCGGGACGGGCAGAGCGCTCGTCAAACAGTCTGGCGGCGGTACCCTCATCCATGCCCACGCCATTATCGGCCACGGCAATCAAGATTGCATCCTCGCCGTCTTGGTGAACGGTCACGTCGATCCTCAGGGCGTCGTCATCGCCCATACCATGACGCACGGCGTTCTCGACAATCGGCTGGATCACGAACGCCGGCACCAGCGTATCTTCCACGTCCTCGGACACATCGAACGTCGCAAGCACGCGGTCCTCGCCAAAGCGGGCCTTCTCAAAGGTAAGGTAGCGCTTGGTCTGTGCGACCTCGCGCGAGACCGGAATAAGCGATCCCGAGTTGTCGAGCGTGGCGCGATAGAACGATGAGAACTCACGAAGCAGTTCGCGGGCCCGCAGCGGGTCGGTGCGCGTAAACGATGCAATGGTGTTCAGCGTGTTGAACAGGAAGTGCGGGTTAATCTGCGCCTGCAGCGCACGCACCTCGGCGCGCGCTGTGAGTTCCTTTTGCACCTCGAGCTCGTGGATGGCGAGCTGCGTGGACAAGATCTCGGCAAAGCCCGAGGCAAGCGCGTACTGGGTACGGTCGACGGCGCGCGGGGTCTTGTAGTAGAACTTGAGCGTGCCGACGGTACGATCGCCCACCTTGATGGGGGCGATAATGCCGGCGGGGACTTGGTTGTGCGAGCCGTCCGAGCCCACGACATCCACCATACGGTTGAACGATTGCACGATGCCATGTTCGATAACGTAGCGTGTGGCAAGCGTGTGGATGGGAGTATCGGGCAGCAGTTTTTCCTCAAACTCGCCCGCGCAGGCAAGCACGTTGTCCTCGTCGGTGATGGCCACCGTCATGGCGCGCGTCTCGGGCAAAATGCGCCGGCACACCAAACGCGCCGACTCCTGCGTCAGACCGCCCTTAATGTCCTCGAGCATGGCCGAGGCCACCGAGAGCGTCTCCTCGGTGTACTGGGAGCGCACCGAATCGGGATTGAGCGTCAAAAAGATAAAGATGCACAGAAAGATGCACAGCAGCGCGCAGGCAATCACCGTGGCGATCGGCTCGATACCGGTCACCAAGGCAAAAATAAAGTACACCAGCACGCAAATGGCGCATGCAACGGCAATGATGCGAAAGATTGATATTGAACTATCGCGCTGGGCGCGGCGGTCGATCATTCGGCCCCCTCCAGGATACTGATCAGTTGTGCGTCACGCCAAAGCCCGTCCATGATCTTGGGCCAAAAGCTCTGGAAACGCAGGTAGCTTGCAGCGTTTTGGCGCGCATAGGCCTTTGCCTCGCCGATACCATGGCGCCAAATGCGCAGGTAGCCCTCATGCTCGCGGGTAAACACGCTGCGGACCATAGCGGTCTTGCGCACGCGGTCGTCGAGCTCGCGCGAAATCCACGGGCCCGGGTAGGGCATGAGCGATGCCGCCGTAACGGGGATGAGCTCCTTTTGATGCGCGGCGAACGTCAACTTGGCCCGTTCGTAGTACCAACGGTATACATCCTGCATAAAGCGCGGTGAGCGCTTTTCGGACTCCGGAGGCAGATGGCGCACGGTCCACTCGTTATCAAACCACACGTCGTAGCCAAACATACGCATGTTAAAGAGGTAATCCAAGTCCTCGCCGCGGGTGATAAACGGGTCAAAGGCCACACGCGTAAAGGCGCGGGCGTGCAGGGCCATCAGGCCGCCGCACACGTAGTTGGAGCGCGAGATGCGGGTGCCCGAGAGCGCCTTTTTCATCCAACGGTTGAACTCGATGCGCTTGGTCCACCAACGATGGCAGATGCCCGCCTTGTCCGTGGGAGCCAGCGGCGAGCCGTCGCGATCGTAGAAATAGCCGCTCTTGACCAAGATCGGCAAGCCCTGACGCGTCTGCTGCCCCAACGCATAGGTCGCGCGCTTCATAAAGTCGGCGTCGATGACAGTCTCATCGTCATCCAAAAAGATAACCGCGTCATGCCCCAGCACAGCGGCACAGGCTAGCCCCATGTTGCGGATGGCACCGTAGCCTCGCAGGCTCACGCACTCGCCCGAACCCTTGGGCGCGATCTGAGCAACCCGGTCTGCGATGCGCGAGGCCTGGGTGTTGGTGACAACGGTGACCTTGAGCGTGGGATGCGCGTCGACAATCTCGTGCACGCGCAGCGACACATCGGCTGTGGCAGAAACAGGACAGACCACCAAAAGGATGATGCGCGGGATGTCGCACACCTGCTCAAGCGAGGCCAGGCAGCGGTCGAGTTCGGGATTGTCTGCGTTGAGTCGCGTCGAATGGTCATAGGTGCCAGGGGCGTTTGCGCAAGCGTCATCGCCCGCCCAATACGTTGGAATCACGACCGTGGCGTTCATGCCTTACCCTCCCTGCAACACAAAAACGGGACGCCGCCAAACACAGGCGACGCCCCGCGACCTAGCTGATTCCATCATACCCACTTGGGCAAATCATTGCTCGCAAGTCGCAATGTTTATTGCGGATAACCCCAAAAGAGTACCGTGGACAGGCACAATAGCCGCTCGCTCCTATGCGGCATGCTCTGCCGCCCGAGTCATGCGGGACAGGCGGACCAGTAGCATAAAGCCAACGACCAGCAGCACGCCAATGGAAAGGACGCCCAGCGACGGGTTGCCGGTCAGCGAGGTGACGACCGACACCAGGAAGGTGCCCATAACGCTTGCATAACGACCAAAGATGTCAAAGAAGCCGTAGTACTCGTTGGACTTTTCCTTGGGGATAATGCGGCCAAAGTAGCTACGGCTGAGCGCCTGCACACCGCCCTGGAACAGGCCGACCATAATGGCAAGCACCCAGAATTCAAAGGCGGTCTTTAGGAAGAACGCGGCGAACAGCACAATCCCCATGTAGGCGGCGACCGCCACCAGGATCATGTTGAGCGTGCCCACGCGTCCGGCGAGCTTGCCGTAGATGATGGCGGACGGAAAGGCCACGAACTGCGTAACGAGCAGCGCCAGCACCAGCTGCGTCGAATCGATGCCCAAGGCCGATCCGTAACTGGTGGCCATGGAAATGACCGTGTGCACACCGTCGATATAGAAGAAGAACGCGATCATGTAGACCAGCACGGTCTTATTGTGGGCAATCTCGCGCATGGTGTGTCCGACCTCGGAGAACACACCGCCCACGATGTGGCCGATGGTGTCCTCGGGACCGCGCTCGCGACCGTACTTTTGCTTATAGGTGCGAATGAGCGGCAGGGTAAAGATGAGCCACCAGGCACCAGTGATGATAAACGACAGACGCGTTGCCAGCATGGTGGGGATGCCAAGAGCGGGGCCACCCATGATGAGCGCCAGGCAGATGACGAACGGCACGGTGGAACCGATGTAGCCCCAGGCATAACCCGAGCTGGACACGGCGTCCATGCGCTCGTCGGTGGTAATGTCGGGCAGCATGGCGTCGTAGAACGTCATAGAAGAGTTAAGGCCGATGGTGCACAGCACGTACACGGTCAAAAATGCCATGGCGGACATGGGGATAGCCTGCGCCAGGCAAAGCACCAGGCCCGTGAGGAAGAAGCCCAAGAAGAACTTGATCTTGTTGCCGGCGTAGTCGGCAAGTGCGCCCAGAATGGGCATGAGCATGGCGATGACCAGCGAGGCGATCGTCTGCGCATTGCCCCAAGCGACCACCAGGTCGGCCGAGGAAGCGCCGGTATTGATGGCGTTAAAGTAAATGGGCACCACCGAGGTATTGAGCAGCACGAGGGCCGAATTGCCCACATCGTACATAACCCAGTTACGCTCGAGCTTGGTGTATTTCATGGACAGGGACCCTTCGTATTTGCCCGATATGCAGTTAGTTCATCGTACCCCAATTGTCCAGAAGCACCGGTAAGGATTCGGCAAAGGGGCACGCATGAGCCCTATTCCTCGCGGTCGAACTCCTCATCGGCATTGAGCACGCGACCGCTGTAATTGACATGGTTGGTCACGGCTTCCATATCGCCGGTCTCGATAAAGCGGGCAACCGTGCACTCGTAATCGAGCAGCGCGCGGTCAAAGACCTCGGGGAAGCTCTCGGTCGAGACTTCATCGGTAAAGGGGTTCTTCCATGCCAAGTGGCCCAGGTTGCCGGTACGCTCGGGCAGCTCGGTCGTCACGCGGTGCGCAAGGCCGTCGAGCAGCGAGTAGTCGTGCACCAAGCCCTCAACCAGCGAGATCGCGCGCGTCTTTGCGGAGCCGGCCGGCTCAATCGCGCGGTAAAGTCGCTGCATATTGGCAACGGCAGCACCGTACTCCCCCGACGGAATGTCAATGCCGTACACGCGTCCGGCAACATAGCTCATCAGCACGCCGGCCACGCGATTGATGCGATCGGTGGTGACGATCTCGCCCGCCGGCGGGTAATCGTCGACCGTAGCGCCATCGCGTTTAAGCTGCAGCATCAGTACATCCAGGTCGCTCTCGATCACGGCATGGACCTGACTGCTCGAATCCTCAAGCTCTGAATCGGACTCCACGATGCCAAACTGCTGCTCATAGACAAAGGGGTGAGCGTTGCGGTCGAGCACGTAATGAGACAGCAGGCCCAGCGCAAAGGCACGACCCAAGCTGGCATCGCGCGGCAGCAGATGCGACACGCCGTCGCGCAGGCACGCGAACTGGCGAGACATGCGCGACCGATGCATGACCTGCGCCAGCAGCGTGCAGTCGGAAACACGCGGTGTCAGAATGTGAAAGAAAAACGGGTCGGGGCCTTGGTTGCCCAAGATAAAGGCAATGCGCTCTTCATCGGACGTGATGACGCCCTGCGGAAGACGGTCGATGCTTTCCTCGCCAAACAGATGATGGGTGATAAGCGCGGGCATAATGATCCTTTCGATTTCATTCGATGCCACCCATTATGCCCACCGCGCGCCCATGCCAAACCTGCGATGGTAAACGACAGCACGCAAGCCTCTTACGCAAGCCCCAGGTGCGACTTGACCTCGGCGGCACGACGACGGGACACCGGTACCGTCGAGTTCACGCGGTCGAGCCTGAGCTCCATCAACCCCGTGGAGCCAATCTCAACATTGTGCACGTCTTCCAAATTGACCAGGTAGCTGCGATGAACGCGAATAAAGCCCTCGGAGTCCAAGCGACGCTCGAGCGAAGAGATCGACTCATTGATCAGGTACGTTCCCTCGGCGCAGATGGCGTTGCAAAAATCGGCGCGCGCCTCAAAGTAGCAAACGTCTGCGGCGGGAATGAACACCTTTTTGCCCCCGCGGTCCACCGTCAGACGCAAAGGCTGGCGCGGAGCGTGGATAACACGACGGACGCCCAAGGCCGCCTCGATCTTGTCGAGTGCCTTTGACAGGCGTGCGTCCTCAACCGGCTTGACGACATAATCGACGGCATCGAGGTTATACGCGTCGGCCGCGAACTCTGCAAACGCCGTCACAAACACCACCACCGGCGGCGTCTTTAGGTTTTGCAGGGTCTCGGCTAGCTCAATTCCCGAGCGGCCGGGCATCGTGATATCCAAAAACAGCACGTCGGGCTTGTTCGACAGAATCGACTCCACGGCCTCGGTGACATTGCCCGCCTCGGCAATCTGTCCCACACGTGCATCCTTTTCCAGCAGATAACGTAGCTCAGCCCTAATAGGAGGCTCGTCATCAACCACCAAGATGTTCCATCCCTCGGACATATGCGATTCCCCTCTTTTTTCTCTCAATCCAACCGCGCGCTACACCTTCATCGGCGCCGGCTCATGCGGCTCGCCGTTCAGCTCGACGATGACCTGCGTTCCCACGCCCTCCTGGGACTTCACGCGTATGCCAGAATCTTCTCCGTAAAAGAAATGGATGCGCTGAAGTACGTTAAAGAGCGCCAGGCCGCAACCTCGCTTGACGGAGCCGTCGGCGGTAATGCTCTCGGGCTCTTCTCGGCGATGTTGCTCAAACAGATGCGCGCAGACTTCTTCGCTCATACCGATGCCGTCATCTTCGACGATGATCTCCAAGCCGTCATCGGTCTCAAAAGCCCCAACACGAATAGAAAGCGGCTCGGTCTCGCGCTGCGCATGCTTGATGCAGTTTTCGAGCAGCGGCTGCAAGATAAACGGCGGCACCATGCTGTCGCGCACCTCAAAGTCGATGTCGACCGAAACGCGCAGACGGCCGTCGCCATACCGGGCCTGCATAAGATTGATATAACGAGTGCCCTGTTCCACCTCATGCTCGAGCGTGGTGAGCGTATCGGAGTCAGAAAGCGTCTGACGATAGTAATTGGAAAAGTCGATCAGCAGCGATCGCGCCTTGTCGGGCTCGGTTCGCACGAGCGACACGATAGTGCTGATGGTATTGAACAGAAAATGCGGGTCGACCTGCGACTGCAGGGCGCGCAGCTCCACGCGGGCCGTAAGCTCGTCCTGGCGCTCGAGCTCAAAGCTGGCGAGCTGCGTGGAAATGAGATCGGCAAAGCCCGAGGCCAACGCCGTCTGGCGCATATCGATGCTGCTCAGGCGGGGATAATACAGCTCGAGCGTGCCCACGCAATGCCCGCGCACGGTGAGCGGTGCGACGATACCGGCGCGCAGGCGCGGAAAGTAGCCACCCGTCTCAGTCGAGGCATCGCGCGAAAATACGCTTTGCTCACCGCTGTTGATCACGTTGAGCGTAGTCCGCAGCACAACCGGAGTGCCCGCGGGGCATTTTGCCGAGTCCTCGCCCCAGCTCGCCAGCACCTGCTTGCCGTCGGTAAAGCAGATGGCCGAGGCAATGGTCTCGGAAAGGATGATTTTGGAAGCGCCCAGGGCCGCTTCGGGCGTAAGGCCTCGTGACGTATAGGCGAATATTTTCGATGCGATGGCGAGTGTGCGGTCGGTAGCGCTCGACGTGAGGTCGTCGGGAACGACAAAGACGTACGAGAAGAAGAAGCACAGCATGACCAAGCCGGCAATGACGACAACGCCCGGGACGGGGTTGGGATTATCGGTCAAATCCCAGATAAGCAACAGGATAAGCGCCGGAACGACAACACCGAGCAGGATGGCCTGGACCACATGCTGGGCCGTACGAAAGACCTTGGTAGAGTTGTAGCTCTTGCCCAGAATCA
Source organism: uncultured bacterium (assembly GCA_905215445.1). Classification (GTDB taxonomy): domain Bacteria; phylum Actinomycetota; class Coriobacteriia; order Coriobacteriales; family Coriobacteriaceae; genus Collinsella. The sequence goes on along the minus strand of CAJMPZ010000057.1, from coordinate 4,800 downwards.
GCCTGTTTAAATCCACCGTCATCCCCTTTTATCTACCGCACCCATAGCAATAAAGAGGGCCGCAAGCGACCCTCTCCATTGCATTATGCAATCAAAAACTGTGTTTTACATCCAGCCATCGACAAACGGTATCTTAGGCGCTGTATTTGTTGGCCTCGCCAAAGGTGCCAGCCTCGACGATCCAGCCGTCCTTCATGATGACGTCCATGTTGTCGGTGTTGAGCACGTGGATGTCGGCGGCGACGTCACCGTTGACGACCAGCAGGTCGGCGCACTTGCCGGCCTCGATGGAACCGGTCTCGTCCTCGATGTGGCACATCTTGGCACCGTTGAGGGTGGCGCAGGTGATGGTCTCGACCGGGGTGAAGCCGATCTTGTCGACAAACTCGTACATCTCCTCGATGGAGCAGGTGCCGTACGGGGTGACGAAGGAGAAGGAGTCGGAGCCGATCGTCATGACGACGCCGCGCTTCTTGGCCTCGCGCAGGCAGTCGTAGTTGCGCTGCAGCTCCTTCTCGACCAGGGTGCCCTCGTACTTGTCGTGCAGCTCGGGGACGTAGACGGGCGGATAGGTGGCGTACCAGGTGGGCAGGAAGGCGATCGTCGGGGTGAAGAAGGTGCCCTGCTCGGCCATGAGGTCCATGGTGCGCTCATCGATATCGAAGCCGTGAATCAGCTGCTCGCAGCCAAAGCGAACGGAATCGTAGGCAGCGGCGTGGTTGTTGTAGCAGTGGCTCCACACGGGGATGCCGACCATCTTTGCCTCTTCGACCACGGCCTGGATCTCCTCGGAGCAATAGTGCTGGTCGCGACCGGAGTCCCAGCGCCAGATGCCGCCACCGGTAGCCCAGATCTTGATGGCATCGGGGTTCTCACGCAGGCGACGACGGACGGCCTTGCGCAGATCCCAAGGACCGTCGACCTGGTCGCCCCAGGGGTGGGATTCCTTGTTGAGCTCCTGGGTGCAGTGGTGGGAGTCACCGTGGCCGGCAACGCGGCAGAAGCCCAGACCGGTGGCCAGAACGCGCGGGCCCTTGAAGACGCCCTTGTCGATGCAGTCGCGGATCTGGATACCAAAGCGGCCGATCTCGCAGACGGTGGTGAGGCCGTGGGTGAGGCAGTCGTAGGCCTGCTTGACGGCGACGGCCTGCTTCTCGAGGAGCGGCTGCATAACCCAATCGGTGTCATCGTCGGTCAGGTTGCCCGAGAAGTGCAGGTGGGTGTCGATCAGACCGGGAAGGACGGTCTTGCCGGCGGCGTCGATAACCTCAACGCCCTCGGGAAGGTCCTGCATAGTGCCGGCGTACTCGATCTTGCCGCTGTCGTCGACGAGAACGAGGGAGTTCTCGACCGGCTCGGCACCGGTACCGTCGATGAGCTTGCCGCCAACGATTGCATACTTAGTGGACATGGTTCCTCCTTATGGATCCATATAGTGGGCGAGGCCGTGTTGGGTTAAGGCCTCACAAAGCTACCCAAGTGGTGCCGGGTTCGGTGCGCGGGAGAGAGGATTCCGCGCACCCGATCCGCCCCGGCCAGGCGTTACTTTTTGCGGGAATTGGTGAAAGCCATAAGGGCCAGGCCAATGGCCAGCCAGCCGATCACGATGCTCCACTCCACCATGTTGAGGGAGGCGGGAGAGAACGGGATCACGAGCAAGCCGATGATGACGGCGCAGGCAGCGACAGCGAGGCAGATGCCAAACTTGCCGCCGGGCACCTCGTAGGGACGAGGCAGGTCGGGCTCGGTGAAGCGCATGCGCAGGCAAGCGAGGGCGACCATGCCGCAGGAGAAGATGAAGGCGAGAGCCGACACGTTGGTCAGAGGGATGAGCATGTTCTTGCCCAGGAACGGACCGACGACGGTGATGACGCCCAGAACGACGCAGGCGAGCTTGGGAGCGCCGGACTTGGGATCGACCTCGGCGAACTTCTCGGGCAGCTGGCCCTTTCGGCCCATGGCGAGCATGATGCGGCTCGTGGCGCCGTAGAAGGAGTTCATCGGGCCCATGGGTCCAAGCGTGGCGATGACGAGCATGGCCAGGTACAGGAGCATGTTGATGCCCTTGAGGCAGGCAAGCGCGGGAACCGGGCTCTTAACAAACTCATGCCAGTCGAGGATGGTGCCGAACGAGTAGATGCAGACCATGTAGAAGCCGCCGGCGGCCAGCAGGGCCAGGGAGATGATCTTGCCGAACTTGTTCCAGTTGAGGCCCTCGGCTGCTTCCTCAGCCTGCTGAGGAATGGTGTCGAAGCCGGCGTAGAAGAACGGGGTCAGAACCAGGACCGAAACGATGCCTGCGAACAGGCTGGTGCCCTCGGTGGCAGGCTTGCCGCCGCCAGCACCGGTGACCTGGGAGAACACGGGCATGGCGTTGTCCGGCGAGCCGGTGAACAGCGAGACGCCCATGGCGAGCAGCATGCCGCAGAGCAGGGCCTTGGTCAGGAAGGCCTGCAGCTTGGCGGCCGAGCTGGCACCGCGGAAGTTGAGGAAGATGACGTAGGTTGCAAAGCCGAGCGCGATCAGCGTCGGGAACAGGTAAACGTCGGCGCCCAGGATGGTGTAGAGCTTGACGGCTCGCAGCCACTCAAGGCCGGGCAGGCTGCCGAACATCTCGGACACGAGGGTCGAGATGGCGATGGCCTCCCACGGGCACAGGATGCCGTTGCCCAGGGCCAGGAGCCAGCCGGTGATGTAGCTCATCGTACGGCCAAAGCTACGATCGACATACTCGACGATGCCGCCCGAGATGGGGATAGCAGCCGTGAGCTCACCGAAAACAGCTCCGACGGGCACGAGAAAGATTGCACCCAAGAGGAATGCGATCATAGCGGGAACGGGACCGCCGCCCACGACCATCCAGTCGCCGACCTGCAGAACCCAACCGGTACCGATGATGGCACCGAAACCGATGGTGAAGAAGTTCCAGAGCGAGAGCGTTTTCTTCATGCCACCGTTACCTTCGACTGCAACTTCTGCGTTCTTGTCCGCCATTGTTCCCCTCCTTTCCTTATTGACGCCTCTTTGACGTCACCCCTTGCGCGGTCTGTTTTGCCGCGCGCTTTTATTTCGTGGCTTTACAATACGGCCTTGGCACAGCAGCGCCGCTTGCGGCTCGACCGAAGGCAGAACCGCAAAACGAGCGGCGCCGTTTTTGGGACGAACGGCACGGTTTGCCGCTCATTGTTGTCGCCCGTCCGACGGACGTACGCTCATCGGACGCATAGAGAGATGTTTTTAAGGCCGTGTGTTTTGCACCTTTCGTACCGTTTACCGAGCTTTTGACGCGCGGACCCATTTGTTGCACATCTTTTTTGTAGGATAGACAGGTTTTACATGAGACAAGGCGGTACGAATGGCATACGGATACAACGACGGTGATCAACGGCGACAAAGCGTTCGCCTTGCTGGCCGCACCACGCCGACGCCCAGAAGTGCCACGAGCAGCAATCCGCAACGCCCTCAAGAGCAACCCAGGCCTTCGTCTCGGCAGCAGACAAACGGAACACGGCAGAGTGGCCGTCCGAGCACGGGCACAAGCGCACAGCAAGATAGCCGCTTGGGCGCGCGCACTCGACAGCGCCAAGCCGAGGTTCCGCAACTGCGCCGCAACGGCGCACGTCAGCCCGGCATCCATATCAACCGCTTCTTTTCGCATCCCCAAGGCGGACGCGACGGCAAGCCCTACCGCTCGACATCGTTCGTGAATGCCCCCGCCCTGCCGGCTCGTCGGCTTTGCCTCGCACTGTGCTCTATCCTCATCTGTCTGGTCTTTGTGCTTATGAGCTCCTGTATGTCCCACGGCTCGGCCGGTCTCGAGCCCACCGCCGAGGACAAGCTGCTCAAGGCCCCCGTCGCGCCCGGTTATTCTTTCGCCTTTTCGACCCCGCGCTCGCAATGGCAAGACGGCACGATGCCCCATATCTATCAGATCGACCCTGCATGGTCGGAGCTGCCTTACGCCGGCGGTACCATCCGCCAAAATGCTTGCGGGCCTACGTGCCTCACCATGGTCTATATCTTTAAGACGGGACGCACCGATATGACTCCCGTCGATATGTGCGCGCTTTCCGAGGCAGGCAATTACGCCCCCACCGGTGCAACCGAATGGTCGTTTATGACGAGCGGTGCGTGGCAGTTGGGACTTAACGGAACGGAGCTTCATAACGATCGCGACTCGATGACTCAGGTGCTGCGTTCGGGAGCGCCCGTCATCGCCGCCGTTCGGCCGGGCACCTTTACCAACGTGGGCCACTACATTGTGCTTTACGGTATTGACGACGCCGACCAGATTGAAGTCTTCGATCCCAACTCGGCCAGCCGCAGCGCCCGCCGCTGGGGCGTCGTAGAGGTCCTTAACGAAGTCGAAGCCATGTGGGCCTACTACTAGTCATTGGGGACTCATTGCACTCATTGGGGACAGACTTAAATGAGTAGCCCCAGGCTGCCAGGAACTGCCGACACGGAAAGCGCATCCCATTTTGGAGCTCAATAGCGGGATGCACTTTCCGTTAGCGGCCCGTTTGGGAAACTACGTTCCACTTTCCGGCAACATTCCGGGATGCATTTTCCGGTTGAGGCCCTCAAGGGAAACTATGTCCCATGTTGGACGCTCATTCTGGGATGCGCTTTCCGCAGTTGATTGATGCGGGCTTTAAGGACTGTTCCAAGCTGCCAGCAGAAAAGGAACGTCCCCAAGTGCCGGGTTTCCGCAGTCATTGGGGACAGACTTAAATGACTAGTCTTTTAAGAACGTCCATTACAGTCGAAATTGTCAGCCCGGGCCCGTCTCGGGCTACG
>CAJMPZ010000056.1 GCA_905215445.1 uncultured bacterium | reverse complement strand
CGTTAGAGATAAGCTCGCGCAGGAAGATTTCCTTATTGGTGTAGATGGAGTTGATCATGAGGTCGAGCAGTTTTTTGCTCTCGGTCTTAAATTGACGCATGTGCAGTCCTTTCGCGCTACCCCCGTCCGCAAAAACGGCCCGGTTGCCCGAGCCGCATCGCAGACCTGCTATGTTCAGACTTAGATTTTATAACCCATTAGCGCGCATATATACATACGGAATCGAAAAACTGTATGTCCAAACGCTCTGATGCGCCAATTGCCAAGGAGTGTCCCCGACTGCCGGCAGGAAAGGAACGTCCCTATCTGCCATCTACGCGCTTGGCCATCCAAGCATGGGGCTGGCCCTCGTCTTCATAGTCCACCGGGGCAATCTGCGTGTAGCCCGCCTTGGCATAGAGCGGCAGCACGTATTCCTGCGCATGCAGCTTAATGAGCTTGGCGCCGGCATCACGCGCGCACGTATCACTGGCCTCGACAATCTTGCTCGCCAGACCGCGACGGCGCATGCTCGGCAGCACGGCGACGCGCCCCATAATGTAGGTCTCCCCCGCCGCGACGCCTTCGTCCAAGTCGCACGCCGGTGACACCGGAGCCTCTGCGTCAGCCGCGCGCTCAAGCTCTTCGGGAAACACGCGCGAGCAACCGGCAAGCTCACCGTCTACATAGAGCGTCACATGGATGCAGTTCGGATCCTCGTCGATAGCGTCGAACTCATTCTCGTAGCCCTGCTCGTCCATAAAAACGACGCGGCGCACCAACGCCGCGTCATCAAAGCATCCCGCCTTAAGTTGGATATCCATGGCTGCCCTTTCATTCAATGAGAACGTTAGGGACAGATTTTAGCGAAAATGAGCTCCGCGCACGCTAAACTTCGCGCGAGCCTTCGCCAGGCAGTCGTAATGACCCACATTATGGGCATCGCTCGCGATGAAGCTGTACAAGTTCTGATCGAACAGGCGCTGTGCCGGCTTTTTCTCGCGACCAAAGCGACCGCCGGCAATGAAGTCCGCCGAAGCCTGCAGCTTGCAGCCCATATCGACTAGGCGTTCCGCCACACTTACATCCTTTTGAACCGCACGATAGCGCTCAGGATGAGCGATGATCACCTGGTAGCCACGGCACTGCAAATCGTAAATCGTGTTCTCGTATTCTCTAAACGCATACGCATCGGCATGCGTCGAAAGCTCGAGCAGGAACTCGTTGGTCCCATCGAAATGCAAGTGCTCCGCGGCATCGATACCAAGTTCAACGAGCTTTCGATGGTTGACCTCGAAGCCCATCTGGAGCGGAAAACCGTCAGCGTTATCGCGCAGCAGCTCAAAGGCATCCCACATCTTGTCGTAATCAAAATAGGGATCACGGCAGTGAGGAGTGCAAACGATTCTGGTTACACCGGCCCGCTTGGCAGCCTCGAGCATCGCCAAGCTCTCATCGAGATCGGCGGCGCCGTCGTCTACACCCGGCAAGATATGGCAATGAATGTCACGCATAGGTCGGCCCTAATCAACTAAACGTTTGCTCGGTTGGTGAAGATGCCCTTTTTGGAAGTGCCCTGATTGTCGGAGCCCTTCTTAACCTTCTTACCGTCCTTGGTGTAGTAAGAATAGTAGTACTCGCTGGTCTCGGTCTCACAGTAATTCATGACGGTACCGATGAGCTTGACCTTCTCGGACTTCTTAAGCTGGGCGATAGCATTGAGCGCCTCTTCGCGCTTGGTAAAGTCCTCGCGCACCACGAACAGCGTGCCGTCGGTCAGGCTGGCAATCTCGGCAGCATCGATGAAGGTGCCGACCGGGGGAGCATCGAAGATGACGTACTGGAACTTAGCAGACAGTGCCTTGACCAACTTGGAAAAGCGATGGGAGACGATGATGTCGGCAGGATTGGGAATGTGTGGCTCGGCATCGAGGAAGTAGAAGTTCTTCTGACCCGTCTCGACAATTGCCTGGTCAATGGAGATCTGCTCGGAAAGGACCGCATAGAGTCCGCCGCGCGAACGAACGCCGAGCATATCGGAAAGGGACCTGCGGCGCATATCGGCCTCGACCAGGAGCACGGACTTGCCGCTCGTGGCGATTGCCTGAGCAAGGTTAATGGAAACCGTAGACTTGCCCTCGTTGGGAATCGAGGAGGTAACGGTAATGGTGCGAATGGGGTCATCCACGCTCGCAAAGCGGATGTTGGCCAGAAGGGTCTTGGCGGCATTCTGTACAACGAGCTTATCGGTGTTCTTTGCCTTAGCCATGCCTATTTACCACCTTTCATAGCCGGAATTCGGCCAACAACGGGAATGCCCAGGAGCTCTTCTGCCTCTTCGGCACCGCGGATGCGGGTATTGAGCATGTCTGCCAAAACGACATAGGCAACTGCGATAAAGATACCGGCGAGGAACGCGACGGCAATATACAGCGTGCGCTTGGGGCCGCTGGGGGCTTCGGGGGTCTTAGCCTCGTCGATAACGTTGATGCTCTGGGCAGCGCCGACGTTCTGAGCGACCGTACTCACCGAGCTGGCCATGGCCTTTGCGACCTTAGCCGTCTCCTTGGCATCGGTGCCGGTAACCGAAAGCGTAATGACACGCGTGGTGGTCTCGGAGGAAACAGACACCTTGTAGTCATCCAGATCGGTGAGGCCCAGTTCATTGGCTGCACCGCTCTTAACGCTATCGCTATCCAGCAGCGTGGCGATATCGTTGGAAAGCATCTGGCTCGCCGAGAGATCGTTGTAGCTCATCTGACCGCTATCGTCGGTCTTGGCGAGAATGTACATGCTCGTCGTCGCGGTGTAGGTGTTGTCCATCGCAACGAAGGACACGATGCCCATGGCGATCGCGCAGACCACCGGAAGGGTGATGACCAGCTTGAGGTGCTTCTTCAGCAGCTGGAACAGTTCGAGAAGGGTCATGCAGCTTGCCTTTCATTTCCCCAGTTCGGATTGACAAAACTGTCCGTATGTTATCGCATCTTTTTACCGAGACCAAACTCTATACATAAGAAACAGGCTCTCCTGTAAAAATGTCGGAAGCAATCGTAAAATTGCACAACAACGCCGCACCCGAAAGTCAAATGCGGCGTCTATATCAATATCTATGTTGTATCGCTATGCGAATGGCTCGTCCTGCTGTATGGGAAACGTCACCGTAATGGTGGTTCCCACGCCCAACTCGCTCGACAGATCAAGCGTGGCGTGATGATACAGGGCCGCATGCTTGACAATGGCAAGCCCCAGGCCAGTTCCGCCGCGTGCCTTGGACCTACTCTTGTCCACGCGATAGAACCGCTCAAATACCTTGCCCTGTTCTTCAGGCGCGATACCGATTCCCGTGTCGGCGACAGCGAGGAACGGATGGCCTTCGTCGTTGGTGCCGCACTGCAGCGTAACCGTACCGCCGGGCCGATTGTAGCGGATGGCGTTGCTTGCCAGATTATAGATGAGCTCGTCGACCAAGCGCGACACGCCTTCGATGACCACAGGCTTGGTCTCATGACTTATCGTCACATTCGCCTGACGGGCAACCTGTTCAAGACGCTGTTCAACCGCGTAGATCGCACGCGAGAGCTCAATAGGCTCCGTGGACCCAATGGGCACCGCCTCGCCCTCAGTTGCACGTTCGGCCTCGTCCAAGTTAGACAGCGTAAGGATGTCGTTGACAAGCGCTGCCAAGCGGCCCGCCTCACGATAGATGCGACCGCCAAAGTTGCGCAGGTCGTCCTCGCCCTCGACCATGCCATTTGCGATGAGCTCGGCATAGCCCGAAATCGCCGTAAGCGGCGTCTTGAGCTCATGAGTGATATTCGCCGTGAACTCGCGGCGCATACGGTCGTTGTCCGCTAGCACCGCCATTTGGCGCTTGAGTTCCTGGCGCTGCGACTCGATACGCTCAAGCATGGGGACCATCTCGGCATAGGCGTGCTCATAGCTACGGCGTGGGTGATCCAAATCCACCTCTTGCAACGGCGCGATGATGGCACGGGACTCACGGCGCGCCATAAAAAACGAGAGTACTGCACCCGCTGCTGCGATAAGCAGCATCGGCGCCAGCATCGACAGCAAAATCGCCGCAACGCCAGGCTGGGCCTGCGCCAAGCGAACGACCTGGCCGTTATCAAGGGTGACGGCGCGATACAGCATAATCTCGTCGAGTGTAGAGCTTGCGCGCTCCGCGGAACCCGAACCACTCTCAAAGGCCTCGATGACCTCGGGGCGATCGCCATGGTTGGGCAGTGTGGAAGGCGACGCCTCGTTGTCGTAGGCAACAGATCCGTCCTTATTGATCAGCGTGATACGAAGATCCTCGCGATCGAGGCTTCGCAAGAACGGAATGGGCTCCTGCTGCTCGTCGAGGGCGGCAGCAATGAGCTCAGTTTCCTGCGCCAGATTGGCACTCGTGGCATCCGCCAAAGTGTTTTGCACAAAGAACGCACCCAGCACCGTAAACGCCACGATAACCGCCATGGCGCAGACAAAGATCGTCACAAAAACGCGGTGCGACAGCGTATGTTTTCCCTGGGGGGCGAAGACCACGGGTTACCCCTCCGATGCGGTGGCCGCGGTGTCGTCGCCTTCGGCACCATCACCGGCAGAAGGCTCGGCTAGGCGATAACCCACGCCGCGCACGGTCTCGATGGCGCTGGCATGCTCGCCCAGTTTTTGGCGAAGCGTCTGCACGTGCACGTCAACGGTGCGCGAACCGCCGTCGAAGTCCCAGCCCCACACGCTCTGCAGCAACGACTCGCGGGTAAAGACCACGCCGGGCTTGCGCATGAGGTACTCGAGCAGGTCGAACTCGCGCAGGGTGAGCTTAAGCGGCTCGCCGGCAACGGTCACCTCGCGATGGCTGGGCGAAAGCACGATGTCGCCCACGCTGAGCACATCGCTCGCCTGCTTGACCATGCCGCCGCGACGCAGCAGTGCGCGGCAGCGGCTCGCAAGCTCCATGAGCGAAAACGGCTTAGTCAGGTAATCGTCGGCACCGCCATCGAGCGCCATCACCTTGTCGAGTTCGGTGTCCTTGGCGGTAAGCATCATGATGGGCACCGTCGCCGTCAGGCGATCGGCACGCAGGCGACGCATAATCGCCAAGCCATCGGTGTCGGGCAGCATGATATCGAGCAGCACAGCATCGGGCACCCGTCGCGCCACGGCAGCTTTAAACTCGCCATCACACGAAAAGCCCTCGGCCTCGATTCCCTGCTTGCGCAGCGCGTAGACTGTCAAATCCCTGATGTTGTCATCGTCCTCGACGTAATAGATCATGTTGAACCCCTTTGCGGCCGATATGACCGCATCTTAACCCTAAAGGCACCTGTAAAAGACAGCGTCAGCCAAAACGCCCCGTCAAATAATCCGCGGTGCGCGGATCGGACGGATTCTTGAAGAGTTGCGCGGTGGGCGCGTACTCCACCAGCTCACCCAGCAAAAAGAACGCAACCGAATCGGAAATACGCGCGGCCTGCTGCATGTTGTGCGTCACGACCACCAGCGTGCAGATCTCCTTGAGCTCGCAGGCCAGCTGCTCCACCACCAACGTCGACACAGGGTCGAGTGCCGAGGTCGGCTCGTCCATCAGCAGAATGTCGGGCTGCACGGCAAGTGCGCGGGCGATGCACAGGCGCTGCTGCTGTCCACCCGAAAGACCCAGGCCCGACTCTTTGAGCTTGTCCTTGACCTCGTCCCACAGGGCAGCGCGACGCAGGGAGTCCTCGACCAGCTCATCGAGCACGGCGCGGTCGCGCACACCCATACCGCGAGGACCGTAGGCGACGTTGTCGTAGATGCTCATGGGAAATGGGTTGGGGCGTTGGAACACCATGCCCACGCGCTGGCGCAAACGGCAGATGTCGCAATCGCCCAGGATATCTTGACCATCGAGCGCAATCTTGCCCTCGATGCGGCAATCCTTGATGCCGTCGTTCATGCGGTTAAAGCAGCGCAGCAACGTGGACTTTCCGCAGCCCGAAGGCCCGATGAACGAGGTGATCTGCTTGTCGCGGATCTTGATATTCACGTCCTTGAGCGCATGGTGGTCGCCATAGAACAGGTCGAGGCCCTCGACGTCGATGCGCGTCGGCGAGGCGGCAAGATCCTCTGCCGTGGGGCGAGTCGCATCCCCAACCTCGCGCTCATGCGCGGCCTCGGCCTGCGCTTCCATGAGTTCTTCAAGCTCCGTGGGCTCCACAGCCGCAGCAGCCGTCATACCGCACACCTCCATATCGATATCAATTCAGCAGTATCGATAGTAGGAATCGCGGCTCATACGCACGTGAGCACATTGTCAAGTGTTTGTAAGGGCACGCTAGCTATGCGGCGGGCAGCTCGATGGTGAATATCGTGTGTTCGGGCGTCGATTCACATGCAACGGTACCGCCGTGTGCCGCGATGATCTCCTTGGCAATAGCAAGGCCCAAACCGGCACCACCGCGATTGGTCGCACGCGCCGCATCCAGGCGATAGAACTTCTCAAAGATCACCTTGAGCTTAGCCGCAGGGATAGGATCGCCCTGATTGATAAAGCGCACGCGCACGCCGCCATCGTCTTGGCGCCTGGCCTCAATCGTGATAGTCGAGCCCTCATAGCTATAGGCGACGGCGTTTTTCATGATGTTGTTAAACACGCGGGCCATCTTATCGCCATCCACGAGCACCGTCAGGCCCTCGCGAATATCAACCTGGGCTTCCTTATGTTGCTCGTTGAGGATGGGATAGAACTCGTCAGCCACCTGAGCCAGCAGCAACCCCAGATCAACATAGCCGCGCGTGAGCACGATATCGTGGAAGTCAAAGCGCGTGATATCGAAGAACTCTTCGATGAGTGCATCGAGCCGGTGCGCCTTGTCGAGCGCCACGCCCGTAAAGTGCGCACGTTGCTCAACCGGCAGCTCAGGAGCCTCTTGCAGCAGCGAAAGATAGCCCACCACACTGGCAAGCGGGGTGCGTAGGTCATGTGCCAAGTACGTGACCAGATCGTCCTTGCGATGAGACTCGTCACGCAAGGCCTGTTGCACCTTGCGCTCGCGATCGCGCACACGGTTGAGTGCGCCCTCGACCTCCAGGAAGTCGCCGTCGATGTTGTCCCAGGTGTCGGGGTGATCGATCAGGCGATCTTGAATACGAGCGGCCAGCACACAATCGGCATGCTGCTCGCCCTGCTCATAGCCCTGGTAGTACAGGGCGCGGCCGCAAAAGAACAGCACGCACACGGCAAGCGCCAGCACAAAGCCAAGCATGTTGAATACAAAGCCGGCATCGAACAGCACCGGCCCTTCGATGCCGCCGAGTGCCATGGCGCCAATCGCCAACGTCATGGCCCACGCGGCACCGCCAATCACCACGCAGCGGCGTACGATTTCAAATCGATCGATCAGCAAAAAGCCGACAAGCAGCACCGCCAAGATTCCAGCGATGTTATCGATGCCAATCAGCAGCAGGCTCAGCAAAAAGAGCAGCACCGTTGCAAGCGCGCGGTTGTCGACGACCGACCTCACGTATTCAAAGAGTCGATCGGGCACCTCGAATGCCTGCCTATCGTCTTTTGTCATATCCACTTCCCCACCATCAAAGGCGTTATTCGATTATGTAGCCGACGCCCCAGACGTTTTTGATAAAGCGCGGCTTTTGAGCGTCGTCGCCGATCTTTTCGCGCAGGTGGCGAATGTGCACCATCACCGTATTGTTGGAGCCGGGCATAAAATCCTCGTTCCACACCGCGCGGAACAGATCCTCCACGGCCACCACACTGCCGCGATGCTCGACCAGATACAGCAAGATGGAATACTCGATGGGCGTGAGGCGCACCGGCGCACCGTCCACCATTACGGAACGAGCATCGCGGTTGATCTCCAGGCCGTCGAGCTGGATGATCGGCGACTCGGCCACCTGCGCGCGGCTACCGTAGCTGGTGTAGCGGCGAAGCTGAGCATGCACGCGCGCGATGAGCTCAAGCGGACGGAACGGCTTAACCACGTAATCGTCCGCGCCAAGCGAAAGGCCCTCGATCTTGTCTTGCTGGGCATCGCGCGCCGTCAGCATGATCACGGGATAGGTATGGCTGGAACGGATCGTACGCAGCAACTCAAGCCCATCGATATCGGGCAGCATGACATCCAGCAGCGCAAGATCGAACTCCTGCTCCAAGATTGCCTTGGCAGCATCGGCCCCGCTATAGGCGACCTGTACGTCAAAGCCTTCTTTTGTAAGGTAGATACCAACCAAGTCGGCGATGGCCTTTTCGTCATCAACTACCAAAATGTGCTCGTTCATGCGTGCTCCTCTCGCGCTCCATTATGCCCGAGGGGACGCATGCCACACACAACAAGCGTGGGTGATTAAGTCGGCCTTAAGCACCCTTGTGCCCGTTCGGGCGCGGATGTGGGCCACGCACGCACGCGATGATCGCCGACACCGGCAAACGATATACTCTAGTTCCAGAAGAGACCATCCCGTCGAAAGCGAAATCTGTGAAGTCCCTCACCTCTTTTGCAAAGCGCTCAGCTCAGCTTGCCGCCGGCTTTGTCTGCGCTATCGCCCTTGCCGCTGGCGTGCCCACCGTCGCCGGCGCCCAAGTACTCACGACCGACAATGTTTGCGGCAAAACCGCCGATGCGCGCGGCATCACGGCCGAAAATCTGCCCGATATCGATGCGACCAATGCGCTCGTCATGGGCAAAGACGGCACCGTCTACTATGGGCGCGGCGCCGATGAGCAGGTTAAAATCGCCTCGATCACCAAGGTCATGACCGCAATCCTAACCGTCGAGAATTGCAAGATGGACGAGAAGGTCACGGTGAGCAACGACGCAGCCACCGTGGGTAATTCGACCGCCGGCTTGCTCGAAGGTGACGAGCTTACCGTGGAGCAGGCACTGCGCGGCCTGATGATTCCCTCGGGCAACGACGCCGCCGTCGTGCTCGCCGAATATGTGGGCAAGAAGATCGACCCTAAGACCAAAGACGCCGAGGCAACCTTTGTGAAGGCCATGAACGAGCGCGCTAAGAAGCTCGGCTGCACCGGTACGCTTTTTGAAAACCCGCATGGTCTGGACTTTGATGAGTGGGCTGGCGATATGCACTCAACCGCACACGACGTAGCGCTGATGATGCAGGAGGCCATGAAAAACGACACGATCCGCGAGGTCGTAGCGAGCGAGGATTCCTGGATCGAGGTCACGGGCGCCGACGGCACCGACCATTCGCATTCCATGGACACGCATAACTATTTGCTGGGCCAAGATGGCAACATCGGTGGCAAGACCGGCACCACCGACGACGCGGGCTATTGCTTTACGAGCGCCTACAACCGCGACGGCGACGAGATCTACACCGTCGTTTTGAACTCCACCACCACCGACCAGCGCTTTACCGATACCGCAACCCTTGCCAATTGGTACTACGGTCACAAGGTGACGGTCGCAATCGCCAACACACAGGAAAAGACCGCCAACGGCAACCCGCTTATGGCGCGCATTGGTCAAACCGACTGGACGGATAAGACGATCGACGCCACACTCGCCGATCCCACGGCGCAAGCGACCGTGTTTTCCCTTGCCGGCGAGGTGACCGAAAAGGTTAGCTACGACGATCTTTCGGGCACGGTGCATGTGGGCGACAAGGTGGGCAGCGTCACGCTCAAGCAGGACGGCACCAAGATCGCCGTCATGGACCTAGTTGCCGACGAGGAAGGCGCAGGGCCGAATCCCATTGAATGGCTACTCGTGAAGCTCGATCGCTTGGGCCGTCGCATCGACAACCGCCCACTCACGGCAGAAAGCGAGACCGTCGCCAAGGCGCCCGAGGTGTAGGGCGCAAGAATAATAAGTCCACTGAAAGGAGGCGTCCGAAAGGATGCCTCCTTTTTTGAGGTTCGAATCCCCAGCTAACGTGGTTCAACTAAAGAAGGGTCCCTTTCGGAACCCTTCTTTAAAGTCTTACTGGCGGAGAGCTGGGGATGTCCGGGCATGCTGCGCATGCCCTCCGGCTTCAAAGCCTGGCGGCTTTTCGCCCACGGGCTACAAACGCTTTCGCGTTTGCTTAACGCCCGTGCCCTCTCGGGTTCGAATCCCCAGCCGCCATTCTTGATAATAAAAAGGGCCCCAAATGGGACCCTTCTTCAAATTCGTACTGGCGGAGAGCTGGGGATTCGAACCCCAGATGCCCTTTTGGGGCATACTCGCTTAGCAGGCGAGCACCTTCGGCCTCTCGGTCAGCTCTCCGTAACAGCCGTTCTATAGTAACCAAACAGCCAAGGATGAGCAAGAGGAAATTTTCTAATTGCCTAGCAGCCTTTCCTTCTTGAAAGCTTCGCCTACCCCAGCGAGCGGTTGAGGGAGCCGAGCTCGTCGTTGCCCATGGTGCGCCACATTTGGAAGATACAACCGCGCGCCAGGAAAAAGAAACCGTTGTCGACCAGTTGCACAGCGGCATCTGCCAGCTGATTCGTCACGGCGGACACTGGCGGCAGCTCTAGTCCAGCCTTATGGATGGTCTCGACCGCTTCCTCGAACGTCGGAGGCTCGCTGACGCCCATCTCGTTCATAAGGCCCTGCATTTCTTCCAGCGCGCTGCTGCCCGACTCCTCGCCGCGCGGCACCAGACGGTAACAAGCCAGCGCCAGGTCGAGCTGATCGCAATTCCAATAGGCAAACGCCAAGCGATAGAACAGGTAGCCGATTGCAGAACGATCGCTGGCAATACGTAGGCCGTGGCGCGCCACCTCGATAATCTCGTCAAAGCGCTCCAGACGCGCAAGCACGTTGATGAGCGCAAAGTGCGACTGCATGGACGAGCGCGCCAGATCGTAAAGATGGCGCACCTCGGGCAGTGCTCGTTCAAAGTCCTCTTGCTCGGCGTAAAAGCTGCAGATCTCGTGCTGGGCAAAGTACAGCGCATCGGGCGCACGAAGGATTCGCACAGAGCGGTCTTCTTCCAACACCGGTAGCACCATGCGCACCAGCTGGTTATCGCAAAACTGCGTTTGAACCGGACCTGTCGCCAAAAGCTCGGCGACGGCGCACTTAGCCTCCAACTCCTCAACAAGACGGGAAAAGCCTTCAAAAGCACCTGTACGGTCGACTTTTGCCTGCTCGCGCAATTCAACAACACGGGCCACGTATGGGTCGTCGTCCTCTTCCATGACCTCCAGCTCGTCAGCCGTATCGGCAAGCAGCAGATCGCGCAGCGCCGGCGGCAGCATGCGATGGTCATCACGCGGACGAGCATGAACCTCCGCCGGCTCAATCGTCTCCGGAGCGGTTGACTCATACGCCTCAAGCACACGCTTGCACGGCATATCGTCCATGTCCATGCTCTCAAGATCCTTGGCGACAGGCACGCAATCGGCCAGATAGGCCGCGCGCCCAAAGAAATACGTTGCGACAACGCACTCGCCCTGCTCACTGTCGGGAGCAGCAATCTGCACATAGCAGCGCGTGATGCAGGTGCCCGCGGCAAAACACGCTGCCGCAAGCGTGAGCGCCACGCGCGCATCGTGCTCCGCGGCCCAGATCGTGCGCGTGTCCTCGTCCAGCTCGTGCCAGGCGTCATCTTGAGCGTCGTATTCACGTTGCGGCATGGCATCAACGACAGACTGCCCAAACCGAACGAGCATAATCCCCTCGGCAACGTTTGCCCGATAGGTATAGTCGAGCCGCGTGACCACGTTAAGCGCCTCGACAATACGCGCGAAGCGGGTACGCACATCCCACTCACCGCCCGGCTGGCAAGCCACCGTACCCGGTTTGCCCCACGGGTTATCGCTCGAGGCCGTATCAAGCAGTCGGGGAACATCGTTGGTCGTCTTGGCGATATGCCACGCATCAAAGAGCGCGCAGCCCTCAAGGCTCGGCGAGGATGCCGCAGGGACCAATCCGGCCCCGATGTGCTCAAGGATGCCGGAGAGACGGTTAAGACGGCACTCGATGGCAAGCAGCATGTCAATCTCGTCCTGGTCCAGCAGGCTGCGATCAAAATTGAGATAGAAAAGCTTTGAGCGATCGATGCGAGCCAGGCTCATCTCGGACTTAGCGGCGATGGTGCGCAAGCGAGGCAAGTCAATTTCACTCATAAGGGCGGCGGCATAGCGCTCGATACCGCTCGGATTCTCGGCATGGTCAACGCGGTAGAGCAGCGTCTCGATAGCGTCAGGTAGCGGTGTCGTGTTAAAGCCCAAAAACACCTCGACCGGCTCGGGCAACTTTACGAGCTTGATCTTGTCGATAACATTTTGCATACCCTCGTCGAGTCCGCCGGCGTCCGCCGTGCTCGCAATGGCATTTTCGGAGTCAGCGAATATCACGTAGCGCAGGAACATCGATGCCATGAACTCGCCGTAAGGAAGGGAGCGGGTCGAATTCCATGTCTCGTGGTCGGACTGCTCGCGCATGGGGCCTTCGGGAGAGCCGACGGTTCGCGCGCACGCGCGCATCGTGCCGTTGGCTCCCCGAACCACAATCTCACCAATACCGGAGTCCGACTCGTCAAGGACCAGTTCCATGTCGGGATCGTTGGGCAGCGGAGCCTCGCTGACGGGGCGGTCCACCTTGTACACCTCACCCGAAACGCTTACGTAGCCCAAAAGCGACACATGACTTTTGCCAACAAATTCGACGACATAACAAGATTCATGCCGATCCTCGCCAAAGAGTTTCCAGACCACGCCATATGAGCGTCCCGCAGGCTGCTCGGGCATCGCCGGAAAGCGCTTCTTGGGATCGAGAAACCTGAGCTTGTATGTCGGACGCTCTGCCACGAAATATCACCCTGATCGGTCGCTTGAAGAAGGAGTGGTCGCGAATAAGTCGCGACATCTACTCGGAATCTTACACGAGTCGACAGGAAATCGTCCCTTTGGACGAAAGCACTCAAGCTGGCGCAAAAGAAAAGCCCCCGTTGCCGGGAGCTTTAATCTCAAATGGTGCGGCGTATAGGATTCCGCGCATCCGCTGCGCGGATCCGCACCGGCTTCGCCCGCCTGCCGGCGTGCTCGCCCGCGGGCTAAAAACGCTCCGCGTTTTCTTTACGCCCGCGCCTCGACCGAGGTTCGAATCAATGCGGTGTTTACGTAAAAGAAAAGCCCCCGTTGCCGGGAGCTTTAATCTCAAATGGTGCGGCGTATAGGATTCCGCGCATCCGCTGCGCGGATCCGCACCGGCTTCGCCCGCCTGCCGGCGTGCTCGCCCGCGGGCTAAAAACGCTCCGCGTTTTCTTTACGCCCGCGCCTCGACCGAGGTTCGAATCAATGCGGTGTTTACGTAAAAGAAAAGTCCCCGTTGCCGGGAGCTTTAATCTCAAATGGTGCGGCGTATAGGATTCGAACCTATGACGTTCTGATTCGTAGTCAGACCCTCTATCCAGCTGAGGTAACGCCGCGACTTGTTGATTATTATGCACATGGACTGAATAATCGTCAAGCGTTTTTCAAAAAAAGTTATTGAATTTGATTTTTACTCATTTGATGCAGTCGATCGACTCGATACTTTCAAACACGGCGAAAGCAACTCCTCAAGTATGTCGACATATAAGAAAAGCCTCCGTTACCGGAGGCTTTAAAGTTCAGTTGGTGCGGCGTATAGGATTCGAACCTATGACGTTCTGATTCGTAGTCAGACCCTCTATCCAGCTGAGGTAACGCCGCAACGCACGGATTATTATGCACGTGACCCCTCGATGGGTCAAGCGACAATTTGGAAAAATTTTACGAAGTGATGATTAAGACGCTCGCGCCTCGACCGAGGTTCGAATCCCTGTCTGGTCTCCAAAAAAGAAAAG
>CAJMPZ010000055.1 GCA_905215445.1 uncultured bacterium | reverse complement strand
ATAAATGGTTGGTAGAGGAGGTAATTCAAGAAATTGGTTATCTCCTTTATTTATCAGGGTTGGACCTCGGCCGTACGTACAATCCAGCGCTCAACATCGGCAAGTTCAATCTGGGGCGACTCGACCATCTGGGCAAGCTTAGCCAAGTCGTTATCGAGCATGCGCGTGTTTTCGCCCGAACGCGAGACGAGCTCCTCGGCGGCCGCCGTCGAAATCGACTTACCGCGCTGCGTCGCCATCTGCTGAACACGGCGAGGCAGTTCCCAGCGCTTGGTACCCGAGCAATCGACGATAGCCTTCTTGTCGATCTTGGCGATTGCCTTATACAGGCGCGTATTCTTGGCAAGTGAGTCGGCGATGATGAGGCAGACCGTTGTTGGGCTGGGACTCGCCAGATACCCAACGAGCGGCTCCGAGACCGCCTTGGCGAGCTTTGAGCAGCCATCGAGGATTACCAGACGAAACTCGCTGCCCATCGGAAAGGTGTTAAGCGATCCGATAATGGACTCGATATCGGGGTCCTTGGTCATGTCTCGCTCGTCGAGGTTGAACTCGACCATACCCGATTTTTCCAGACGCGCTTTCATACGCGAGACGGCGTGGTCGCGCTTAACTCCGTCGGTACCGACGATCAAATATGCCGGCAGCAAACCGGTTTCGGACATTGCGCTCCCCTCCCGCAGGCCTTCGTATTCGTTCCGTGCCATTTTAGCCCAGGGGCCCACCACACGCCAACGACGTCGTCACGGTCGCTGGCATCGCATCGCAAAGCCATTCGCAGTCGGTGTGACGGTAATGTCGCCGTGTTCGATGGTACACGCGAACACACCACCCGCTTCCTTAACGGCATCGATGCAGGCATCGGACGGATGTCCGTATCGATTCCCCTCACCGGCGCTTGCGAGGGAAAGCTCGGGCTTCAGGACGTCCAGCAACTCGCCATCGACTGAAACCTTGGAGCCGTGATGCCCAAGTTTAAGGACATCGATGTCCCCCACCTCCTGCACGAATTCCCGCTCTTGGTCGAGCTCGGCATCACCGGTGAGAAGTATTCGCAGGCCCTTGCCTTCCTGAACATAAGAGAGCAGCAGGACAAGCGAGTCCTCATTTCCCTCGCCATTCACGGACTCGAATGGCCACATCACGCGGGCGCAAAATGAGCCGATGTCGACCGTATCCCCACGGCGCACCTGCCGATACTCCACGCCAGGTCGGTTCAATACCTCGGCAGGAGCATCCTCCAGCGCATCCGCCGCCACGGCAATCGTTCCGACCGAAAACTGTTCGAGCACGGCAGACAAACCACCCCAGTGGTCCTCATCCCAATGCGTCACAAAGACGGCATCGATATGATGCACATTGTTGCGAACGAGCGCGGTGACCACCCGCTCGTCGAGCCCGCTATCCACGAGCACCACCGTCGAGCCCTGCCGAACCAAGATCGCATCGGCCTGACCAACATCGAGGACCGTCACCGAAGGCGGCGCGAATCGATCCCAGTAGACGTACGGAATCGCAGCCAAGAGCACCAGGCACGCAAGCCCCACCGCCATAGGACGTGCTCGGGGACGCGGCCACCGGACAAGCAGAACCGCCAGCAAACACGGCGCTAGGTAAATCCACATGCTATCGGGCGGCACGCTCACGGATGCACCCGGCACGGCGGCAAACAGCTGCTCGAAAAACAGCGCGCAACGGGCGGCAATCATGGGCACAACGAGCGCCCAAGTCCGCAACGGTCCCACAAGCGAAAAGGGAACCAGCACTATGGACACAGCAAGCAGTACGCTCACCACCGGACCGATGACCGCATTTGCCAACGGAGCAATGAGCGAGAACGTACCGAAGGCAGGAATGGTAATGGGAAGTGTCGCCAGTTGTGAGCACAGCGTGACGGAAAGCACGCTGGCAACGCCTGATGGCACACCTAGCTCACCCAAAGCGTAGGTCGCATAGGGACAAAAGCACAGAATGGCTAAGACGCTGGCACACGAGAGTTGAAAGCCCATCTCGAACAGCACCGTCGGCCGCAGTAGCACAAAGATGGACATGGTTACGAAGAGTGCCGAAAGGCCGTGCCGACGACGCCCCGCGCCGTTTACGACAAGCGTCACGAACACCATGCAGCACGCACGCACGGCCGAGGGAGACGCGCCCGTAAAGGCAGCATAGCTCACAAGCGTTATCGCCAATATCGCCCGCTGAAGACCACGTGAGCACCGAGTCTTTTGCAATACACCCTCGATTACAAACCCCACGATAGCCAAATGGCTGCCCGAGACGGCGATAAGATGCGCCGTTCCCGTCACCGAAAACCAGTCGCCCGCCGGCTGGGCGCGCAGCTCGGCCGAACGACCGCAGACGACACCGGCTATGAGCGCACGCGCCGGGTCGGTCGCAGGCGCGATGGACGCAAGCAGCCCATTTCTCAGCCGAAGCAGCGGCACCGGAGAGCCCTCATCGACCGACACGACTCGAACGGCTTTAACCTTGCGCTCCTCGCCTCGGAGCACGCGCGATCGTCCATATGCATCGTTCTCAAAACGTGAAACGCGACCGATAACACGCACGTGCGCCCCGACCTTGAGCTCACGATCACACGATAGGCGAACCGTTGCCAAGTTCTTACCGTCCGCGCGTGCCTCGCAGGTATAGGAATACACGTCGTCGTTTATGGATGGATCACCCTGCACGACAAACTCGAGGCCGCTTGCCGCTCGACCGTCGAGCGCCCTCGAGGCGCTTAGCGCACCCACAGCCCACCACGCCGAGACGACCGCTCCCGCCACGAGACCGACGGACGCGGCATACAGCCACCGCTTCAAAGGGGCAAGCCTCGCACAAGAGTGAGCCAGCACAACGAAAACCGCTGCCGCAACGGGAATAGCCCATAGCGGCCCGAACGCCGGCGCCCGCTCCCTCAGCAGCGCATCAGCGGCCATGTTGAGCACCAAGATGCAGCTCATGCACATGCCGGCACACAAGCCCATCGTCCACGGAATCAGGGGCCGCGGAGGCATCACATGCTTGCGCTCGGTCGCACTCATACGCAGATGCAATCTTTGATTTTGGCAAGCTTCTTCTCGCCGATTCCCGACACACGCATCAGATCGTCAACCGAGGCGAAAGCACCGTTCTTTGTCCGCTCATCGATAATCGACTGTGCCATTGAGGGACCGATTCCCGAGAGCGTCTGCAGCTCTGCCGAGCTTGCCGTATTAATGTTTACTAGGCCTGTTGCGCCACCGACGCCTGATGATGCGGAAGCCCCACCATCAACACCGGCTTCCGCAATGGACGCCTGCTGCTCCCCTACCGTTGGAACGTGAATTTTTTGTCCATCAGTGACCTTGGATGCACGATTAAGCCCCGTAACGTCTGCTTCGGGCGCCAGCCCGCCGGCGGCATCAATCGCCTGAGCCACCCGCGCGCCGTCCTTGAGACGATATACGCCGGGCGACACAACGGCGCCATCGACATCGACATAGACCTCTGCCGCGGCAGACGCCTTAGTCGAAGAGCCTTCGGATGTCTTTCCGCTCGAGGCATCGCCGGATCCCGGCTCCACTAACGAGCCCGAACCATCAGTACGCTCAAACGACACGCCGCCGGCACCGCCGCCAAGGTTCGCCATTGCCAGTCCACTCGCCATCGCAATGACGACCAGTATCGCCATCACCACTGCCTTATGACCGAGCAGTTTTCCCGCCCAGCGGTCCATCTTTTTGACTCGTTCGTGTTGTTCGCGCTGCGCCATAGCAAAACCTCCCAACACCATCGTGTCAGGAAAGGAGCTCCGCAACAGCCACGCCCCAAAACCGGTTTTCGAGGTCAAACCAAAAGCTGACCAAAACCTTGCGAAATAATGTCCATTTATTCAGACATACGTCAGCAAATGAACACTTAGCCGCAAAATACCCAGATACCAAAAGACCGACGATACAGGCGCATCGTCGGTCTATACACAAATTTACTCGTGATCTTGGTAAATCTCACGCGGAGCAAGCTCCGAATGTTTGCGTTTTAAGGTCTTAGGGGCCTTATACGTGTTGCTCTCGAAGTCGATGTACTCGGTCTGCTTGAGCAGGCGCTCGATCATCTCCTCATGATCGAACAACTCCCAGGCCTCATGCACGGCATCGAGTTTAGCGTGCGTCTCGGGACGGCGCGGCATAAACAGCGTGCAGCAGTCGGGAGCGGCCTCAGTCGAGATATCGAACGTACCGATCTCCTCGGCACGCGCGATGATCTCCTGCTTGTCCGAACCGATGAGAGGACGGAACACGGGAATCTTCACGGCCTCGTTGACGGCCATGATGTTCTCAAGCGTTTGGGAGGCAACCTGCCCAAGCGATTCGCCCGTAACGATGGCCTTGGCGCCCTCGATGTGCGCAATGCGCTCGGCAACCGAATACATAATGCGACGATACATGATCACACGCAGGTTGCTGGGGCAGGTGACCGAAATCTCACGCTGGCAGTCGCCAAACGGAACCACGTACAGACGACCGATCTGGACACCCGGCTCAAGCGCACGGATGATGTCCTGCACCAAATACTCGCTCGTATCGGGCGTCTGCGGACGACCGGAGAAATGTACCGGCACGCAAACCGCGCCGCGGCGCGCGAGCATCCAGGTCGCCACCGGAGAATCGATACCCGAGGACAGCAGCGTCACGACCTTGCCGGCAGAACCCACCGGCAGACCGCCCACGCCGCGCTCGGAGCGTGCGTACACGTAAACGCTACCCTGGACCACCAGTACGTGCACCATTGCATCGGGGTCGTGCATTTGAACCTTTTTATCAGGGAAGGCCTCACACAGCACCTCGCCCACCTGGCGATTGATATCAATCGAGGTGAGCTCATAGTCGGTGTTGGAGCGCTTGGCGTGCACCTTAAACGAATCGAAGGAACCAAACTCGCGCAGCGCCTTCACGGCGGCGGCGCAGTACTCCTGCGGGTCGCGGTTGGTGTGATACGCCAAAGACACACGAGCAACGCCGGGAACGGTGCGAATGACACGCGCCGCCTCGTCGGCCTGATGCTCGTTAAAAGTCACGAGGATATAACCGGAAATTCGAGACACGGCATTCACGGAAAAGGCGGCCAAGGCCGCCTTGATGTTATCCATGAGGATATGCTCAAAATGTGCGCGGTTCTTGCCCTTCAGTCCAACCTCGTGATAGTGGACCAGACAGACGCGAGCCGCCATTTAGGCTTCAGCAACCTTGTGGCCGAGCGCCTTCTCGTAACGAGCCTCGTCGTAAGAGATGTCGCCGTCGACAATCTCGTCCATAGCCATCGAGATGGTATCGGCACCGGAAAGCCCGATGGTGATGTCATCGACATCCTGGACGGCAAGCACGCGGTTGTGCTGGCCACGCAGCATGCTATTGATGTCGCAGGCGCGCTTGGAGGCAAGCGAAGCGAGCAGGAAGCGGTTGTGATCGGTCTTCTCCAGAAGATCGTCAATGCAAGGCTTTACAACGGACACGGACCTCAGATCCTTTCATGCATATCGAGAACGCGAACGAGCTCATCGGTCGCGCGGTCGAGATCGTCATTCACCACGACGTCGTCGTAGCGGTCGGCAAGGGCAAGCTCATCGGCGGCGTTTGCCATACGCAGCTCAATCGTCTCGGGCGTCTCGGTACCGCGACCGACTAGACGCTCGCGGAGCACCTCAAGCGAAGGCGGCTTGATAAAGATCAGCACGGCCTCGGGGAAACGCTCCTTCACCTGCAGGGCGCCCTGGACATCGATCTCCAAAATCAGAGACGAGCCCGAGGCGAGCTTGGATGTGACCTCGCTCACCAACGTGCCGTAGCAGTTACCGTGGACCTCGGCCCACTCAACAAACTCACCGTTTGCCACGCGGCGGTCGAACTCCTCGCGCGTCAGAAAAAAGTAGTTGACGCCGTCGACCTCACCTTTGCGTGGTGCTCGCGTGGTAGCCGAAACCGTCAGACCCAGGTTCGAGCGGCGCTCGCGCACACGAGTGACGAGCGTACCCTTGCCTGCGCCTGACGGTCCAGAAATCACAAAGAGCTTGGAATCCTGAGCGCTCACTTATTTGGTCAGCTGCTCGAGGAGCTGCTCGCGCTGACGGACACCGAGGCCCTGGACGCGACGAGTAGCGGAGATACCGAGCTCCTCCATGATCTTGGCGGCCTTGGCCTTGCCATAACCGGGGAGAGACTCGATGAGGGTGGAAACCTTCATGCGGGAAGCGATGGGGTCATCGGAGTTGAGCACGGACTCGAGGGACTTCTCGCCCTTCTTGATCTGCTCGCGAAGCTCAGCGCGGGCGTGACGTGCGGCAGCAGCCTTCTCAAGAGCCTGCTTGCGCTGCTCGTCGGTAAGCTGAGGGAGTGCCATTCGTACCTCCAAATAGTTGGGTTATATCTGATTCAATAATTGGCATTTTAGCACGTAGAACGCACAAAAAGCCTAATCGCGGCTCCATAGGTTAGACGATACCCGCAAAAAGTGCAATATACTGCGCCCAAAGTTAAGCCCCTGACCTGCGATTCCACACAAAGGATGGGAAAGTTTACGCAGGCACAGGGGCTATTTTGTGCTAATGAGACCCAAAAGTGGTGACTTAGGGGAATCTTTTACGCGACGTTTTCGACCAGCTCGGCGACGATGGCGTCAAAGGCGGCAACCGGATCGTCGGCACCGGTGATGGGACGGCCCACCACAATGTGGCTTGCGCCACGCTCGATAGCCTGGGAAGGCGTCGCCACGCGGGACTGGTCACCAAGGGCGGCACCCACCGGACGCACACCCGGAGTCACGATCAGGGCATCAGGACCCAGCAGCTCACGCATGTCGTGAGCCTCCATCGGTGAGCACACGATGCCATCGATGCCATTGGCCTGAGCAAGCTTTGCCAAGCGGGCGGCCTCCTCGGCCACGGGAGACTCGACGCCGATCTCGCTCAAGGCATCCTGATTCATGCTCGTGAGCACGGTGATGGCGACGAGCTTGGCGCGGTCCTCACGCGCCTCCTCGGCACCCTCGCGGCAGGCAGCGAGCATAGCACCCGAGCCCAGGCCGTGGACCGAAAGCAGGTCGGCACCGGCAAGCGAGGCCGAGCGGGCAGCGCCGCGCACCTGATGCGGAATGTCATGGAACTTAAGGTCGAGGAAGACCTTAAAGCCAAGGTCCTTAAAGGTCTTGACGATCTGGGGACCCTCAGCGTAATAGAGCGTCATGCCAACCTTGAGCCAGGCGGCATGGCCCGAAAGCTCGTGGGCGAGCTCGAGCGCGCGCTCACGGTCGCAGTCGAGGGCGACGATAACACGGTCGCGGGCATCATTCTCTAGCATTCGAAAGCACCCACCAGCTCGTTGATGTCCTTTACGCCCTGGGACTCGGCCCAGGCCTCGAGCTCATGCGCGATCTTAAGCGAAGCGCACGGATCGACGAAGTTGGCCATGCCGACCGACACGCAGGTGGCGCCGGCCAGGATAAACTCAGCCGCATCCTCGCCAGTCATGACACCGCCGACACCGTTGATGGGGATATCGACGGCCTGGGCAACCTCCCAGACCATGCGCACGGCGATGTGGTGGCACAGCGGGCCCGAAAGGCCGCCCTTGGGCTTGGCCACGCGGGACTTGCGGGTATGGACGTCGATGGCCATGCCCTGGATGGAGTTGATGACCGAAAGGCCGTCGGCGCCGGCAGCCTCGAGGGCCTTGGCGATCTCGGCGACGTTGACCGGCGCCATCTTCACGAACAGCGGCTTATCAGTCACCTTGCGGCAGGCAGCCATAACGGAAGAGGCGCCCTCGGGCGTGGAGCCCATGGCGGCACCGCCGGCGGCGATGTTGGGGCAGCTCACGTTGATCTCGTAGCCGGCAGCCCAGGGGCATAGCTCGACATACATCTCGAGTGCGCGGACAAACTCGTCAACGGAGTGACCGGCAACCTGACAGATGACCTGGCAGCCGTCCTTGGACAGCTGTTCGAGCCACGGACCGGACTCGCGGGCAAAGGCGGCCACGCCGGGGTTCTGAAGACCCACGGAGTTGATCATACCGCCGGGAATTTCGGCCATGCGGGGCGCGGGATTGCCGGGCCAGGGCTCGACAGCGCAACCCTTGGTGGTGATGGCGCCCAGCTGGGAAACATCAAAGAAGTTCTGGAACTGCCAACCGTAGCCAAAGGTACCGGCTGCGGTGTTAATGGGGTTCTGCATCTTGACGCCGCCGAAATCGACGGCCATGTTCACGGTACCCACTAGAAGACCACCACCTTGGAAGCATCGAACACGGGGCCGCACATACAAGCACCCTTCATACCGTCGACCGTCTCGACATTGCAGGTGTTGCAGGCGCCAAAGCCACAGCTCATCATGCGCTCGAGCGACACCTCGCAGTACACACCGGCCTCGGCAGCAGCGGCGGCGACCTTCTTCATCATGACGGCGGGGCCGCAGCTGGCGACGTAGTCGTAGCCGCCCTCTCCAAGCAGCTCGGCTGCCGGATCGGTGCAAAAACCGTGCGTGCCGAGCGAACCGTCGTCGGTGCACACGTTAACCGTGGCGCCCAGCGCACGGAACTCATCGACACCCACGACTTTGGAAGCGGTGCCAAAGCCCAGGCACACGTCCACATCAACACCCTGCTCGGCAAGCATGCCGGCAAGACACAGCACAGGCGGAACGCCGATGCCACCGGCGACGAGCAGTGCCTTCCTGGTGCCCTCGGGTACCATCCAGCCACGGCCACCGGGGCCCAACAGGTTAGAGGTGGAGCCAGGGCCCATCTGGGACAAACGGCGGGTATCGTCGCCCACGA
Source organism: uncultured bacterium (assembly GCA_905215445.1). Classification (GTDB taxonomy): domain Bacteria; phylum Actinomycetota; class Coriobacteriia; order Coriobacteriales; family Coriobacteriaceae; genus Collinsella. The sequence goes on along the minus strand of CAJMPZ010000055.1, from coordinate 5,150 downwards.
CGGCGTACCACAGCTCGACGGTGCCGGCCTGGGCGTCGGCGCGATAGAAGCTCAGGGGCACGCGAAGCAGCGAAGAGGCATCGCCGGGCACGGCGATGTTCACAAACTGACCGGGCTTGAGCGCACTTGCAAGCTTGGGGGCCGAGATTACGAGCGAGAAGATGCCGTCGGCGATCTCCTGGTTCGAGACGACCTCGAAGTCGTGCATGCGTGCAGTGGAAGGTGTGGGCATAGACGCTCCAATCCCCCATGCGGTTGCATGGTTCAGGCGAACAGAAAGCGCGGCACCGCAAGGGCACCGCGCACAAAAGCGATAAGGCTATGCTAGCAGATGCAGCCGTCGGCGAGCGTCTGCTTGCCGCCGACAAACACATCGGTGGCACGACCGGTGAGCGTGCGGCCGGCAAAACCGGAGTTCTCGGCACGCGACTCGTAACCGTCCTCGCCGACCGTCCAGGTTGCGGTGGGATCGAACACGGTCAGGTCGGCAACGGAGCCCGCCTTGACCTGAACCTGGTCGAGGCCCAGGATCTCACGCGGCTTGATGGCCATGAGCTCGACCATGCGGCCCATGCTCATCTTGCCCGTGTTGACCAGCTCGGTGAGGACGAGCGACAGCGAAGTCTCGAGGCCGATCATGCCGAAGGGCGCAAGCTCGAACTCGCGGGCCTTCTCCCACGGGGTGTGGGGAGCGTGATCGGTGACGATAACGTCGACGGTGCCGTCGATGACGCCCTGGCGGATGGCCTCGGCATCCTCCTCGGTACGCAGCGGCGGATTGACCTTGAGCGAGGTGTTGTAGGTCTCGTCCAGGTCGTTCTCGGTCAGGAACATGTGGTGCGGGGTGGCCTCGCAGGTAACCTGAACGCCAGCGGCCTTACCGGCACGCACGATCTCCAGGCCATGGGCGGTGGAGATGTGCTGGATGTGCAGCTTGGCACCGGTCAGCTTGGCAATCTCGATGTCGCGGGCGATCTGGAGCTCCTCGCCGGCAGCCGGCCAGCCCTCGAGAGCCAGACGGGTCGAGACCTTGCCCTCGTTGATCTGGCCGTGGCCGACCAGGTCCTCGTCCTGGCAGTGGCTCATAAAGACCTTGCCGAACATCTTGCCGTAGTCCATGCAGCGACGGAGCATGCCCGCGCCCTGCACGCCACGACCGTCGTCGGTGAAGGCGACGGCGCCGTGGGCGACCATATCGCCCATCTCGGACATAGCCTCGCCCTTAAGACCGCGGGTCATGGCGCCCGACGGATAGACGCGGCAGTGACCGACCTCGGCAGCGCGGGACTTGACGAACTCCACGACGGTGCCGTTATCGGTGACGGGATCGGTGTTGGGCATGGAGCACACGCCGGTAAAGCCGCCCTTGGCAGCTGCGCGGGTGCCGCTCTCGATGTCCTCTTTGACCTCGTAGCCGGGCTCGCGAAGGTGAACGTGCATATCCACCAGGCCGGGGACGAGGTACTTGCCGGAAAGGTCGCGGACCTCGGCTCCCTCGACGGCGAGATTCTCGCCGACCTCGGCGATCTTGTCGCCGTCAATCAGGACGTCAACGACACCGTCAAGCTCGACGGACGGGTCGACGACGTGGGCATTCTTAAGAAGCAAGGCCATTATCGGCACCTCCAAGCAGCAGATACAGGATAGCCATACGCACGCAGATGCCGGCGTAGACCTGCTCCAGGATGACGGAGCGTTGCGGGTGGTCGGCCATATAGGAGTCGAACTCGACGCCGCGGTTGATGGGGCCCGGGTGGCAGATGATCGCATCGGGCTTCATGAGCTTCTCGCGGTCCTTGGTCAGGCCGAAGAGCTTGTGATACTCGCGAATCGTGGGGAACGGAGCGCCCTCAAGGCGCTCCTGCTGCACGCGCAGCATGTAGACGACGTCCAGCTCGGGCAGGACGGAATCGAGGTCGCTCGTCACGTGGTCGCAACCCAGAACCTCGGGCGCCGGCGGCAGCAGCGTGCCGGGGGCGACAGCGTAGGTCTCGCAGCCCATGATCTTAAGGGCGGGGATCAGCGAGCCGCAGACACGGGAGTGCGCGATATCGCCGACGACAGCGACCTTCAGACCGTGGAAGTCACCCTTGTGCTCCCAGATGGTGTACAGGTCGAGCAGGGCCTGCGTAGGATGGTTGTGCTTGCCGTCGCCGGCGCAGATAACGCTCGCGGGCGAGTTCTGCGTGACGATGTAGGGAGCACCGGCGTGCTTATCGCGAACGACGATGCAATCAATCTTGTAGGCGTTGAGGGTCTCGACGGTGTCGACGAGGCTCTCGCCCTTGACCGTGGAAGTCGAGGAGCCGCCAAAGTTGAGGCTGTCGGCCGAAAGGCGCTTCTCGGCGAGCTCGAAGGAGCTGCGGGTGCGCGTCGAGGGCTCGTTGAACATGTTGACGATGGTCTTGCCCTTGAGCGTGGGGACCTTCTTGATCGCACGCTCGTTGACCTCGGAGAACGCCTTGGCGGTCTCGAGGATGAGCTTGATGTCCTCTTCGGAGTACTCGGTAATGTCGATCAGGTGCTTATGGTTGAACGCCACGGTACTACTCACCTCCCAGCGGCGCGGAGCCCACATGGGAACCCGGCGCGACGTCGTTAATCTCGACAGCGGTGCGGCCGTCTACTTCCTTCATATATAGGTGCACGTTCTCCTCATGCGACGAGGGAACGTTCTTGCCGACAAAGTCCGGCGAGATGGGGAGCTCACGGTGACCGCGGTCAACGAGAACTGCCAGCTCGATGCGGCTCGGACGGCCCAGGTCCATGACGGCATCCAGAGCGGCGCGGATAGTACGGCCCGTATACAGGATGTCGTCCACCAGCACAACGCGCTTGCCGTCGACGCTGAAGGGAATGTTGGTAGCGTGGATCGCGGGAGCGAAATTGGTCGCATAGTCATCGCGGTAGAAGCTGATGTCGAGGCTGCCGAGCGGAACGTCGACGCCCTCGATCTCCTTGATCTCCTCGGCGAGCTTCTTTGCCAGAAGGTCGCCGCGCGTGACGATACCGACCAGAGCGAGGTCTTCACAGCCCTCGTTGCGCTCGAGGATCTCGTGCGCGATGCGGGTCATCGCTCGGTTGACGGCGGTCTCGTCCATGATGACCGCCTTGGGGGAAGTCGTGCCCATCGATCTCCTTCCTCACATGTCTTGACTGCTGACACAGTCAAAAAAATAGATGCCCGACCGCTTAAAGCGGACCAGACACCCACAGGAAGGGCTGCTCTTTGGCAGCAATGTAATTCCATGTGGGTATCTCGTACCCCTTTAATGGTCAAGGGATAGTGTAGCCAACCTCGAGCTTAATTGCGAGCATAAATACAGAGCAATCCGTAAACGGGCGCAGGCGCTCCATAAACCTATATATATTTGTGGGACGAGCTTGAAAACGCACGCACGAGCTGGCATAATCCCCTCTGCTGCACGCAAATCGGATCTACGTCCAGGGCCGTAGCGTGAGCACTATCGCCAAAAGAGGAATATCTCTGTGTAGATTGCGCACAGGGAGCGACTTCTGTGCTATAGTTCAGGCTTGTTTGTTAACGCGACATGTTCGTTTGTCGCCCAAGGAGGGTCAGTTATGTCCAAAGTTTGCGAAGTTTGCGGTAAGCACCCCGTTGCCGGTCGCTCCATCAGCCACTCTCACCGCGTCACCAACCGTAAGTTCCGCCCCAACATCCAGCGCGTCTACGTCGTCGTCGATGGTCACCGTCGCAAGATGAACGTTTGCTCCACCTGCCTCAAGTCCGGCAAGGTTGCGCGCTCCTAAATAAGGTCTTACCAACAAGTACCTCGGACTCTCCGGGTCAAAGACCTCGCGTTCACGTAGAACTATAAGAAACCGCTTTCTTTTGAGGAGGCGGTTTCTTTTTCTATCTATCCAGGAATGCAAAACCAGGGCGAAAAATGGACTGCGTCCCAAATCTTGGACGCCCTAAATAGCGATTAGGCCGCGAGGGCCTGATTCCGGAACTCCTCCGGGGTCAGGCCCTTCAATCTTACCTGCCTCCGGCGCGTGCGCCAGTGGACTACGTATTCCTCCAGGTCGCGTTTGAAATCCTCGAACGTCGTCCACTCGCGGCCCAGGTAGAACTCGTCCTTGACGTGGCTGAAGAGCTGCTCGGTGGCGGCATTGTCGATGCAGTTCGCCTTCCTGGACATGCTCTGGACGATGCCGGCGGCCTCGAGCCTGGATGTGTACGAGGCGCGCTGGTACTGCCAGCCCCGGTCCGAGTGCATGGTCGGGGCGGCGCCCTCGGGGATCTTGGACAGCAGCTCGTCGAGCATCCTCGCCTGCTGGGCCATGTCGGGCGTGGTCGATATGTCGCTCGCCACGATCTCCTTGGTGCAGAAGTCCAGCGTCGGGGCCCAGTAGGCCTTGCCGCCCGCCACCTTGAACTCGGTGACGTCCGTCCCCAGCTTCCGCCACGGGGCCCCGGCGTCGAAATCCCTCGCGATCACGTTCTCGAACGTCCTGCCGACGACGCCCCTGTACGAGTTGTACCCGTGGTAGGCCGTCTCGCGTCTGATACCGCAGCGAATCCCCATCTCGCGCATCATCTTGAGCACGGTCTTGTCGGCTATCACGGCCCCCTCTTCCGCCCTGAGGCACATCGCTATCTGCCGGTGCCCGCAGCCGTTGGCGGTGCGCGAGAAGATCTCGGCGGCCACCGGCGGCCTTCTGCTCGTATGTGTACCTGCCCCGCTTTCCGTCCATGCGCAGCAGCACCTCGCTCCCGAACGCGCGGTATATCTCCTGCCAACTTCTCACGGCTTCCACGGGAAGCGAAAGGGCAATCGCGGCAGATTTATACCCGTGCCCGAGCTCGAAGAGCCCTATGGCCGCCTTCCTGGCCTCGACATCATACTTCACTCTCAAATCAACGCACATAAAGAAAGCCTCCCATTTCTCATGTCCAAGAAATGGGAGGCAGTTCATTTAAAGCCATGGCTGGCCATTATTTATTTATCGTTCCGCCTCTTCTTGCGGTTGTATTCGAGCAGCAAGCCCAAAGAAGTCAAAGCAGATCCGACAACTGCCAGCGGAAGAACCGGCAGCAGTCTCTCCCCTGTCGAAGCCAGAGCACCCGGCTCGGTGGTCTTGGTCTGGGAGGCGGGGTCGGCCTTGGTCTCGCCGCCGTTCTCGTC
>CAJMPZ010000054.1 GCA_905215445.1 uncultured bacterium | reverse complement strand
GGAATGTAGATAAATTATTAGGTATACTACTGACAGCTTCCAAGGAGCTAAAGAGTTGAATTACGCGCGTGCGGATATAAAGGGTGGCATGTTAAATTTGTTGAAAACTCTGACATGCGCTGCCGACTTCATTAAAATCGATTGCCAATCAAGTCTTCATATATATGCGAGCCCTGAGAAACTGCGCTGTGAACCTGAAACCGCTATCGATCGGCCCGGTGCACCGGGCCGCTGTCCTCGAGCCGGCATCAGCTTGCCGGTCTCAAAACGTATGCCGTCCGGTACGACCAACAGCCGAGTCTTGTGCCCAGTTCGAGCAGCGCCAGAGCCCCGTGCCGGAACCCACGCAGCCGATGGCAGGGGAATTCAGCCGCGGCCATCGAGGAGCCGACCCAGGGACGGCGCCCCCAGTCCTCGAAAGATTTCCACCGCCCCCTACAGGCCTGGATTGATTTAACAGTTGATTTAATCCGGCTGAACAAGCCGAGCGTGGGCCGGTTGACAAAATGTAAGGTAAAATAGCAGATACGACCGTACGCCGGTGCGGGGTTCGGGTGATGTGATAGAAAGTAATACACGTATTACATCTAACCGGGAGGTGCATCATGGCAACCGCCACCGCAGCCCTGAGAACCCCCGAGGACCTCGCGAACAGGTACGACCGCCTGGCGAAGTCGACGGGCCGCACGAAAACCTTCTACATGACGGAGGCGCTTGCCGCAGAGATAGGCAGGCTCGAATACGAGTACGGCCTCATGAATTATCCGGGAAGCGTTTGGTTGCGAGGTATGCCAGTGTGCGGGGCCTGATTCGTCAGGCCCCGCACAGGGGGACCTCGATGGTGGCCACCGCGCCGCCCGAGGGACTGTTGGCGAGCGAGACGGAGCCCCCGTGGGCGCTCGCGGCCTCGGAGGCGGCGTGGAGGCCGAGCCCGTAGTGGCGGCCTCCGTCGCGCGAGGAGCGGGAGGAGTCGTCTGTGAAGAGGCGCTCGCAGCCGCGTTCGAGGGCGGCGGGAGAAAAGCCCGGTCCGTCATCGGCGACCTCGATGACGAGGTATCCACCAGCGACGTCGCAGGAGACCACCACGCGCGAGCGCGCGTGCTCGGCGGCGTTGGCCACGAGGTTCGCGGCGGCTCGCGCCAGGGTGGTTCGGTCGAGCGGGGCCTCGGGTGCGCCCGCGACAGCGGGGCCCGTGGCCGCGTCGAGCGTCACGCCTCGCGCCCGAGCGATCTGGGCGGCCTCGGCGAGGACCTGTTCGCAGAGCTCGGCCGGCCGCATGGGGGCCCTCTCCGCCCCGCCAGACCCGCGCGAGGCCTCGATAAGCAGGCGCACGTAGCCGTCGAGCCTTTCGACACTGCCGGCTATGTCGCGCGCGGCGGCCGCGACGTCGGCGTCTTTCTTGTCTTCCAGCTCCTCCGCCACGAAGTCGGCGTTGGCGCGCAGCACGGTGAGCGGCGTCTTGAGGTCGTGGGCGAGCGACGCCATCTGCTCGCGCTGCCCCCGCTCCGCGGCCCAGCGGGCCTCGAGCGACTCGGCGAGGGAAACCCGCATGGCGTCCATCGCGGCGAGGACGTCGTTCACCTCGCGCACGTTGGTGCTGCCGACCGCGAAGTCGAGCTCCCCAGCGCCGACGCGCCCCGCCGCCTCCGCGAGCGGCGCCATCTTGCGCGAGATCACGCGGCTCGCACGGCGCGCCACGAGCGCGAGCGCGAGCGCGCTTCCCGCAGCGGCGCCGACGAGCATGAGGCTCTGCGGGTTGGGAAGCAGGCCGGCGAGATCGCGCGAGACCCACTGCGGCAGGTACTCGCTGACGAGTGCGCAGGCCCCGCCGCCCTTGAGCGGGAACGCGGCGTAGGTGAGGCCCGAACCCCCGCCCTCGATCTCCACTGCGCCCGGATCCGCGGCGAGTGCCGTACGAGCCATTTCCGTCGCGTCCTCGAGCCGCGTGCTCTCGAGGTCTGTCATCATCACGTTTCCGTCCTTGTTCAGGATGAGGTAGCGGTACGCCGTCGGCACGTCCTGCTGCCCGCAGACGCCGTCGCGTGCCAGGCCCTCCGCGACCTCGCGCGCATTGGCCGGCCCCCAGCTTGCCTCGTAGACGAAGCCCGCGTTGATCGCCGCGGAGAGCACCATGAACGAGGCGAGCCACGCCGTGGCGACCGCCGCGAACGCGTAGACGAAGTAGCGCGCGATGACGAAGGAGAGCGGCATGCCCCCGCGACCTCGCGCCCCGATCCTCAGAGCTGCCACTTGTACCCCATCCCCCAGACGGTCGCGATCGGATCGGCGCCGGCCTCGGAGAGTTTCCTCCGGGCGCGGCTGACCTGCATGGATATAGCCGCATCGTCGGCGTCGCTCTCCCAGCCGAGCACCGCCTCGCGTATCTGCGCGCGGCTCATGACCTGCCCAGGGTGGCGCGCGAGGTACTCGCAGATGGCGTACTCGGTGGGAGTGAGCGGCACGGTCTCGCCGCCCACGGCGAGGTCGCGCGCCCCGAGGTCGATCCGCACCTCCCCGAAGGAGAGGGCGTGCGAGCGCGGCCGGCGCTCACGGCGTAGATGGGCCGCGACCTTGGCGCGCAGTTCCGCGGCCCCGAAGGGCTTGCGGACGTAGTCGTCGGCGCCCAGGCCGTAGGCGGCCACGGCGTCCTCCTCGGCCACGCGCGCGGTCAGGAAGACGATGGGCCCGTCGAAGTCCGGGCGGATCTGCCGCACGAGCTCGAAGCCGTCGAGCCCCGGCATCATGACGTCGCAGAGCACGAGGTCGAAGCGCGAGAGGTCCATCCCCGGGACCGCCGTCGGGTCCGCCGCCCTGACGACCTCATGGCCGTCGCGGCCGAGGACGCGCGCGAGAGCGTCGAGGATCGCCCGTTCATCATCCACTGCCAGTATCCTCGCCATGTTAGACCTCCTGAAACTCTCGTCGGAATTGTACTAGCGCCGCACTCAGCGGTCTAGAGACCTGCGCACAGCCACGGGTGCCTCGGCCGCGTCGCACGCGCGGTAGCGCACGCCCGAGCCGCCGCGCGCCTCGATCCCGAGCCAGCCCTCGCCGTCCGACTCCCGCCCGAAGAAGATGAGCTGGAGCTCTCGGACATTGCCCCTGTCGTCCGCAGCGTCCACCAGGTAGACGTAGTTTGCCACCGCCCCGGTGGCGTCGGCGTAGGAGCTCGCGTGGCTGCCGGGCTCGGGCGCGGGCGCCCACATGACGATCTCAGGGTTGGGCAGCACGCGGTCGGCGATCGAGCGCAGCGCCGACCCCCAGCCGGCGTCGAGCAGGGCATCCCGGCCAGGACGAGCGCTGCGGAGAGGAGGACGAGCATGGCGGCGAGCGGCCTCCTACGCATCTGCCCTCCCGTCCTCGAAGCGGCAGAACCAGGCGAGAAGGACGGCGTCGGCTGCCAGTGTGAGCACGAGGCCAGCGAGCGCAGTCGTGAGGAGAGGGCCCGCCGCGCGTGCGGCGTCGATGAAGGCCTCCACCCCGAGCGACCCCAGGCGCGCGGGCCAGGCGAGCGGCACCCAGCTCAGGGGCGTCGCCAGGGCACCGGTGAGCTCGCCGGTCATGAGGCCGTGCGCAAGTCCGCCCACCGAGAAGAACGCGAGGAGCATACCCGCCGCGCCGGCGCCGATGGCGGCGTTGCGGCCGAGGCGCAGGGCCACGCCGAGCCCCAGCGCGTAGAGGGGCAGGCTGCCCAGCACGATGCCCGCCCAGGCGGCCGCAAGCGGAGCGGGCCCGAGCGGCAGGCGCCCGGCGACGGCGAGCACGGCCCCGAACGCGCCGAGCGCCACGGCCAGCGCGCCCGCGCCGAGCGCCGCAAGGGCGAGCAGCTTCGCCGCGACGGCGCGCCCGCGCGAGGGGACCGCCGTGAGGTTGGCGAGGCGCCCGGCAGCGCGCTCCTCGTCCACGGCGAGCCCGCAGACGATGGCGCACATGAGCGGCATGAGGGCGCCGAGGAACTGGGCGTAGGCGTCCGCGCCCAGCGCCGGGTCCCATCGGGCTACGGAGAAGTACTCGCCGCAGGCAAGACCGGCTGCCAGGCCGCAGGCGAGGTGCACCGCCGAGAGCGGGGAGCGCGCCAGGCGCAGGGCCTCGGAGAGCAGGGCCCGCGGGAGAGTCATGCGCGGCGTCGGGTCGGAGAGTCGTGTCATGGCCATCACCTCTCCTCGGAGCGCGCGAACCAGGCCGCGCCCGCCGCCGTGAGCGCGGCGAACGCGAGCGCGCAGACCGCAAGGCCCGCCAGCGTGAGCACGCCGTCCGCCGTGAGCGCCCCGCCGAGCGCCATGTCCGCCGCGAGCGGCTCGCCGCTCGGCAGCACGGGAATGAAGCTCGTGGGGATGACCATGCTCGCCGACGGCGGAAAGAGCTGCGGCAGCGGCATCAGCGACCAGGCGAACCCACCCACGAGCTGCGCGGCGAGCGGGCAGAAGATGCCCGCGAGCATGCCGAGCCGCGCCGTGAGGAAGAGCCCTGCGGGGATCATCCACGCCGCGGTCACCGTGTTGGCGAGCGCGCAGAGGAGCATCGTGAGCGTGCCCGCGGCCGTGAGGCCCTCCGAGGAGAACGCCGATCCCGCGAGGTAGATGCCGAAGACCACGAGGTTCGAGAGCGTGCAGAGCGCGAGGCACCAGAGCGCCTTGGCCCACCAGGCGCGCCCGAGCGGGAAGCCCAGGCCCAGAAGCCCCCGCATCCGCGTGCGCGCGTCCGCCCGCGCGACGCACGCCACCACGAGCGAGAGAGACACGGGCAGGAAGAGCGCGTACCAGTAGTTCCACGCGCTGAAGATCTGCACGCCCCGGTAGGGCATCGCGCCGAGCAGCGGCATCGGCAGCGCCATGAGCACGGCCAGGCGAACCGGTGCCGCGTGGCGCGACTTCAGGGCCTCGGCGCGCAGGGCCGCAAGCAGGCCGCCTTTCTCGCCCGTCATGCCGCCACCTCCCCGCGCGCTCGTCGCCCTTCCCGGCAGAAGCTCATGAAGAGTTCCTCGAGGTCCTGCCCGGGACGAAGCGCATCCTCGTAGGCGAGGCGCCCCCCGCAGATGATGCCGATGGTGTCCGCCATCTGCTGCACCTCGGAAAGGATGTGGCTCGAGACGATCACCGTCGTACCCGCCGCCGCGAAGCCGCGGATCTGGTCGCGCAGCTCCTCGATGCCGATGGGGTCGAGGCCGTTGGTGGGCTCGTCGAGCACGAGCAGGCGTGGCCGGGCGATCAGCGCCAGCGCGAGCCCCAGGCGCTGGCGCATACCCATCGAGAAGCGCCCGGCGCGCTTCTTCCCGGTGTCCGCGAGGTCCACGGCGGCGAGCACCTCATCTATGCGGCTCTCGGGAAGGCCCAGCAGCGTGGTGCGCACGCGCAGGTTCTCGCGCGCGGTGAGGTTGGGGTAGAGCGGCGCCTCCTCGATGAGGCTGCCGATTGCGTAGAGGTCCTCGCGACGCCAGGCGTGCCCGGCAAAGAGAATCTCACCGGCCGTCGGCCGCAGCATCCCGCAGATCATCTTGAGCGTTGTCGACTTGCCGGCGCCGTTGGGACCGAGCAGCCCGTACACCTCGCCCTCGCGGATATGAAGGCTCACGTCGGCCACGGCGTCCTGCGCCTGGTCGCCGCGGCCGAATCGCTTGGTGAGCCCACGCGTCTCGAGCATGTAACCCATGGGTTTATCCTTTCTCTTCCGGGCGCGCGGGCCGAGCCACCGTGCCCGCGCGCCTTACCTTTCGGGTTCACCATCCATGGTGGGGCGCGTTTCTAACGAAGCCGTAACGGCCGTTGGGATCTTTTGGCGCCAGCCCTTCTCGACCCGCACATCATGATTAATTTGCTTAAGGCAACAACTTTCCCGATCGATGTCATCACCGAATCAAAACGTGTACATCACCCTCCAAAACCGACATTTTTCGGCATGTTTGGAGGCTGATGTACACGAATGTGAAATCCACCGCCGCCCAAAAGCGCCTTCCTCATGTCTGGACTCTCTATGCTTACGCTGGATAGACATCGCCGGAACGGGTATAGTAGCGAAAGTTTTGTCGTTAACCAGCGGGGGAGTCCTGTGGGCATCAAAAAGAAGATCAAAAAGGAGCTTATCGGCACTTCCGATTACCCGTCGAATAAGATCTTTACGATCTCCAATTTCATCACCTTTACGCGCCTGATCCTCACCCTGGTATTTCTGTACCTGTTTGTGACGGATAACAACCGCGTCATCGCCATCGTTATCTACGCCGTTGCCGCCTCTACCGACTGGATGGACGGTCAGATCGCCCGCATGACTAAGACGGTCTCGTGGCTCGGTAAGGTCATGGATCCCATTTGTGACCGTGCGCTGTTATTCACCGGCGTCTTGGGACTGGTAGTCCGCGGAGAGCTGCCCATCTGGGTCTGCGTGCTCATTATTGGCCGCGACATCTATCTGGGCATCGGCACGCTTATCGTGCGTCATTATCACCGTCGCCCCATCGATGTCGTCTTTCCCGGAAAGATTGCCACTGCACTGCTCATGACTGGCTTCTCGCTCATGCTGCTCGGGTTCCCCGTTATTGACGGCCTGCATCTTTTACCTTCAACCCTTACGGCCTTCCCGGGCCTCAACGGAAGCTCGGTGCCCCTCGGCATCTTCTTTGTGTACGGCGGCGTGATCTTCTCCATGCTCACGGCTGTCATCTACTCCATTAAGGGCGGAGCGGCCATTAAACAAGCTCTCACGCATCCCGAGGACGAGGACATCGACTTTCTGAACCCTGAAATCGAAGACTGATTCGTTGGGGTATGATTACGTACGGTTCATTATTTGCGGCACGTCCGCGATAAGTTAGGGGTTGTCATGGACAACATGGTTAACAATATGCCTCACAATGATAAGACTGCTGACGCTACCTGCGTATTCCGCGTGCCTTCAAGCGACGTCACCGTTCCCGACCTCATGGCCAACGTGCGCATCACCGCCCCCGTTCTGTCCATCGTCAAGGGTCCGCAGACTGGTGCCGCCTTTGAACTCGAGGACGACGTGACCACCATCGGCCGCGATCCTGCGAACGGCATCTTCCTCAATGACATGACCGTTTCGCGCAGCCACGCGCGCATTATTCGCGAGGGCCTCGGCGCCCGCATCGAGGACCTGGGCTCGCTCAATGGCACCTGGGTCGACGGTGCCATTGTCAACGCGGCCCCGCTGCACGACGGTTCTTCCGTTCAGATCGGTACGTTTACGCTCATCTACCACGAGAGCACGCCGGAGCGCATCGAAACCGGTGAGTAGGGCATGGCCGAACGCAACTATCTGAGTATCGGCCAAGTCGTCAACCTACTTCGAGGCGCATACCCCGATCTTTCGAACTCAAAAATTAGATTTCTAGAAGATGAGGGGCTCATTACCCCTCATCGTACGCCTAAGGGATACCGTCAGTACTCCAAGGAGGACGTTGATCGCCTGGAGGTCATTCTGCACCTGCAGAAGACTCGCTACATGCCGCTCAACGTGATTAAGCAGCGCTTGGAAAACGCCACGGACCTGTCAACGCTCGCCTACGAGGTGGGCTTGCTGTCCGATGTTCCGCTCAAGACGGAGCCCAAGGAGACTAAACAAAAGCTGCATCCCATCGAGACCATTCCCGATATGTTGGGCGTCGAGATCTCGTTTATCCGCTCGCTCGCCGAGAACGACCTCATTCGCATCATCAAGAGTCCGCAGAACCGTGAGCTCGTCGATGGTCGCGATTTTCCGATCATCCGCTACTGCTCCGAGCTGTCACGCTTCCATATCGAGCCGCGCAACCTGCGTCAGTACGTGTCTTCCGCCAACCGCGAGTCCTCGATGTTTGAGCAGGTGCTCGTGAGCATGCTCGGAATGGATACCTCCGATGACGAGCGCGACGCCAAGCTCGAGCGTGCGTTTAAGAAGCTTCACGACCTCACCGAGGGTGTGCATACGGCACTGCTCAAGAACCGCGTTTTTGAGTCGCTCAACGCCGTGGTCGAGGATGCCGACATCGATGCACTCGATGAAGAAATCGCTCGCTCCGAGTCCACCAAGGCCAAAAACGAAGAAACTGCCGCGCCGGCTTCACACGAGGATTCTCTCGTAAAGCCGCTCAAGGTTGTCGCCCCTTCGCAATCCGACACTGTCACCGCGGGCAAATAACAGCTACCGCTTATCCGGCAACCCATTGAAAGGTCATGCAATGTACGACTTCGAATCTCAAATCGTCGACATCCCCGACTATCCCGAGCCCGGAGTCATCTTCAAAGACATTACGCCGCTCTTTGGCAATCCCGAGGCGCTCAAAGCCATGACCGATGCCCTCGCCGAGCACTTTGCCGGCATGGGGATCACCAAGGTCGTGGGTCCCGAGGCCCGTGGCTTTATGGTTGGCGTACCGGTGGCTGTGGCCCTTGGTGCCGGCTTTGTTCCCGCACGTAAACCGGGCAAGCTACCCCGCAAGACGGTGAGCCAGAGCTATGAGCTCGAATACGGCACCGACTCTATCGAGATCCATGCCGATGCCATTACCTCTAAAGATACCGTGTTGATTCTGGACGACTTGGTCGCGACGGGCGGAACCGTCGAGGCAACAGGTAAACTTGTGCGAGATATGGGCGCAAAGCTTGTGGGCTACGGGTGTATCCTTGAGCTTGCGTTTCTCAACCCGCGCGAGAAGCTCACGCCGACTGACGACGATGTTGAGCTCTTTAGCCTGGTGACGGTGGACTAGCCGTTACCCTTAGTTACTGGAAAGGAAGCTACATGCGCACAGCAAACACGCACAAAAACATGGCACGCTGCGCTGCTACGGCAACCCTCGCTTGTGTTTTGGGCTTGGGCCTCGCGGCTCCTGCCTACGCCGATACCGCATCCGACCTTGCCGCTGCTCGTACGAAGCTCGAGCAGATCGGTACCCAAACCCAGCAGATTTACGATGAGCTCGCCACGCAGACGCAGGCGCTCGATCAGACTGCTGGCGAGATCACGCAAAAGCAGCAGGAGATCGCTGACGGTCAGGCCAAGCTCTCGACCTATGTCGCCGGCGAGTACAAAACCGGCGGTCTGAGCCTGCTTCAGGTTCTGACCGGCGTCGATGACCTGAGCGATATGCTCAACCGTCTGTTCTACTACGGCAAAGTTTCCGATAAGCAGGCTCAGACCATTCAAGAGGTCAAGGAGCTTAAGCAGCAGCTCACCGATAAGCAGGCCGAGCAGGAGAAGAACGTCGCCACCACGCAAAAGAAGGTCGATGAGCTTAACGCCCAGCAGGCTGAAGCCCAGAGTGTCGTGAACTCCCTGGATTCACAGTTGCAGGCCGAGCTTGCTGCCGAGGCCCAGGCCAACGCCGCGCTGCAGGCTGGCATAAATGCTAGCACCGCCGAAAAGGCCACGGTGAGCAACGACACCGCCGGTACGAGCGAGAACACCAACAAGGGTGGCGGTACGACCAACGACGGCGGCGGAAACACGCCCGCGCCCGCTCCCACTCCGCAGCCCCCGACGCCCGCTCCGGCTCCGGCTCCGGCTCCGACGCCTTCCGCACCGAGCCAGTCCGTTGACGGCGGTTCCGTTGTTTCGCGTGCCTATAGCAAGCTCGGATACGCTTACTCTTGGGGTGGCATTGGGCCGAACAGCTTTGACTGCTCCGGTTTTGTAAGCTATTGCCTCACGGGACGCTACTGCCGTCTGGGCACCACGGTCGACTTCATGGGTTGGACCCGTGTGTCCGATCCGCAACCCGGCGATGTTGTGGTTAACTCCTACCATACCGGCATCTATATCGGTAATGGTCAGATGATCCATGCTTCCGACTACAAAACGGGCGTCATCATCAGTTCCGTCGCAGCCGGTATGAACAACAACTACATTTTCGTGCGCTACTAAGTCACTCTGTATAGCGAACGAAGGTGAACCTCGTGGCCTTTGAGCTGCGAGGTTCATTTATTTATGACCGTGCTCCATACATGATCCTAATGTGCTAGTTTTCAATACTAGATGCACGCTTCATCGGTGAGCAATATAGCTATAATGATTGAGAAGCATATAGAAAGGACCCTCTATGAGCTGGGCACTTATCTCCGATTCGAGCTGTAACCTCCGCGATTGGCAACCGACCGCGCCCCATACCACCTTTGCATTTGCACCCCTCAAAATTCGAGTGGGGGAGCGCGAGTTCGTCGATGACCTCATGCTCGACGTTCACGAACTCAATTGCGCCGTGCAGGCGGAGTCGAGCGCTTCTTCGAGCGCCTGTCCGAGCGTAGGCGAGTGGACCGAACTCTTTAGGCTTGCCGACAAGACGATTTGTATGCCCATCTCGGAGGGCGTATCGGGGAGCTATAACGCCGCCGCCACGGCACGCGATTTGGTTCTTGCCGAGGAGCCGAACCGTCAAATTCATTTGGTCAATTCACGCGGAGCCGGCGGCAAAATGGACCTGATCTTACTGCTGTTCGACCGGTATCTTGCAAGCAATCCGGATGTCTCATTCGAGGACGCTTGCGCATACTTCAATAGCCTTGAGCAGAACAGCAAAATCCTCTTCAGCTTGTGCAATTACGAAAACCTGGCCAAAGCCGGACGTATCCCTAAGGCAGCCGGCGTCATTGCCAACAAGCTCAATATTCGCATTTTGGGCACGGCGAGTGAGGCCGGTAAAATCGAACTCGTCGGACACACGCGTGGCGAAAAGAAGATGTTCAACAAGATCATCGACACCATGGAAGCCGAGGGTTTTACGGGCGGCGAGGTCGTCATCGACCATGTGGAGAATGAGGCAGGCGCCCAGGCACTTGCCAGCCGCATTGTGGAGCGCTGGCCCGGCTCCAAGACTATCATCATGCCCTGCAACGGCCTGGATTCCTATTACGCCGAGATGCACGGTCTTATTATCGGCTACGGCATGGACGTGGCTTCGGGCCAATAAAGTCCAACCAAGCAAAAATACGGGCGGGACAAAGTGAC
This sequence comes from uncultured bacterium, assembly GCA_905215445.1. GTDB lineage: Bacteria > Actinomycetota > Coriobacteriia > Coriobacteriales > Coriobacteriaceae > Collinsella. Next base: position 3,224 of record CAJMPZ010000054.1, on the reverse strand, counting down.
AGATGACCCTTTGCTCCGCCCGTTTTATACGTCGGCTAGCTATTAAACCCATTAAACTTTAGATAGCTCATCAGATACGCCTTCGAAACGAAGGACGATACCGCACTGCGCACGAGCAGCGATTCGCGCGTAACCTGATGTGCGGTATCGGGCACGGGAGTCTGCTCAACAGAAAACGCCGCACGAATCGATGCCTCGAGCTGATCGACAACATAATCGAAAGCCGTCGGAGCGTCGTAGCTCAAGCGCTGAATATTAAAGAGCGCCTGAACCGCAGCGATGGGCAGCACCTGCTTAAAGATACAAATGGCGATGAGACGCGCAATCTGCTCACGGCCATACTGCTTTTTAACCGGAGCAGGAACGAGACCGAGCTTCACGTAGTTATTGATCATCGATGGCGTGATAACGGGTTGCTCTACGCAAATCGAAAGCGGCTCCATCCACAGCGCAACATACTCAATAACCTGGTCGCGGTAGAGCGTCACATTGGGCAACTGGTTATAGCGCGGCAGACTCAACGTATTGAGTTTACGCACGATATCGGACTGAATGAATGCATCGGGCAGCACCGTGGGCTGAATATCCTCGGGCTTAATGCTGACCGACGAATCGGACATCGGAATAACGTGTTTAACGTGGTTCATAAAGGTCCTCCGTTCATTTTCTATATTGTATTCTAGGTTATCTAGTTTTGCATACCACATAGCCGGCAAGAAAATTGGCGGGACAGTGCACTGATGCTTCGTCCCGCCAATTAGTAAATTGATAACAACCTTACATAAGATATATTATCGTACTTATCCACGGAGAAACGCGTATGCGCTCGTTGCCGCTATGGCTCCGTCCGAAACAGCGGTCACAACCTGGCGTAAACGTTTGGAACGGATATCGCCAGCGGCAAATAGACCTGGCGTGCGGGTCGCCATGGATTCATCAGTCAGAATGCCGCCATCAGGCGCCAGATCGACTAGATGCTCAACAAGCTCGGTATGGGGCTGCGTTCCGGTAAAGACAAAGATGCCAAACGAGCCGGGCTCAAATGACTCGGTATGAGTCTCGCCGGATGCATTGTCCTTAAAGGTAATCGTCGCTGGCATGGCTTCGCCCGATAGCTCCACAATACTAGTTTGGTACCTAACTGTAATATTGTCCTTTGCGAGTACTTTCTGAACAACACCATCGGGCGCACGGAACTGGTCGCGGCGCAGCACGATGGTCACACTGTTGGCAAGGTCGGACAGGAACAGAGCCTCTTCGCATGCCGAATTGCCACCACCGATTACAAAAACCTGCTTGCCGCGGAAAAACATGCCGTCACATGTTGCGCAATATGAAACGCCACGACCGCGATACGTATCCTCGCCTGCGAAACCTGCCGGACGCGGCGTGGCACCCATGCAAGCGATAACGCTCGAGGCCAGCGTATCGCCCATATCGTGATGCACCGTAAACAACGCTGCATCGGCATCGTAATCGATACCCGTAACCATGCTCCATGTAACCTGTGCTCCCAGGCCCTCTGCATGCTGCTGAAAACGCTCGCCGAGTTCGGCGCCACTCAGGAGCGGGAAACCCGGATAGTTCTCGACCTCATTGGTTGTGGCGATCTGCCCTCCCGACATGCCCTGCTCAATCACGGTCGTCGTCAGGTTGGCACGCGCAGCATAAATGGCGGCAGCATAGCCCGCGGGGCCGCCACCGATAATCGCAACATCGATCGGCTTATCGGTAGTCATGAAACGTCCTTTCGTCGAAACGTTGTCGTTCTTTGCGCTCATACCCAAATTTACGTGAACGTGACACTCATGCACTACAATGATAAATCCGTATTACAAAGCTGAAGGGGAGTTATCGATGGACCAGGCGCAGACGAGTGACGACGCTCCCCTGCTCACGCACAGCACTCCCCAATCGGAGCAAACCACGCTCCTGGCTCAGCAAAAACCTCTCGTGACCATCGTGCACGCCTCCGTTGGCTCGGGCCACAAGGCCGCCGCAAATGCGATTGCGCAGGCATTCGACCTCATCCGCGGCACCAATGGCATCCCCGAGGATATTGAGATTGAAGTGCTCGATATCCTTGATTTTGGACGTATTAAATTCGACGGCAATAAGACCGCAGCTTCTTTTACGGGAGCCACGCGCCCCGTTTACGACCTGACCTGGCGATATACGCTTACGGGACATCTTCTCTGGGGTGGCGGAACGGCATGGTCGCGAATCATGTTCCCCGCCTTCAACGAATATATTCGTAGCCGCAGGCCCATAGCCGTGGTCGCAACGCACATCACAGCAGCCAATGTTGCCGTGGGTGCCCGCATAATTACGGGTATCGATTATCCAGTCATCTGCGTACCGACCGACTACGAAGTCGAGGGCTGGTGGCCCCACAAGGACACCGATCTATTCTGTGTTGCCAACGAATTTATGTCCGAAACGCTGCGTCCGCGCAAGGTGCCCGAGGCAAAGATTCGCATTACCGGCATTCCTATTCGCGCCGGATTCGACACGGATTACGATCGCGAGGAAGAGCTAGCCAAGTTCAACCTCCCCACCGACAAGACCGTCGTGCTGGTAATGGCCGGTGCCAGCTTGCCTCAACCGTACGTTCGCTTTCGCGCGGAGATGGACCGCACCCTCCCCTTCCTACGCAGCTTCGAAGACATGCACTTTGTCTTTTTGCCGGGCAAGGATAAGGAATACGCCGCCCGCCTCAAGACACTCTTCGATGCCATGAAGCTCGAAAATGTCACGGTGCTGGACTATGTCGACGACATGGCGGCCCTCATGCACGGCTGCGACCTGGCAATTCTCAAATCGGGCGGACTCACCGTCACCGAGTGCCTATGCGCACACCTACCAATGATCCTGCTGGGCAAATCATACGGCCAGGAAAAGGCCAACACCACGATGCTCACCGGCATGGGCGCCAGCATGCATGTCACCACCGCACGAGAACTCATCGTAACGTTGCGCCATCTCCACGATCATCCTGAGTCGCTCAAGGCACTACTCATCAACGGCGAAGTACTACGCCGCCCCCACGCAGCCGAAGACATAGCCATCGCAACCATGGAGCTCGTAGGCAAACCCCAAAAGCGCAAAAGAGCCTTCTGCCGCTTCTACTGGGGCGGCAAGCCAGCGCATATCCGCTAGCGTCTTTATGTCCGCTTACCTGCGGGAGGCCCCTATATATCATCCCATGCTCAAACATTCTCGCT
>CAJMPZ010000053.1 GCA_905215445.1 uncultured bacterium | reverse complement strand
TTGATATCCTCCACGAGGTCTGCCATACGGTCGGTTTCGAGTATGGCTGTGGCAACTCGCGCCACCAGATGCAGATGACCGTTAAGCTGGGCGCCATGAACGACGGCACCATCACGGCCATCGACCTGCACACGCTGTCCAACGCCGGCGCCTATGGCGAGCACGCCACCACGACGATCGGCCTTTCGGGCCACAAGAGCCTGCCCATCTACAACCACGTGAAGGCGAGCCGCTTTAGCTGGGACGCCGTCTACACCAATACCAACCGTGGCGGTGCGTATCGTGGCTACGGTGCCACCCAGGGCCAGTTTGCCGTGGAGAGCGCCGTCAACGAGCTCGCCGACATGCTGCACATGGACCCCGCCGACCTGCGCCTTAAGAACATCGTGCGCGAGGGCGAGATCATGCCGCAGTACTACAACGAGAGGCTCAACGCCTGCGCGCTCGACCGCTGCCTGCTGCGCGCGATGGATATGATCGGTTGGCGCGATAAGCCGCTGGCCGTCGATCTGGGCGACCGCGTGCGCGCCCTGGGCTGCGCGCTCACCATGCAGGGCTCGGGCATCTCCAACGTGGACATCGCCGGCATCGACATGCGCCTGGAAGAGGACGGCTTCATTACCATCGGCACCGGCGCCACCGATAACGGCATGGGCGTCGACACGATCCTGGCGCAGATTGCCGCCGAGGAGCTGGGCGTGGAGAGCTCGCTGATCGTGGTGCGCGGCGTGGACACCGACGTGTCGCCGTTCGACGCCGGTTCGTACGCGAGCTCCGGTACCTACGTGACGGGCCTTGCCGCCAAGAACGCCGCGACCGAGCTGCGTGAGAAGATTTGTGCCAAGGCCGCCCAGATGTGGGATGTGGACGCCGCCGACGTGGTTTTCGATGGCCAGTACGTGCGTCTGTCCGACGAGCGCGCCGCGCGCGAGCAGAACCGCTACCTCACGCTGCGCGACTTTGCCAACCTGTGCGTCAAGAACATCGCGGGCGGCGACGCGCTGACCTCGCACGCCTCTGCCTGCCTGCCCGTTTCGCCCCCGCCGTTTATGGCCGGCATTGCCGAGGTCGAGGTCGACAAGGCCACCGGCAAGGTGACCGTGGTGGACTACGCGGCGGCCGTCGACTGCGGCACCGTGATCAACGAGGCGCTCGCGCGCGTCCAGGCCGAGGGCGGCATTGCCCAGGGTATCGGTCATGCGCTCTACGAGATCGTCGAGCACGACGACCGTGGCCGTCTGCGCACCGGCAACTTTATGAGCTACAAGCTGCCCACGCGCCTGGATATCGGCAGCATTCGCGTGGCCTTTGAGCCGAGCTACGAGCCGACGGGTCCGTTTGGTGCCAAGTCGATCGGCGAGGTCGTCATCAACACGCCGCTCGCCGCCGTAGCCTCGGCCGTGGCACACGCCACCGGCCACCAGGTTCGCTCGCTGCCGATCACACCCGAGAAGGCCCTGCTGGGGGAGTAGCGGGTCAGCGAACAAGTCGTAGTTGGCGGGACGGGACAACTCGCCCCGCCTTTTGCACTCGTGGTGAGGTCGTGAGCCTGTAAAACGTGTGCGTGCGCTTGTCGTTCGTATCTGCTATCATTCCTAGTCTGTGCGCTCATGCGGGCGTGGCGGAATTGGTAGACGCGCCAGATTTAGGTTCTGGTGGGATTCCCGTGAAGGTTCGAGTCCTTTCGCCCGCACCATCGCACCTGCGTCGGCTTCGGCCGTCGCGACTCTTTGTTGCATAAAGGTACCAGCACCTCAGATAAGCTGGGCAGTATGAGGAGGAACGTGTTGAACATCACCGCTTCTGACGTCAAGGACGCCAAGCTCACCGCTACGGTCACCATCCCGGCCGCCGACGTCGACGCCGCGATCAAGAAGGCCTACAAGGACACCGCCAAGAAGTACCGCTTCCCGGGCTTCCGCGCCGGTAAGGCTCCCCGTCCGGTCATCGACTCCGCACTTGGCGCCGAGGCTACCCTCGCTCAGGCCACCAACGACCTGATCGCTGCCAACGAGCCCGCCGTCCTCAACGAGCTGGACATCGTCCCCACCAAGAACGGTGACTACAAGGAGCTCGACCTCGCCAAGGATCACGAGGACTACACCTACACCGTCGAGTTCTCCCTGCGTCCCGCCGCTGAGCTCTCCTCCTTCGACGCCGTCGAGATCGAGATGCCCCCTGCGGAGGTCACCGAGTCCGAGATCAACAACCAGGTCGAGATGCTCCTCAGCTACCGTGCCACCTTCGAGGACGTCGAGGGTCGCGCCGTCGAGGCCGAGGACTACGTCACCGTCGACCTCAAGGCCGTCGAGAACGCTGACAACTTTGCCGCCGAGGGCCGCATGCTCATCGCCGGTAGCGACAGCAACCCCAAGGAGTTCAACGAGGCCCTGATCGGCGCCAACGTTGACGACGTCAAGTCCGTTACCTGGACCGACGAGGTCGAGGAGGGCGAGGAGGGCGAGGAGGCCGAGACCCACACCGTCGAGGTCACCGTCAAGGGCATCAAGGTCCGCAACACCCCCGAGCTCACCGACGAGCTCGTTAAGTCCGACTTTGGCTTCGACAGCATCGACGCTATGCGCGACGCCATCAAGATCGAGATCGAGCAGGACAAGGCTTCCCGCCTCCCGGCCGAGAAGGAGAACCGTTGCGTCTCCGCTCTCGCCGAGCGCCTGCAGCTCGACGAGATGGACGCCGACTACGAGCAGTCCGTCTTTGAGGAGCTTGGCCAGAACTTCCTGTCCAACCTCGCTGCCCGCGGCATGACGCTGGACACCTGGCTGCCCGCTTCCGGCCTGACCATGGAGCAGTTCATCGGCGACCTGCACAAGCAGGCCAACGACGTTGCCCGTGAGTCCCTGGCGCTCGACGCCCTCGCCCGTGAGCTCAAGATTGAGGTCACCGAGGACGACATCAACGCCGAGTTCGAGAAGGCCGGCGTCAAGGACGTCGAGGCTTCCAAGGCCGAGTTCATCGCCGATGGCCGCATGCCTGCCGTCCGCGAGTCCATCCGTCGTTCCAAGGCCGTTGACCACCTGGTCGAGAATGCCAAGGTGACCGAGGTCGACGAGACCGCCAAGGACGCTGAGTAATTCTCGCCACCTTGCCCGCGAGCGCATGGGTGCGCCCGTGTTGGGGTAAAGTTATACACCGGTTATCCGGTTGCTTCGTACGGTGCCAGCCAATGCATAGCATGCGGGCACCGTACGTTTATCTAGAACCAATTTGGTCCGCAAGAGAGAAATGGAGATGCGTATGATCGCTAAGTTCGATTCCGCCCTCGTGCCATACGTTATCGAGCAGACGCCGCGCGGCGAGCGCAGCTACGATATCTATTCGCGCCTGCTCAACGACCGCATCATCTTCTTGGGCGAGGAGATCAACTCCGTCAGCGCCAACCTGGTCGTTGCCCAGCTGCTGCATCTTGAGAGCCAGGATGCCGAGAAGGATATCTCGCTCTACATCAATTCGCCCGGTGGCGAGGTCTACTCCGGCCTGGCGATTCTGGACACCATGAACTTCATTAAGCCGCAGGTCTCCACCATCTGCGTTGGTATGGCCGCGTCCATGGCCGCCGTGCTGCTTTCGGCCGGCGCCAAGGGCAAGCGCTTCTGCCTGCCGCACTCCAAGGTCATGATTCACCAGCCCAGCGGCGGTGCCCAGGGCCAGCAGACCGAGATCGAGATTGTGGCCGAGGAGATCAAGAAGACCCGTCGTGAGCTCAACCAGATTCTGTCCGATGCCTCGGGCCAGCCCATCGAGAAGGTCCAGGCCGATACCGAGCGCGACAACTACCTGACCGCTGCCGAGGCCCTCGACTACGGCCTGATCGACCGTATTGTCACCTCGCGCGATCTCGCCGCGAAGGATGCCTAGGATGGCCGGTAACATGCAGGACAACTTTGACGAGAACGGCAACCCCATCCGCTGCTCCTTCTGCGGAAAAGAGCAGGGCCAGGTCCGTCGTCTCGTAAAGGGCCCGACCAACATCTTTATCTGCGACGAGTGCGTCGCCGCCTGCTCCGAGATCCTTGAGGAGTCGCTGGCTTCGGACTTTATGGACGCCGCCCGCAACGGCAAGCTGCCAGGCTTCCTCAACGATCACGGTCAGGCTGCATCCCAGCCCGCCGTGGACCCCGAGGCCGAGGGCTTTGAGCTCGAGGACGACCGCCAGGTCATCACGCACGTGCCGACGCCGCACGAGATCTATGACGAGCTTTCGGCCTATGTCATGGGTCAGGAAGACGCCAAGCGCGCCATGTCGGTGGCCGTTTACAACCACTATCGCCGCGTGATCGAGGGCGGCGCCGCGGTGTCTGCCTTTGACGATGGCATGGGCTCGCAGATCGACGACGATATGGACGAGGTGGAGCTCGCCAAGTCCAACATCCTGCTGCTCGGTCCCACCGGTACCGGTAAGACCCTGCTCGCCCAGACGCTCGCGCGCATCCTCGAGGTGCCGTTTGCCATTGCCGACGCCACCGCGCTTACCGAGGCTGGCTACGTGGGCGAGGATGTGGAGAACATCCTGCTCAAGCTCATCAACGCTGCCGATGGCGATATCGAGCGCGCGCAGGTGGGCATTATCTACGTGGACGAGATTGACAAGATCGCCCGCAAGGCCGAGAACCTCTCTATTACCCGTGATGTCTCGGGCGAGGGTGTTCAGCAGGCGCTGCTTAAGATTCTTGAGGGCACGGTGGCAAGCGTTCCGCCCACCGGCGGCCGCAAGCATCCCCAGCAGGAGCTGCTGCAGATCGACACGACCAACATCCTGTTTATCTGCGGCGGTGCCTTTGTGGGCCTGGATAAGATCATCGCCGACCGTGTTGGCAACAAGGGCGTGGGCTTTAACTCCGAGATCGCCGGCCCCACTTCGGTCGACGAGAACGACCTGCTGCGTCAGGTGCTCCCGCAGGACCTCAACGCCTTTGGCATGATCCCCGAGTTTGTGGGCCGTACGCCCGTCGTCACCCAGACGCAGGCGCTCGACGAGGACGATCTGGTGTCGATTCTGACCGAGCCCAAGAACGCCGTGGTGCGCCAGTACCGTAAGATGTTCCAGCTCGAGGACGTTGAGCTTGAGTTTGAGGACGCGGCGCTGCACGAGATCGCCCGCATGGCACTCGCCCGCAAGACCGGCGCCCGCGGCCTGCGCTCCATCTGCGAGGACGTGCTGCAGCAGACGATGTTCGACCTCCCCAGCGAGGAAGGCGTCGCCAAGGTCATCGTGACCGAAGCCTCCGTAAAGGGCGAAGAACAGCCCCAGCGCATCTATGGGTAAATAGCGCCCGTTTAGGTCCCGCGGCAACCACTACGGGACCTGCCTTTTAGGGACAGGTTTATTTTGGTCGGTTTTATATGGGCAAACGTCATTCTGCCTGATAAAACCTGCCAAAATAAACCTGTCCCTTTTTGGTAGGTATGCCTGTGCTATTCTGTGAGATTGTTTAGCTAGTACCTTCAGACTGAAGTAATCGATACCTAAGGCGTGTCCGCCTGCTTGGTTTTCGTAGATTCCGCACGAGCCGAAGGCCACTTAATGTGGCCTTCGTGCGAGCCAGGACTTGACCGAGCGAAAACCAAGCAGGCGGACACGCCGGCGGGACAGGGAGAGATATATGGAAGAAATGCCCAAGAACTACGATCCGTCGACCAACGAGCCGGCGATCCTGCAGAAGTGGCTCGACGGCGGCTACTACAAGCGCCGCGAGGGCGTGGGCGACTGCACCGTCACCATTCCGCCTCCCAATGTGACCGGCAAGCTCCACATGGGTCACGCCACCGATGACTCCATCCAGGATGCCATCGTCCGTATGGCCCGCATGCGCGGCAAGTCCACGCGCTGGGTGCTGGGCACCGACCACGCCGGTATCGCCACGCAGACCAAGGTCGACAAGAAGCTCAAGAGCGAGGGCATCAGCCGCCTGGAGATCGGTCGCGACAAGTTTGTCGACGCCTGCTGGGACTGGACCCACGAGTACGGCGGCATCATCGTCGAGCAGATCAAGCGCATGGGCTGCTCCGTCGACTTCGACAACGAGCGCTTCACCATGGACGAGGACTACGCGCAGGCCGTACGCAAGGTCTTTTGCGACTGGTACCACGACGGCCTGATCTATCGCGGCAAGCGCATCGTCAACTGGTGCCCCAACTGCACTACCGCTATCTCGGACGACGAGGCCGAATACAAGGACGAGAAGGGCCACCTGTGGCACCTGCGCTACCCGCTGACTGAGCCGGTCAACGGCCAGGACTACATCGTCGTCGCTACCACGCGCCCCGAGACCATGCTCGGCGACACGGGCGTCGCCGTCTCCCCGAAGGACCCCGAGAAGGCCGCCTTTGTGGGCAAGACCGTCAAGCTCCCCATCGTCGACCGTGAGATTCCTATCTTTGAGGATTGGCATGTCGACGCCAACTTTGGCTCCGGCTTCGTTAAGGTCACCCCGGCCCACGACCCCAACGACTACGCCATGGGTCAGGCTCACGACCTGCCGCAGATCAACATCTTCGACGAGCACGCGGTGGTCGTCGAGGGCTACGGCGAGTTTACCGGCATGAACCGCGATGAGTGCCGCGAGGCTGTCGTCAAGTGGTTCGACGAGCACGGTCTGCTCGACCACGTCGAAGAGCTCGACCACTCCGTCATGCACTGCTACCGTTGCGACTCCGCCCTGGAGCCGTGGCTGTCCGAGCAGTGGTTTGTGGCCGTCGACAAGCTCAAGGGGCCGGCGCTCGACGCCGTCAACTCCGGCAAGGTCACCTTCCACCCCGCGCGCTGGACGCAGACCTACACCACCTGGATGGAGAACCTTAAGGACTGGTGCATCAGCCGTCAGCTGTGGTGGGGCCACCGCATCCCCGTGTTCTACTGCGAGGACTGTGGCTGGGAGGACGCCCTCACCGAGGACACCGACGTGTGCCCCAAGTGTGGCGGCCATCACGTGCATCAGGACGAGAACGTGCTGGACACTTGGTTCAGCTCGCAGCTGTGGACCTTCGCCACGCAGGGCTGGCCGCAAAAGCCGGAGCTGCTCGAGGGCCATCACCCCACGACGGCGCTCGTCACCGCACGCGACATCATCGCGCTGTGGGTCGCCCGCATGGTCATGAGTTCGCTGTATTTCTTGGACGAGGTGCCGTTTAAGGACGTCGTCATCTACCCGACGATTCTGGCCAAGGACGGCAGCCGCATGTCCAAGTCCAAGGGCAACGGTGTCGATCCCATGGACCTCATTGGCATGTACGGCGCCGACGCCATGCGCTTCAACCTGCTCACGCTGTGCACCAACAACCAGGACGTCAAGTTTGACGCGAACATCGACAAGAAGACCAAGAAGCTCATCGACAGCCCGCGTACCGACCAGGCCAAGAGCTTTGTGACCAAGATCTGGAACGCCAGCCGCTTCCTGCTCATGAACATGGAGGGCTACACGCCCGGCGAGCCCGTCGTGGAGACGCCGGCCGACGCCTGGATGTTCAGCCGCCTGGCCAAGGCCGTGAAGATGGTCACCGAGGGCATCGAGAACTACACCTTTGGCGACATGGCCCGCGGCGTGCAGCAGTTCTTCTGGAACGAGGTCTGCGACTGGTACGTCGAGGTCACCAAGGCCCGCCTGAAGGGCGAGGGCCGTCTACAGGCGCAGCGCAACCTGATCTTTGTGCTCGATACCTCCATTCGCCTGATGCACCCGCTCATGCCGTTTGTCACCGAGGAGATTTGGGACAACATGCCGGCGAGCGTGCTCGATCTGGACGCCGAGGGCAACGTGAACCGCGCCGAGGCGCTCATGATCGCCAAGTGGCCCGAGCCCGCCGACTACGCCAAGTACGTCGACGAGCCCGCCGAGCGCGCGTTTGAGCTGTGCCGTGCCGTCGTGTCTGCCGCCCGTGCCACCCGTTCGCGCTATCGCTTGAGCCCCAAGGCGGAGCTCGACGTTGTCGTGCGCGCCGGCGCCGAGGATATCGAGAAGCTCGAGAGCCTGCGCTCGACCATCGAGCCGCTGGCGAACACCGCTTCGCTGGTTATGGGTACCGACGTTGAGAAGCCGGCTGCGAGCATTGCCGTGGTCGACAGCGGCGTCGAGGTCTTTGTGGTTCTCGAGGGCAAGGTTGACCTTTCGGCCGAGAAGGCACGCCTGGAGAAAGAGATTGCCGCGGCCCAGAAGGAGCTTGCCGGCTGCGAGAAGACGCTCGCCAACGAGGGCTTTGTGGCTAAGGCCGCGCCCGCGGTGGTCCAGAAGAAGAGGGACCGTGCAGCTGAGCTCAAGGAGATCCTGGCGGCGCTGACTGCTCAGGTTGCTGACTTCTCGTAAGGTTTACTCGGGGGACGCGGTTTGGGGCATTGCTCGCTACTGCGGACACCTATTCCGCCGTTCTAACGAACGGCGGCTGACTCGACGCTGCAAACGCCTCTGATGGCCAATCTGCCGTTCAACTTCGGGCGCATGGGCATAAGCCCTATGCGCCCTTGTTTCACGGCACCTTGGCTCATCAGAGGCGTTTTCGCTGACTATCCTCAACCTATACTGTTTTATTTTTCTATGAATGGCGGTTCTAAAAATGCCTAAGCGTTCCGGCTTGTATACCGTTCCTTTTGAGTTTGATTTGCTTTCGTTTGATGAGGCTGTTGGGCTGGCTGCTGATACGGGGCGGATTTCTGGGGATGCTGGTCCTCTGCTCGAGACGGTTGTCGATATGCTCGATGAGCTGGAACGTCCGGATGAGTATTTCGATTGCATTCAGGTTGCCGGTACCAATGGCAAGACTTCGACTACGCGTTTTTCGGCTGCCATTCTTCGTGGTGAGGGACTCAAGACCGCGCTGTATACGTCGCCGCAGCTGGTGCGCTATCCCGAGCGCATGGAGGTCGATGGGCACGTCGTGAGCGATGAGGCGTTTGCCCGTGGCGTTTCCGCCGCCGTCGAGGCGGGGCGTCGCATGAATGCTCGTCGTGTGGCGGCGGGGGAGCGCGCCTATACCATCACGCCGTTTGACCTGCTGACGGCTGCCGCGCTTGTCGTGTTTGCCGAGGCCGCGGTGGATGTTGCCGTGCTCGAGGTTGGCATGGGCGGACGTTGGGACGCCACGAGTGCGACCGATCCCGTTGCCGTTGCCATTACGGGCATCGGGCTCGATCACACGCGCATTTTGGGCGATACGCTCGAGGCGATTGCGGGGGAGAAGGCTGCGGTCATCAAGCCCGGACGCCTGGTTGTGCTGGGCGAGGGCACGCACGAGGCGAGCGTTCAGCGCGTGATGGATGCACGTTGTCGCGAGTGCGGCATCGTGCCGCTCGTGGTGAACCATGCCACGACCAAGGTGCCGGCGCATGTGGGCGACACGGTTGAGTTTAGCTGCACCACGCCGCGTGCGGTCTATACGACGAGCATGGTTAAGCCGGCCTATCAGCCGCAGAATGCCGCGTGCGCGATTATGCTGTGCGAGGGGTATTTGGGTCGCGAGCTCGACCACGATGCGCTGGATGCGTCGCTTATGGGTTGCCCCACACCGGGTCGCTTTGATGTGCTGGGGACCGATCCGCTTAAACTAATCGATGCTTGCCATAACCCCCAGAGCTGCGAGAACTTTGTGAGCGCGCTGGACGAGATCGATCCGTGCGTGGAAAATCGTCCCACGTTGCTGTGTGCCGCGCTGGCCGACAAGGACGTGGCGGGTATCGTCGACGTGCTGGTCCCGGCCTTCCCGCGCGTGGTCGTGACGCAGACCGATTCCGATCGCGCCTTGCCGGCAGAGGAACTCGCTGCCCTGATGGACGCCGATAAGCTCGCGGGCGTGTATCCCAGCGTGTCCGAGGCCCTCGCAGCCTTCGATGCCGCGGGCGAGGCTTTCGTTGCCGCCGGCACCATCACCCTAGCCGGCGAAGTAGCCGGCCTGCTCCGCTAACCCCGCCAACGGGGGCAGCCAATTTGGGCTGCTTGCCACGAAATGGGCCTATCTACTACGTTTTAGCGAATACCTCTGACCACACCGAGAATTGTGAAATGAAAACCGCAGGTAGACGGCTTTCGGATTTTGCGAAAACGCGGGTATGGTCGAACCATGCGGGTTAAACGTAGTAGATGGGCCGTTTTTGTGGCGGCATTCATGTGATGCGGCAAAGGGACAGCCCCTTTGCCGCATTGTCTAGTCTAGGCGGACTGGGTCGTGGGGGTAGGCGTTGAGAATCTCGACGCCGTTCTCGGTCACCAGGGCTAGGTCCTCGATGCGGACGCCGGTGCGGCCGGGGAGGTAGATGCCTGGCTCGATGGAAAACGTCATGCCCGGCTCTATGACCTGCTCGTTGACGAGCGAAACATCGCCCGGCTCATGGTCCTGCAGGCCGATCGAGTGGCCCAGGCGATGCGTAAAGTACTTACCGTAGCCCGCATCCTCAATAACGTCGCGTGCGGCGCGGTCCAGGTCGCACATACGCACGCCCGGCGCGATGAGCGCCTCGGCGGCCTCGTTGGCGCGGCGCACGATATCGTAGATGCGCTCCGTCTCCTCGTCCGGCTCGCCCCAAAAGAATGTACGCGTCATGTCCGAGCAGTAGTTGCAGCGGCGTCCACCAATGTCGAACAGCACCACGTCGCCGCGCTTGAGCACGGTGCCGTCGGGCTCGTGGTGCGGGTCGCCGGCGTTGGCGCCAAAGCTCACGATGGGCGGAAAGCTAAAGCCCTCGCAGCCGTGATTGCGGTACAGGCCGAGCATCTGGTCAGCAATTTCGCGCTCAGTCACACCTTCGTGGACGAGTTTGATGGCATCAGCCATCACGGCGTCGTTGGCGGCGGAGGACACGCGCATGAGCTCCCGCTCGGTGGCATCCTTGTGGGTGCGCGCGGCGGTGACGGCAAAGTCACCCAGGAAAAACTCGCTGGCGGCGTGGCGCTCCATGAGCGGCATCAAAAAGCCGGAGCGCATGACGGTGTCGATGCCAAGAGGCTTGGTCGGATCGACCTCGCGAATGATGGCGTCGGCCACGACGTCAGTATCGGTGTGATAGGCAACGCGCGCATTGTCATACTCGGGCAGCTGATGCAGCGCGTTGACCAGGATCACGGGCTCGGCATTGCGCGCGAGCAGCACGCCGCAAAAACGCTCGAACATATCGGCATAAAAGCCGGTCAGGTAATAAATCGACCATGGGTCGTTTACGAGCAGCTGTGCGCCGGGGTGCTGAGCCCCGAGCGCATCGAGCACGCGCGCCGCACGCTGTTCATTGACATGTGCCATGAAACATCCTTTCGCTAGGCTGCCACCATGGTATCCCATGCCCGGCACATAGGGACGTTCCTTTTATGCCGGCACCTAGAGACACTCCTTGCAAAAGCAGCTAAAAGAGCCCCGTCCCAAATTAGCTAGTCGATGTCCATGCTGGCGATGAGGTCGGTACCGGTGTCTAGGAGGTTGGGTAGGACGACGTTACCCATGCGGATGGGGGCCTCGACGACAACGCCGCGGATGAGGTCCATGGCTTGGGCGTGGAGTGCCAGCGGGATGGCTTCGGCCGTGCGCACAGGCAGCAGCGCCTCGTCGCCGCCGGATACGGCCACGGTGGTGGTGAGCACGCGCATGGGGCAGGTGAGCTCTTGATGCGCGAACTTATCACCGCGCGGGCAGCTGTTGCCGGTCACGGAGTGCACCTCTACCACGGCGCCGTCTGCGTCACGCTCTACCTCTACGGTCAGGAGGCACTCGGATGGGCAGGTGGTGCAGTTGAACTTGAGCGTCTCGATCGCGTTCGCGCTCATGACTCTACACCTCCTCAACGGGATCGACAGATAGGATAATCTCGCTGGCACCCAGGTCGATCGCTTGTTTGATGACCTTTGCCGGCAGCGGGAAGCTTTCCATAACGCTTGGCTTATACGCGCGGACCTTGCCGGCGAACAGTTCCTCGCCGTCGGCCAAGATCCTCACGCATGCGGCATCGGCTGGCCGGCGCACGCGGAAGTTGAGCTTGGTGAGTGCCACAGCCGTAATGCGTCCCGGCAGCGCGTATCCCGCGTTGCCGGCAGGGGAGACCGTGAGCTCGCAGCCCGTGTTCGCGACCGTGTCCGTCTCGGCTCCGCCACCCAGCGCGTACGCCGCTGCAGTTGCGCCAGCCCTCTCGGACTCGGTCGTCACGTTGTCGGCCAGGTCGTGCACGTGCAGTACGTTGCCGCAGGCAAAGATACCCGGCACGCCCGTCTGTAGGCTCTGGTTCACCACGGCGCCGCGCGTGCGCGGGTCAAGCTCAACGCCCGCGGCAACCGAAAGCTCGTTCTCGGGAATCAGGCCCACCGAAAGCAGCAACGTGTCGCACGGAACAATGCGCTCGGTACCCGGAATGGGCGCCAAGTGCTCGTCGACCTGACTCACCTCGACGGCCTCCACACGGTCGTGCCCAATCACGCGCGTGACCGTGGTCGACAGATGCAGCGGAATACCAAAATCGTCCAGGCAGTTCTTCACATTGCGGCGCAGGCCGTTGGCGTACGGCATGAGCTCGTACACGCCCTCGACCGAAATCTCCTCGAGCGTGCAGCGACGTGCCATGATGAGCCCGATATCGCCCGAACCCAAAATGACGGCGCGCGAGCCGGGTTTGAGATTTTCGATATTGATGTATCGCTGCGCCAGGCCGGCCGTAAACACGCCGGCGGGACGGCTACCGGGAATCTTGATCTCGCTGCGGGTGCGCTCGCGGCATCCCATGGCAAGGACGACCGCGCGTCCGGTGAGCTGTAGCATGCCGGCGGGGCTCATGAGCGTGACGGTGTGGAGTGCTGCGTCTTCCGTAGGCTCGCCTGAATCAATCCCAATCACCATGCTGTTCAGGAACAGCGCAATGTCGGTTGCCCGCACCTGGTCGATAAAGCGCTGCGCGTACTCGGGACCGGTGAGCTCCTGCTTAAAGTGTGAAAGGCCAAATCCGGGGTGGATGCACTGGCGCAGGATGCCGCCCAGGTGCTGTTCGCGCTCCACGACGGCCACGCGCGCGCCTGTTTTATGCGCGGCAAGCGCGGCCGCCATGCCGGCAGGTCCGCCGCCGATAACGACCACGTCGAAGGCTTGCGTTTGTACGGCTTCCACGACGCCGCAATCAATCGCACTCGATTTGAATTCCGCCATCCTAGCGCACCCCCTTCAAAGGGCCTTCTACCAGCCAGGAGCCGGCGTCCTCCAGTAATACCTCGCCGGGATCGCAGCCCAACTCGCGCGCCAGAATCGCCACCACACGGCTCTGACAAAAGCCGCTTTGGCACCGACCCATGCCGGCACGACAGCGGCGCTTGACGCCCTCGACCGAAACCGCGCCCGGCTGGCGCCGAATCGCTGCCACAATCTCAGCCTCGGGCACCGTCTCGCAGCGGCAGACAATCTGTCCCCACGCGGGATCGGACTCGATCAGCTCCTCCTTGCGCGCCAGCGATGCGCGGTCAAAGTCGTCCGGCGCGCGGCGAATTGGGTTCCAGTCCGCCCGCTCGTGCAGCTCCACGCCCGCCTCACGCATCACAAGCTCCATGCGCTCGGCAATGGCCGGCGCGCTTGCCACGCCCGGCGACTGAATGCCCGCCGCCTGGAACAGCCCCGGCACCACGGCCGACTGTCCAATAAAGAAGTCGTTCGTTCCCTGAATGACCGGACGCCCGCCGGCAAATGCGCGCACCACACGTCGCGTATCCAGATCGGGCACTAGCTTGTGCGCGCCGGTCAGCAGCGCGTTCACATCGCTTGCATAGGTCTGCGTGTCACCCGGCTCGCGCACGGCGGCCGTCGCGGTGATCACGGTGTTGCCGTGCACGGTGCCTGTCACGATAACGCCCTTCGACACCGGCGTCGGCACGGGGTAGAGCGACATGAGCGTGCGCGGCTCCTTGTCCAGCACCACGATGTTGCCCTGACGCCAGACCATATGGAACTCCTCGGCGCCCGCCATATGCGAGATGTCCGCGGCTCCGTTGCCCGCGGCGTTGATCAGGTAGCGGCAGCGCACGTTGCCAGCGGGCGTCGCCAGCGTAAAGCGCACAGCCCCGTCGGTAGCCTCGCCGCCAGCAACCTCAATCGCTTCCACCGGCGCAGGCCGCATAAATGTCACGCCGTTGGCGACGGCGTTCTCCAGCGCAGCGATGGCGACCTCAAACGGATCCACAAAGCCAGTGGAGGGACACCACAGCGCGCACGTCGCCTTGGCACTTGCGCGTGGTTCCAGCTCGTGAATGTGCCCGGGGCCGATAATCGACAGTTCGGGCACGCCGTTGGCGTGGCCGTTGCGGGACAGTTTCTCCAGTTGCGCACGGTCCTCGTCGCTAAATCCCAGCACCATGGATCCGGTGCGGCAAAACAAAAGGCTCTGTTAGCCCAAATTTGACACGATCGGCTGTTCGTCGAACCGGAAAATA